>PXSL01000036.1 GCA_003022815.1 Halobacteriales archaeon SW_5_68_122 | reverse complement strand
CTCACCGGCATCGCCTTCCTCGGCGCCGCCGGCTTCCTCTGGAACGGCCTGTTCAACCTCTACGGTGACTACCTCGAGGTCGCGAAGGGTATCGACCCGGCGACCGGGCGGGCGCTCCTGTCGCTGACGTTCGCCGCCGGCGTTCCAGCCTTTTTTATCACCGGACGGCTCGCCGACCGTGTCCCGAACGTCCCCCTGTTGCTCTCCATCGTCGGAGCCACCGTCGCTACCGTCCTCGCTTTGACCGTCGTGGAGGGCGTCGTCGCCGTCGCCGCCGTGAGCCTCGTGTTGGGGTACGTCGTCCACGGGTTGTTCCCGGCCGCCGACGCCTACCTGCTGTCGTCGCTCCCGGACCATCACCGCGCGAGCGCGTACTCGCTGTACTCCGGGACGATGATGTTCATCCAGGCCCTCGGCTCCGGAGCGGTCGGCCTCGCCGTCGACGGCGGCGCCAGCTACACCCTCGTGTTTCGGGTGCTGGCCGGCAGCGTCGCCGTCATTCTGGTCGTGCTGGTCGGCCTTTACGCGGACGGACGACTGCCGGCCGGCGGCCGACCAGCCGGGGCGGTGTAGGTACGTACGTTCGCAGTACGAGCGCACGCACTGCCGACGCGACGCCCGAGGCTCCCACGGGCCGCGCCGCCGTGGTCGTACCGATGACGGAGCGGGAGCACGCCGCCCTGGCGGCCGAGCGGGCCCTCTCGACGCTGGAGACCGTCGACCCCGAGCGGGTCGTCGTCCCGCTGCGGGCCTCCGAAGACCGAGTCGGCGCCGTCGCCGAGTGGCTCGCCGGATTCGACCTCTCGCTGGAACTGCTGTGGTGTGACGGCCCCCGGGTCGGCGAGTTGCTCGCCGCGACGGGCCTCGACGGCACCCGGGGAAAGGGCCGCGACGTTTGGCTCGCCCTGGGGGTCGCCGCCGACAGCGACTACGTCGTCGTCCACGACGCCGATGCGACGACCTACGACGAAGACCACGTTCCGAAACTGCTGTTCCCGCTTTCGAACGGCCACGAGTTCTCGAAGGGCTACTACGCTCGCGTCGAGGACGACCGGCTGTACGGCCGGCTGTTCCGGCTGTTCTACCGACCGCTGGTCCGGGCGATGGCCGACGAGGGCGACGCCGACGTTTTCGGGTACCTCGAATCGTTCCGGTACGCCCTGGCCGGCGAGTTCGCCACGACCGGCCGCCTGGCCCGGCAGATGCGCATTCAGCGCGACTGGGGGCTGGAGGTCGGCACGCTCGGGGAGGCCTACCGGCTGGCCGGCCCCGACGCCGCCGCCCAGGTCGACCTCGGCGTCCACCAGCACGACCACCGCTCGGTGTCCGGGCCCAGCGGCCTCTCGGACATGTCCCGGCAGGTCGGCGCCGCGCTGTTCCGGGCCGTCGAGGAGAACGGCGGCGACCCCGACTACACGACGCTGCCGGGGCGGTACCGGACGGCCGTCGAGCGACTGGTCGACGGCTACGCCCTCGACGCGGCGTTCAACGGCCTCGAGTTCGACCGGGAGGCGGAACTCCAGCAGGCCGACGCCTACGCCGGCGCCGTCGCGCCGCCGGGCGAGGACGGCCGACTGCCGGCCTGGCGGGCCGCCGCCGTCACGCCCGAGGAGGTCGCCGAGGCCGCGGCCGCCGATCTCGTGGAGGCGACGGCCCACGCACCCGATGCCGTCCCGACCGAGCGCTGAGGACCCGTCGCGCCCCGGCCTCAGTTCCGGGCGGGTCCGCCATCCTACCACTCGTCGATGCCCGCCGGGTCGAGGTGTAGGTGGGCGTCGCCGACCGCCTCCATCGCCGTCAGCGCGTCGACGAGGTCGGTCTCGATGTCGTGGGCCTCTACGAGCGTCAGCGCCCCGTCGACCTCGACGTGAGCCTCGACCTCAAGATCGGTGCCGTCGTAGAAAACGGCGATGTCGTGGACGCCCCGAACGTCGGGGTGGGCGCGGAGTTCCTCGACGATACGGCGGCGCTGTGCTTCGGAGGGCGAAGCGCCGACCAGGTAGGAGACGTTCTCGCGGCCGATTTCGACACCCTGGTAGACGACCAGCAGGCTAACCAAGGCGCCCGCGACGGCGTCGAACAGCGGGTAGCCGACGAGGATGCCGACGACGCCGACCAGCGCCGCCACGGAGGTATAGATGTCGTTAAGCGAATCGACGGCCAGCGCCTCCAGTGCCGAGGAGTCGACGCTCGCGTTGACCCGATTCGTGTACCAGTACAGCAGGTACATGTCGGCCATCGAGAACAGTAGCGCGCCGACCAGGAGCGCGTCGAACCGGACGGTCGGGCCCTCGAAGACCCCCTGGGCGGACTCGTACAGCAGGTTCAGCCCGAGCAGCACGACGACGGTACCGACGAACAGCGCGGCCAGCGGTTCGACCCGCTGGTGGCCGTGGGGGTGCTCCTCGTCGGGGTCGGCGTAGACGCTGCGACCCCACACCAGCACGACGACGCTGGCGACGAGGTCTGCGACCGAGTGGGCGGCGTCCGCGAGCAGGGCGACCGACCCGAACGCCACTCCGGCGGCGGCCTCGACGAGGATTTTCGCGGCGTTGCCGGCGACGTTGACGGCGCTGGCGCGGGTGAACCCCCGCTTTGCGGCGTCGCCCTCGAGGCCCGCCTCCGCGACCGCGGCGTCGCTCATTGCCAGCTATAGCCTCACCAGCCGCTTAAATGAGGGGATTGCTGGCCCCGAGCGTGGCGCTTTGAGGGGACTAAAACTCCAGCCGGACGGCACCGTCGTCGCCCACGGTCGCCCCCTCCTGGTCGGCGAAGGCGGCGTGCAGTTCCTCGTAGGTGTCGTCGACGGCCTGAACGATGACCTTCGTATCCGCACAGACCGGCATGAAGTTGGTGTCGCCGGCCCACCGCGGGACGAGGTGGGTGTGGAGGTGGTCGTCGACGGACCCGCCGGAGGCGTCCCCGAGGTTCAGCCCCGCGTTGACGCCGTCGGGAGCGAGGGCGGCGTCGAGCGCCTCGATGGTCCGCTGTTTGAGCAGAGCGTGGTTCAAGAGCGTCTCCTCGTCGAGGGCCTCGAACGCCCCGGTGTGTTCCCGCGGGATGACCATCGCGTGCCCCGGGTTGTAGGGGTAGTTGTTCAGGAGCACGTAGGCGTGGGCCGACTCGGCGACCACGAGCGCGTCGCGGGCGTCCTCCCGCTTCGGTAGCGCGCAGAACGGACAGCCGTCGATGTCCTCGTTGCCGTCCCGTTCGACCCACTCAATGCGCCACGGCGCGAACAACTGGTCCATACCACCTACTTGGCTGGGGGTCGGTTAACGCTGTTTGCTCCAGTCGAGATACTTAAATATTGTGGCCGTTTAACTGACCGACAGCGGCGATGAGACAATTTCAGAGACGTGAATGAACTTTTAGGCGGTCTCAGAACACGTCTGATGGGAGCCGGTTCTCGCGGCGCGATGAACAATCAAAACGGTCGGTAACTGAAGTACCCTTTTATACAGGTTTCGGAGCTACGAGAGAGTGACAATGGCTACTCGAATAGATGACGAGCGGATAGCCGAGAAGTGCGAGGAGTGCAACCGCAAGACCCCCCATGAGGTACGCATCCAGTTGTTGACCGAGAGCCAAAAGGACAAGAACGCACAGTTTTCGCGGGAGCCCTACCGCGTGTCAACGTGTCGGGCCTGCGGTGCCGAGGAGACGGTCCGGATGAACAATGCGTGAGTCTGGCCCCGACTATTGCGTCCGCGTCGTCACTTCGCAGCCGTCCTCGGTGACGATGACCGTGTGCTCCCGCTGGCTAACGAGGGAGCCGTCCTGTTCCTTGAGGACGGGGTAGCCGTGGACGACATTCTGCTGTTCGAGGCGACGTAGCGCCATCTTCGCCCGCGAGGTGTCCAGCCACCGGCGGGCGAACGGGAGCGTCTTGAACTCCTCGACAATCTGTTCGAGCGCCTCCCGGGCCTGCCGGTTGCGGACGCTGGCCTCCCGTTCCAGCGAGTAGATTTCCTCGTGGGCGCCCTCGGTGACCTTGCCGCCGCCGTCGGTGGCGAACGGCTCGATAGCGACCACGTCGCCGGCCTCGAGTTCGACGCCCTGGCCGACGGCCCGGTTGGGGACATTGGGCTCGGTGTGCTGCTCCCAGTGGCCGAGGCCGTGGCCGGTGAGGTTGACGACGGGGTTGTAGCCGTAGCCGTCGATGACGGACTCGATTTCGGCGCCGATTTCGCCCGTCTCGACGCCCGGTTCGACGACCTCGATTGCGGCCTCCAGCGCCTCCTCGGGGGCCTCCGCGAGGTCGGCGTGCCCCGAGAGGTCGACCGTGACCGCGGTGTCGGCCAGCCACCCGTCGACGTGTACGCCGATATCGAGGTTGATCATCTCCTCGCCGAACGTCGCGTCGTCGTCCGGGGTCGGCGTCGCGTGGGCGGCCTCCTCGTCAATGCTGATGTTGACCGGGAAGGCGGGTTCGGCGCCGAGTTCCCGGATGCGGTCCTCGGCGAATTCGGCGACCTCGAGGTGGCTCTCGCCGACCTCGACCCGGTTTGCGGCCGCCGCGCGGACCTGCGCGAGTATCTTGCCGGCCTCGCGGTGTTTCTCGAGTTGCTCGTCGGTGAGGTCAGGGCTCATGCAGGCGGATTCGGCCGGTCGGATGAAAGGGGTTGCGTTCGGCCGGCGGGGTCGTGTTCGGTTAGGGACGAGATGGTCGATTTAGGCTGTTCTATGGCTGAATTCGACCGCCTCACCCGGTGTAGTCCGTGGATCAACTTGGCATTTGTGGAGCGAGAGCGGACACCCAAGCCTGCGATTGAAAGGAGTATTCGGCTCCCTCTGGCGAGATTATTATTTTCGACCCTCTCTAGTATTTTTCCCCCCTCGTTTATCGAACGAATTGTGGTTGCGCGCAGCGATATTCTCATTCGCTTCACTTACGAGAACCGAGCGAGCACGGAGCGGTAGGTGGGAAAGCGGACGATGGGTGAGTTCATATTAGATTGTCTTCTGCTTGTGGGATTCGAATGAGTCGGACCGCTATTAAGAAGCTGGACTCGACTGCTGTCTTACAGGTAGTCGAACTCCCTGCCTTCGCTGGCGAATCCGACGCGTTCATGTGCCCATTCGAACGATTTCTCGTCGCGGCGGTCGTGCAAGAATTCCACGATGTTCTGGGCGACGTTTTCGCCGTAGAGTTTCTTGTTGGATGTGAGACGATCCCGAACCGAATCTGTCTCGTAGACGTATTCAATCATCTGATAAACGTGGTCGCTCGTCGATGACGTTGAGTTCCTCCTGCATACTCCCCGAGTCGGTGAATTCGGCGAAGCACTGACCGGAGGTGAGGAACTCGTATACGTGGGCGTGCTTCCTCCAGAGACCAGTAAACAGGAAGTTATCCTGTTTTTTGTCCAGTTCGACCAGTCGCTCGCGGTAGCCGTAGTTTTCTAGTGCTTGCTTGGTCGCGTGTAGTTCAACGAAGTTCACGTTGTACCCGTTTTCGACTAGTTTGGTGACCCCTTCGACGATGCTGGAAAACCGCTTCGGAAGGAGGTTTGCCCGGCGATGAATATCGATGCGAATCCAGTCATTGCGCTCCTCCAGCACGGGATAGATGTCGAAGATGGACTCCTCGATATCCGGGTCGCGCTTCATTTCGATTGCGTCCACGATGGAGTTGCCGACAACTGGGATGCGCTCGACTCCGTCGGACTCGCCGGGATACCCCTCGTTCAGAAGGTGCTGGCGGTTGAGCTCGACCGGTGCGAAGTGGTAGATGGACGCTGCACTGCCGACGAATGTGTCGTACTGCTCGGGGAACGGCTCAGAGCGGTTGAGTGTCCATTCGCCCTCGAACTGATCGGCGACGAACGTATCGGAGTCCTCGACGTTGTCGAAGGAGGGCATCATACCGCGGAGTCCTGCTTCATTGTGGGCGACGAATTGGTTGGTGGCAAAGGACCACGCCTGCGGGAAGACGCCTGCTGCGTGCGTATCGCCGTGAACGATGGGTAGAATCGTGGTATCGGGGAACTCCGTTTCGAGGTAGTCGGTGACGGTCTTGGTGCGGGTCATCAAGTCAGCGGTCTTTTTGGAAAGTCCCCCACGAATCCGCATATCGACGCTAATGCGATATTTGAGGTCGTACTCGGAGAGTCCGTGTCCGAGGACATCATCGTGGTGTTGGCCGGTGTGGAGTACAAAACACGGTAGTTCACGTTCCTCCGCGGCGGCAACGAGGGGAGCTTGCTTGTAGAAGTCTGGTTTCGTCGCGGTGACGACCGCAATAGCAAACTCTTCGCCGTTGAGTATATGCGCTAACCGATCTTTAAAAATATCGAAGTCATGCATTATTAGGATTTTTCTGGCAGATTGATTAAGAATTTTGATCTAAGGACTGTCCAGATAAGAGAACCCGGTGGACAATAACACGATGCTGACTTCAATGATCCATTCGAGTATCCGTTCCCGCTCGATAAAGCTCTGAGTCTATCCAGTCGGTACTACCGTTGATGCGGTCGATTTTGAGCATAGGCACTCAGAAATCCACTGCCTCGCTCTTAACTTAACAGCGCCGGCCGGCGGGGACCGCAACGCTTTCGGCCGGCCCCGGCGGTACTCCGGCCGTGCAACTGTTGCCCTCCGGGTTCGCGCTGCCGCCGCTCCCGTACCTGGTCGGCTTACTGGCGGCACTGGCCGCGACGGGCGCCGCCCTCTACCGGGCCCGGCCGCCGGTGACGGAGGGCACCGTCGCCGCGCTGGCGCCGTGGATGGCCGCCGGCGGCGGCCTGTACGCGCTGTTCCAGGCCGGGGCCATTCCGGCGGCGGTCGCGCCGCTGTTCGGGTCGCCGGCCGTCTACGCTACCGTCGGCGTCCTCACGGGCCTGGCGTGGGCCGCCGTCGCCGACCGCCCCGGGGAAGGATGGAGCGCCGACGGCGCCCCCGGAATACTGGCGGGCCTCGGGACGGCGATGCTCATGGCGACGCTCGTGGCCGCGGCAGTTTCCGCCCGGGACGGTTCTCCAGCGGTCGGACTCTCGGCGGCCATTGTCGCGGGGTCGCTGCTGGCGGCGGCAGGGGTGTGGGCCGCCCTGATTCGTCTCGAGGCGGGCCGTGCGACCGGCGCCGTCGGCGCCGTCGCGGTGTTCGGCCACGCGCTGGACGGCGTCTCGACGGCCGTCGGCTACGGCCTCCTCGAGTTCGGCGAGCAGACGCCGCTGTCGCGGGTCATCATCGAGTTCGGCGCCGAGCTCCCGGCGCCCGCCGTCCTGGGGGATGCCTGGCTGTTCGTCGTCGTGAAACTGCTGGTCGCCGGCGGCGTCGTCGCGCTGTTCGACGAGTACGTCCGCGAGGACCCCACCGAGGGCTACCCGCTTCTCGGTCTCATCGCGGCCGTCGGCCTCGGCCCCGGCGCCCACAATATCGTGCTCTTCGCAATAGCGTGAGTGTTTTCACGCGGTCGCCGATACTCGGAGGCATGCGCGTTGTGTGTGTCGGCCACGTCAACTGGGACGTCACGCTGCGGGTCGACCGGTTGCCGAGGGCGGACGACGAGGCCCAAGTCCGGGGGCGCTCGGAGGGCGGCGGCGGCAGCGCGGCCAACGCCGCCGCCGCGCTGGCGATGCTGTCGTGCGAGGCGCGCCTGTTCGGCAGCGTCGGCGACGACGACGTCGGCGAGATGGCCCGGTCGGGGCTGGAGGCCGTCGGCGTCGAGACCCGCCTGAAACCCGTCGCGGGCGAGGAGACGACCCGGAAGTACGTCCTCGTGGACGCCGACGGCGAGGTGGCGGTCCTTTTCGACCCCGGGCGCCGACTGACCGACCGGAGTTACGACGGGGTCCTCGAGCACGCGGACCTGCTGTTCGTCACCGACCGCGAGGCCGCCGAGATACATGCCTCAGTGCCCTGGAAGGTGACCAAACACGGCGACAGCGGGGCGACGCTGGCCTGTCCGGACGGCCGCTTCGACCACGCGGGGTACGGGCTGTCGTCGGTGGACTCGACGGGTGCCGGCGACGCCTTCGCGGCGGGCTTTCTCGTCGCGTGGCTCGACGGCGGCGATCCCAAGCGGGCGCTGTCGGTAGCCAACGCCTGCGGCGCCGTCGCCGCCAACGACCGCGGCCCGAGACCGGACCTCTCGTGGGAGCGCGTTGAGGCGGTGATGCCGTGATTCCGCTCCACGCCTTCGACCACGGCCCGTCGCCGGGGGTCCGTCTCGCCGTCGCCGCCGTCGCCGGCCTGCTTGCGACGCTCGTGATGACGCTTCCCATGTGGGCCCAGCGGTACGGCTACGTCCCGCCGTACGTGGCCGCCTCGGCGCTGCGGCGCCGCCCGCCGAACGAGGTGTCACGGCCCGCGGCCGATGTCGCCCACCTGGCCGCCGGGGTGCTCGCCGGCGTCGTTTACGAGGCGGCCAACGTCGCTTACGAGAACGCGGGCGAGTCGCTCAGCCTCGGGGATGTCCACTTCGGGAGCGTGACCAGCCTCTCGGAGGTGGTCTTCCTGGCCGCGCTGGTCGCCTTCCTCTACGGTTTCTTCGCGTGGCTGGTGTTCCCCCGGTACGGCGGCAACGCCCACGAGGCCCACCCGGCGGCGGTCCGCCGACAGTGGGCCGTCTCGGCGGTCGTCTACGGCGTCGCCCTCCTGACTGCGCTGACGGCCGTCTACCGGTTCGGGCCGGTGTAGACCGGCGAAAGCGTTTATCGGGCGCTCATCTTATGGACGGGCATGACCACCGGTTACCTCTTCGACCTCGACGAGACGCTCGTGACCTACGAGCCGGAGGTGCCGGGCATCTTCCGGAACGCCTGCGAGAAGGCCGGCGTCGACCCCACCGAGGCCGCCACCGAGGCCATCGGCGAGGGCTACGTCGAGACGTTCGTCGAGTTCGAAGAGAGCCCCTACGTGGGCGCGGCGCGGGCCGCCCGGGAGACGGGTCTCGACGTCGACCCCGAGCGGTTCGCCGACACCTACATCGAGACGGAACTGGAGGCCACCCACGTCCCGGAGGGGGTCCCTGAGCTGTTGTCGTCGCTGGAGCGGGTCGGCGTCGTGACCAACGGCTACGGCCCGGTCCAGCGGCGGAAGCTGTCGGCGTTCGGCCTCGACGAGCACGTCGACGCCGTGGTGTGCGCCGACGACGTCGGGGCGTTCAAGCCGGCCGACGAACCGTTCGACGCCGTCACCGACGCCGTCGCCGCCGAGGAGTACGTCATGGTCGGTGACAGCGTCGACTACGACATCCGCCCGGCCGCCGAGCGGGGCTACCGCACGGTGTTCGTCGGCGACGACGACGGCGGCCTCGCAGACCACCGGGTCGACCGCCCCTCGGAACTCCCCGGCGTGGACGCCTTCGACGGCCGCCCGCGGAACGTCGACTAACTCGCCGGCCGAACGTCGACTAACTTTTGGGTCCCTGCTGCGAGTCCCCTCCATGGGAAAACAGCCGCATCTGATGGTCGAGGAGGGCGACATCCACGACGTGGCGCTGCTGCCGGGCGACCCCGGCCGGGTCGACCGCATCGCCGGCCACTGCGACGAAACCGAGACAGTCGCCGAGAACCGCGAGTACAAGCTCGTCAACGCGGTCTACGAGGGCACCGAGCTGACGGTCTGCTCGACGGGCATCGGCTCGCCGTCGGCGGCCATCGCCGTCGAGGAACTGGCGGCCGTCGGCGTCGAGACGTTCGTCCGGGTCGGCACCACGGGCGCCCTTCAGTCCGGCATCGAAATCGGCGACACCATCGTCGCCACCGGTGCCGCCAAGGACGAGGGCACGACGGTGCGCTACGAGGACATTGCGGTGCCGGCGGTGCCCGACCACGGGACGCTGTCGGCGCTGGTGGCGGCCGCCGAGGCGCGCGAGGCGCCGGTCCACGTCGGCCCCGTTGCGACGGACGACGCCTTCTACGCCGAGACCCCCGACCACGTCGAGGCGTGGAACGAGGCGGGTCTGCTGGCCGTCGAGATGGAGGCCGCCGCCATCTTCACGCTCGCCCGCCGGAAGGGACTGGCCGCCGGCGCGGTCTGCACCGTCGACGGCAACCTCGTTGAGGGCACCCAGAAGGGCGAAACCGACGACGACGAGCTGCCCGAGCAGGCCAAGAACAACGTCGCGCGGGCCATCGACATCGCCCTCGAGGCGGTCGCGGCCTCCTAGCTGTCAGGAGCGTCCTCGAGTGCGTTGGCCCGGAGTCGCCGGCACTGCTCGGAGTCGGCCCGCAGGTCGGGCACCTCGACGGGATCGCCCGACTCGTCGACGGCGACGAAGACGAAGTGCGAGTCGGTGGTCTGCTCGCGCTCGCCCGTCCGTGGTGACTCCCGGTAGGCGCGCAGGCGGACCCGGACGCTGGTCCGGCCGGCCTCGTAGGCGAACGACTCGATAACGCAGATGTCGCCCTGCGGAATCGGCCGCTCGAAATTCAGTCCCTCGATGCGGGCGGTCACGCAAGTCTCGCCGGCGTGCCGCATCGCCGACATCGCGCCCACCTCGTCCATCCATCTGACGACGTTGCCGCCGTGGGCGGAGCCGTGGTTGTTCGTGTCGGTCGGCTGGACCCGCTGGCGGTTCTCGATGTAGGTGTCGCTGACGGTCGTCACGGTCCCACAGTCGGACGCGTCGGATATCGGTCTGGTGGTGCCACAGGCGGCGTCCCCAACCGTTAGCACCACCGACGACGTAACGAAGCGTATGACAGAGACGGCGGTCATCGCAGGCGTCGGTGCCGGCCTCGGCTCGGCGGTCGCGCGCCGGTTCGCCGAGGGTGGCGCCGCGGTCGGACTGTTCGCCCGCTCGGGGGACTACATCAAGGACGTCGCGGCCGAGCTCGAGGCGTCGACGCCGGGGGATGTGCTAGCGGTGCCGACGGACCTGACCGACGCCAACACGGTCGCCGACGGCTTCGAGGCCGTCCGCGAGCGGTTCGGCCCGGTCGACGTCCTCGCGGTGACGGCGTTCGCGTCCGGGGTCGACGGCGGCGCTCTCCTCGACAGCGACGAGGGGGCCCTTGCGGCGGCGTGGGACACCCGCGTCCTCGGTAGCTTTCGGTGTGCGAAGGCCGCGGCGGCCGACATGCGACGGACCGACGGCGGGACCATCCTTCTGGTGAACTCCGGGGCGTCCCGCCGGTCGTCGTCCTCGCTCCCGACGGCGACCGCCCGGCACGCCCTCCGGGGGATGGCGCGGTCGATGAACGCCGATCCCGAACTCGGGGCGGCCGGCGTCTAGGCTGTCCACGTGGTGGTGGACGGGTGGATCGACAAGCCGGGGCTCAGGGCGGAGCATCCGGACCACGACCGGTGGATGGACCCCGACGAGATCGCGGAGCGGTTGCACCGGCTCGCCGAGGACCCCGAGACTGTCCACGCCGGCGAAATCGACCTCCGGCACCCCCGCGACGAGCCGTCGTTCTGACTCAGCGGTCGCCGGCGACGGCGGTCTGCATCGCGTCGCTGTTGTACGCTTCGCCCGCGTCACCGTCGGGGGTCAGGAGGATGACGCCTGCCGACCCCTCGACGAGGTCGCCGAACTCCTCGATTGCGGCCTCGGCGGCCGCCCCCGCCGGGCGGCCGTCTTCGAGGTGGCCGACCGCCCGCCGCGAGAGGGTGGTTCGGGCGATGTCCTCGCCGGCGCCGGTCGCGGAGGCGCCGCCGGCCGGCGAACAGTAGAAGCCGGAGCCGACCTGCGGCACGTCGCCGACGCGGCCGGCCAGCGCCAGCCACCGGCCGCCCGTGGAGGTGGCCGTCGCGAGGCGGTCGCCGTCGGTCGCAATGGCCCCGACCGTGTCGTGGTCGGCGTCGCCCGGCGCCCCGGTCCCGGCGTCGAGCCCCGAGGCGGGGTCGCCGCCGAACCGCTCGCGGACCCACTCGGCGTGGGCCAGCTGGTCGCCCTCGGGGCGCTCGTCGAGGTCGGCCCACCGCGTTCGGTTGCGGTCGGACCACAGGTCGACGCCGGTTTCGACGCCGACGGCCGCCGCGAGGTCGACGGCGTGGACGCCAGCAACGAGGACGTGTGGCGTCTCCTCCTTGACGGCCCGGGCGACATCGACGGCGTGCTCGACCCCGGGCATGGCGCAGGCGGCGCCGGCCTCGCGGTCGTCGGTCATCAGGCCGGCGTCGGTGCGGACGTGGCCGTCAGACTGGACCGACCCGCCGACGCCGGCGTTGAACCGGGTGTCGGACTCGAGCCTGCGGAGCGCCGCGGCGACGGCGTCGGTCGGCGTGCCGGCGTCGGTGCCCGCCTCCGCGGCCGCATCGAGCGCCCGCTGTCGGTCCTCCGGCCCATCGGGCGGCGACCCGGCGCCGCCGTGTGCGATGACGCGCATGCGTTCCCTCCGGCCGGCGACGGGTTACCGCTTGCGCCGGGCGAGGCGGCCTGACTCGGGTCCCTACCGGTTGTTCATGCAAAATTCGCCGAAGGAGCGGTACGCATTTCAGGGGGGGCCTAGAACCACTCGCCATGGGATACGACAAAGTCGAAGTACCCTCGCAGGGCGAGAGAGTCGAGGTCTCGGGTGACGACGAACTCGTCGTACCCGACGACCCGATAATCCCCATCATCCACGGGGACGGCATCGGCGTCGACGTCGGCCCGGCCGCCCAGACGGTGCTGGAGGCGGCCGCCGCCGCCACCGGCCGGGAGATTCACTGGATGCGCGTCTACGCGGGCGAGTCCGCCCGCGAAACGTACGACGAGAACCTGCCCGACGACACCATCGAGGCGCTCACGGAGTTCAAGATCTCCATCAAGGGACCCCGACCTACCACCTCGACGGCGTCCCCTCGCCGGTCAAGCGACCCGAACGGATGGACATGGTGAGCTTCCGGGAGAACACCGAGGACGTGTACGCCGGTATCGAGTGGGAGGCCGGCACCGAGGGCGTCGAGCAGGTCCGGGAGTTCGTCGAGGACGAGATGAGCTACGACGAGACCATCCACGACGGCCCCGTCGGCATCGGCGTCAAGCCTATCACCGAGTTCGGCACCAAGCGACTCGTCCGGAAGGCCATCGACTACGCCCTCGAGCACGACCGCGATTCGGTGACGCTGGTCCACAAGGGCAACATCATGAAGTTCACCGAGGGCGCCTTCCGCGACTGGGGCTACGAGGTGGCCAGAGAGGAGTACGGCGAGGAGGTCATCACCGAGGACACCCTCTGGGAGGAACGTGACGGCGAACCACCGGAGGGTGCGGTCGTGGTCAACGACCGCATTGCCGACAACATGCTCCAGCAGATCCTCACCCGCACCGACCAGTACGACGTGATGGCACTGCCGAACCTCAACGGCGACTACGTCTCGGACGCCTGCGGCGCCCAGATTGGCGGCCTCGGCATCGCGCCCGGCGCCAACGTCGGCGACGGCCGCGTGCTCGCCGAACCCGTCCACGGCTCCGCGCCGAAGTACGCCGGCCAAGACAAGGTCAACCCGACCGCGATGATACTGTCGGGCCGCATCATGCTGGAGTTCATGGGCTGGCACGACGCCGCCGACCTCGTTCGCGACGCCGTCGAACGGACCATCGTCGACCGGAAGGTCACCTACGACATCGAGCGACAGATCGAGGGCGGCGAGAAACTCGCCACCAGCGAGTACGCCGAGGCGGTCGTCGACAACCTCCACGACCTTGCCTAATCACCAGTCGGGCCGCTCTACCTGCGCCGCATCCGCCGGAACCGGCGACTCGTTCTTCAGACGCCTGTACCACTCGAGGGTCTCCTCGGCGTCGGGCCGCTCGACGACCGTCGACCCGCGGTCGGTCACCGCCAGCCGGTAGGTGATCGGGGCGGGGTCGCTGCCGGCCCGGCTCGGCGGCACGCCGAACAGTGCCGACAGCTCCGTGACCACGCCGTCGTCTCCGACCCGTCCCCGCAGCCGGCCGTTCTCGCTGCCGTCCAGCCCCTCGGGAATCGGCAACCGGGCCGGCGCGGCCACCCCGTCGGCGGCCATCTCGTACCCGCCGTCGACCGCCGTCACCGCCGGGGCGAACGCCGACAGCAGGGCTACCACCCGCTCCCGGTCGTACCGGTCGACCGCCGGCGGTGGCGCGAACTCCTCGGCCTCGAACTGTAGCGACTGGTTGCCCCCATCGAAAAATCGGCCGACGGCCTCGCCGTCCTCGTACCAGATGCCCTTGAACGTCCGGGTGACCGTGCCGCGGTCGAGCTCGCGGATGTCGAACCGCCGGTAAGTGAAGGCGCCGCCGTCGACGGTGGCGAGTATCCGGGCCAGGTCGAAGGGCTGCTCGGCGCGGCCGGCGAGGTACTCGGCGGCGAACCTCGCCGAGCCACCGGAGAGCGCCTCGACGTGGGCGTCGCCGGTCGCCGCCGGGGCGAGTTCGCCGGCCGCGGTGACCGGCGCCGACCGGCCGTCCGGGACAGGTGCGGGCGTGACCGTCTCGTCGGACCGTCGCCCGGCGTTGCCCCCGCTCGAACAGCCGGCCAGCGCACCGGCCAGACACGCGAGACAGGCCCGACGGTGCATCCTCATGGCGACCGCCGGCGGTCACGTCCGCACCGACCGTCCGAGTCCGGCCGGTCGTCGCGGCGACTAGTGATGGCGGTCCTCATCACTCGGCCCAGTCGGGGTCCGGCCGCGGCGGCGCGAAGATGTCGACGCCCCGGACCACGCCGTCGCCGCGGTTCTCGGCGGCGTGTGGCTCGTCGCCGGGGATGGTGAAGGAGTCGCCCGGCCCGACGACAATCTCCCGCGTGTCGCTCTGCTCCTCGTCGTCGAGGATGAAGGTCAGCTCCCCCTCGTAGACGAACCCGGTCTGTTCGTGGTGGTGGCTGTGCTCGGGGACGATCGCACCCGGCTCGATTTCGAAGCTCTGGATGCTCGTGCGCTCGCCCGTCGCCAGCTGTGCCAGGTGGACGTCCTCGACCGCCTCGACCGTCTCCCGTTCGGAGAGTCCGACGTGTTCCATGTTCCGTCGTGGCGGCCGAGCCCCTTGACGGCTTCCCCGGGCGGCAGATTCAATCCGGAGGGCACCGAAGCCAGGGTATGTACTCCGTGGTCGGCTGTTCGGAGTGTCGCCACCTCTGGATCGTCGAGGGGCGCCCGGAGACGACGCAGTGTCCCCGGTGCCGGAGCCACTACCGCTTCGAGTCGCTGAAGGCGTTCGCCGAGACGGACACCTCCGACGCCGCCGCCCGGGTTCGCAGTTCGATGCTGGCCGACCGGACCGACAACGGCGAGTTCCTCGACCCTGCCGAGGTCGACACCGATGCTGTCGGAGTGGACGACGAGACGTACCTCTCGGCGTCGGGCGTCGACGCCGACGCCGCCGCGGCCGCCGGCGAGCGGGCGACCGACTCCGGCGGGTCCCGGAGCCGCAGGGAGGTCGTCCTCGACGCGCTCTCGGAGCTGGAGGAGCCGACGGCCACCGATGTCCGCGCCTACGCAACCGAGGCGGGCGTGCCGGAATCGTACGTCGAGACGGCCCTCGAGAAGCTCCGGCGGGCCGGCGAGGTGACCGAGTCCGGCGGGGTTTACCGGAGACTGTGAGCCGGAGCGACGACGGGTTCCGGTTCGACCCGAGCGACGTCGACGACGGGGACGACGACGGGGGATTCGACGCCGCCTCCGCGGCCGTCGGCTGCTGTATCGGGGTTGGGGGTATCCTCTTTCTCGCGGAGCCGTTCGTCGACCCGCTTGCAGTCGGCGACGCCCGGGTGCCGGCGGCCTTCCTCTCGGTGGTGGTCGTCGCCGCGGGCCTGCTGTTCGGCGCGGCGGTCTACCTCCGGCGGGGGCTGACCCGCATCGGCCTGGCCCATGCCGTCGCCGGCGGCGGCTGGGGGCTGGTCGTCCTCGGCACGCTCGGCGCCAGCGGCCCGCTACTGTTCGCCGGCTTCGCCGTGCTGGTCGGCGGCTCGGTCGGCCTGGTCGCGGTCGCCCGGGACGGGTAGCTCCGACGACGGTTTGTACCGGCCGGCCGATAGGCCGGGTATGGAACGGAACCCGACGAAGTCGAGCCGATTGCTCGTCGTCGCGGGGATGGCGCTACTCCTGGTCCTCGACGCCACCGGCGCGTTGCCATACCTCGCGTTCGTCGGCGTCGGGGTCGCGGTTCTGCTCGGGGCGGCGGCCGTCCACCTCCTCGACGGGGAGCGGCGGGCGGCCGCCGGGTGGGCGCTCATCGGGCTCTCGGTCGGGGTCTTCGGCGTGGCGTCGGTCCCGGAGAACGTCCCCGCGCTGGTCGTCGTCGCCGCGTTGTTCGTCGGCGGACTGGGCCTGCAGGTGAGCCAGCGGCTCGAGAGCCAGAGCTGACAGCCGGCCCCCTCGGACCGCAGGAGCTTTTGACGCCGCGGACCTCGGACCGGCGTGGAAATCCGTCGCCCAGTGCCGGAGGACGCCCGGGAGATGCGGGACGCCTGGGCCCGCGCCTGGCGGGCCGGCCACGAGTCGGCCCTCTCGGCGGCGGCGCTCGGAGCCGTCGACCTCGAGCCGACCGACGAGGACCTCCAGCGGTGGCGCGACCGCATTGAGACCCGGCGGGACCGGCACCTGGTCGCCGACGACGGCAGGGTGGTGGGCTACGTCGTGGTCCGGTGGGCGGAGACGAAGCCGTTCGTCGGCGACGACGAGGCGGGGCTGAAGGAACT
>PXSL01000035.1 GCA_003022815.1 Halobacteriales archaeon SW_5_68_122 | reverse complement strand
CCCGGGCAGGTCCGTGGCGTCCTGGAACTGGTGCTCGAGGAGATGGCCGCCGCCTACGCGGCCGGCTACGTCCACGCCGATATGAGCGAGTACAACGTCTTCGTCTCCGCGGAGGGCGTGACGGTGTTCGACTGGCCGCAGGCGGTGCCGACCGACCACGCGAACAGCGAGGAACTGCTGGAGCGGGACGTCGAGAACCTGCTCGGCTACTTCGAGCGGAAGTACCCCAACGAGACGCCGGACCTCGACCGCCGAGCACTGGCCGACGCGCTGACCGCCGACGAGTTCGAGAGCGTCGCCGAGCTGGCCTGAGACGACGAAAGAGGCGGTTTCTCGGTCGATTCTGTCGTTCTTCGCCGTCCGGCTTCGACACGTCATAAACCCTATACCCCGATACAGAATAGAGTGGGCCGCCCCAGCCGCGCAATGGAGCGGTTCGGCGCCCGGTAGGGCCGTAGTAATATGTGGCTGAAAGCTGTTGACGACTCCATGAGCGGGTCCAGAACGGGAGAAGACCCGGCGGAGACCGCCGACGGGGGGACCGAGTCCGGTCTCGGCCGGATTCTCGACGACTCGGGGGAGTTCGACGTCGAGGCGACGAACGAGGAGGCGCGCTCGGTGCTGGCCAACTGGCGGCGGGACGACTTCCGGACGGCCGAAGAGCGGATGCGGCGACTGACCGTTTTCGGCATCGGCGCCGTTCTCGCGCTGTTTCTCGCGCCCGTGGAGTCCTCGATTGCTGATTCGGTCGTGACGGCCGCGCTGTGGACCCTGATTCCGGCGACCGCGGTCGTCGGCTGTCTCGCGCGGACGCTCCGGGAGACGGAGTCGGCGGACGACCTCCTCACCGGGGACGCCGGGGCCGTATACGCCGTCGCAGTCACAGCGCTCGTCGTCGCGGGTCACGCCGCGGGGCGCGGCCCGACCGGCCGGGCGCTCTGGCGGTTCCTCTTCCGCTCGGCACCGTTCTCGCCGGACCCGATACCGAGGGTCGGACGCGAGGACGGCGAGGGCGCGCCGGCAGTCACGTGGGCCCGGCGCGTGGCCGCGGGGACGGCAATCATCGTCATCGTCGACACGGCGTGGGTTCTCGCGAGGCGGTTCTTCCGGGGCGGCACCGGCACCGACCTTATGCGCGCGGCCCGCCGGAGCGGCGAACTCGGCGGCAGCATCTCGACGGCCGAGGGCGTGGCGCTCCTCATTGCGGCCCTCGTGGCCGGCGTCCTCGTCGGCCTGTCGCTGTCGGTCCGGGGTTGACGGCGCCGGCCAGGGGGGCGCCACGCCACGCCCGGAGAGGTCCTGCACGGACCGCTCGGTCCCTTTCGAAGCGCTTAACCGCTGTCGTAGGGAATCATCGATAACTCGCTGGACGACGGGCACCAGCGGGCGCCTGTACACGCAGGTTGGGATGTGACTCCCGCGGCCGACGGCCGCCGGAAGTTGAACCACGCAACGCCCGTGGTGAAAATCATGGCACGAAGCTTCTACTCGCACATCCGCGAGGCGTGGAAGACGCCGAAGGAAGGAAAGCTCGCAGAACTGCAGTGGCAGCGCCAGCAGGAGTGGCGCGACCAAGGCGCCATTGAGCGCATCGACCGGCCGACCCGGCTAGACAAGGCCCGCTCGCTGGGCTACAAAGCCAAGCAGGGCGTCGTCGTCGCCCGGGTGTCGGTCCGGAAGGGCAGCGCCCGCAAGCAGCGGTTCAAGGCCGGTCGCCGCTCGAAGCGCCAGGGCGTCAACAAGATCACCCGCCGGACGAACCTCCGGCGCATCGCCGAGGAGCGCGCCGGCCGGAAGTTCCGCAACCTGCGCGTCCTGAACTCTTACTGGGTCGGGGAGGACGGCTCCCAGAAGTGGTTCGAGGCCATCCTGCTGGACCCGGAGCACGGCGCCATCCAGAACGACGACGACCTGGGCTGGATCTGCGACGACAGCCAGCGCGGCCGCGCCCACCGCGGCCGGACCTCGGCGGGCCAGCGCGGCCGCGGCCAGCGGACCCGCGGCACGGGCACCGAGAAGACCCGCCCGAGCGTCCGCGCCAACGACCGCCACGGCAAGTGATCCGTCGGGTCGGCCGCCGGGACGACCCGTAGGCCGCTCGCAGCGCAGTTACGCCGTTCACGACGCGCCGGGGGTCACATCGTCGGCCGGCTCACCGCGGGACCGATACTGGCGTCTCCCGGTGATTCGACGCCCTCTTCGGGCGAATCGCATCGACAGATACAACGGCGTCGAACGCGTACGGCTGGTATGGCGGAACGCCGGGTCGTGCTGGCAGAGGACGACGCCGACGTCCGGGGACTCATCGTACAGACCCTCGACGAGGAGTTCGCCGTCGAGGCGTTCGCGGACGGCCGGGCCTGCTGGGAACGGCTTCGGTCCGGACCTCGCCCCGACATCCTCCTACTCGACATCTCGCTCCCGCACGTGAACGGCCTCGAACTGTACAAGCGCGTCAGCGAGGACGACCAACTCTCGGCGGTGACGGTGCTGTTTCTCACGGGGCAAGAGGAGGCCGAGGTCCCCGACGACGCCGGGTACGTCGCCAAGCCGTTCAGCCCGAGCAAACTGCTGGAGCGGGTCAGGCAGGCCGGGTGACGGCATCCTCGACACGATCGAAATCCGGACTCCAGAGAGCCGAGACGCCCGACGGCCGCGCCCGATGCTGACTGCCGCGTTCGCCGGCACGACCTCTGAGTCAAGCGGGTCGTCCGGAACAACTCGCGCGGTCGCCGCAACGCCTGCGCGGGTTTATGACCGATGACGCGGCCATCCGTCCCATGGGACACCGGACGCTGGTCGCCTACAACCGCGACGGCTACGACCTCCACTACGCCCACTGGGGCGTCGACCCCGCCGCTATCACGCCGGAGACGCCGTTCGGCGGGCCGCCGGAGGGCGGGTGGGCGCGGGCCCGCGCCGCCGACCTACTGGACCCGGCCGGCGGCCGCCTCGCCGACGACGCCCGGACCGCCGTCGACCCCGACCCGCTGGCGACGGGCCTCTCGTTCGGCGAGGTGTGTGCCCGGGTCGACCCCCTGGAGCACGAGGCGCTGTACGTCGTCGCGTCCGACTTCTCCGTCCGCCGGTACCTCGTGTTCGCGCTCCGGCGCGCCGGCGGCCGGCGCCGCGGCGCCCTCGTCGCCCACGACGACGAAGCCGACGCCGCCTACCTCCGGGGGTGGCTGGCCGGCGCTCGCACCGTCCGCGACGTTTCGGCGCCCGACTCGGAGGCCGTCGTCCGCGCGCTCCGGTGGCTGGACCCCGCCCGCGGGACCGTCGTCTTCCCCGTCGACCCCGAGCGGGGCGCTTGACGATTGTCGAGAGCGCGTCCCCCATCCGAATTTGGCCGCGAGACGACCGGCCGTACGCCCGAGTAATACGAGGAAACGAGCTCCGAGTTCCTCCTGCTCACCGGGAGCGATGCTGTCGCGCTCCGGCCGTGTACCCGGTCGTATAGCCGAGTAGCGCGCCGAGAACAGCGATTCCGGTCATCAATAGGCCGATCATGGTGTACAGCGTTACATTCCAGTCGCGTCGGCGGCCTCGCTCTCCCGATTATCATGGTCCCGACGAACCCGCTCGTCATCATCAACGGCGTGACGCCGACGGCAACGTATCGTGACAGGCCATAGGCGTAGCCGCGCAATCCCGTCCGAACGGCGGGCGGTCTTCGCATCTCGTACCCGAAAACTGCACCGGCAAGGGTCGGCAAGACGAATGTCACCGATGCGACGAGATGAACGGGATGTGTGAACTCCACATGTCGATAAATTTGTGCGTAAAGCACGTACGGCACAAGGAGAAGCGCCAACCCCGCGAGAGCCACCACGTCTTGCCTCTGAACGCGGTACGTGGAAATCACGCGTGCCGATGCGGCCACGAGGAGGAGGAGAGTGCTGACGAGGAACCCCCAGAAGACGGGTGTGGAACGAATCGACCCGTAGAACAGTCCGACACCCGCCGCGGCGTACGCCAGTCCGAGACCCATCAGAACGAGCGGTTCCGTGGGTGTTCGGTCGTTCCCCGATCCGAGCCCGGACATGCCCATGGGCGTTGCGTGACAGCGAATCAAAAAAGCCTTGGCGGCGAATCGAATCCCATGCTGTTCTGCCGTTCGCCGCTGACTCCGGACGATGCCGTTCCGGGCCGAGAGGATGCGTCACCGACTACGTTAAGCCCCCCACGGCGCTACCGGAAGACGTGTCCACCGACGACCCGGCGGCCGGCGCCCGCACGCTGTTTTCGCCGACCGCCGAGGCCGCCGCCGCCCTTGTCGGCGACGGCATCGAGGCCGGCACGCTCGTCACCCTGTTCGGCCGCTGTACGGTCAACTATGAGGGCCGGGCGGCCTCGGAACTCGGCCCGGGCGACCGCCACGTCATGCTGAAGCCCGACGGCGCGGCACTGGTCCACACCGACGAGGGCCAGAAGCCAGTCAACTGGCAACCACCGGGGTGCGAACACGACTGCCACGCGGAGGACGGCCGCCTAGTCGTCGAGAGCCACCGCACCACGCCCGAGGAGTCGCTCGTCGTCCGCTTTTCCACGGTCGCCCACGCCGCCGTCTTCGACGTCTCCGACCCCGAATCGCTCGAGGTGGTCGGCACCGAGGCCGACCTCAAGGAGCGGGTCCTCTCGGAGCCGGGACTGGTCGAGGCCGGGTTCACGCCGCTGGCCACGGAACGGGCGACGCCCGCCGGCGCCGTCGACGTCTACGGCGAGGACGACGCCGGCCGGACG
>PXSL01000025.1 GCA_003022815.1 Halobacteriales archaeon SW_5_68_122 | reverse complement strand
GGCCTCCACCGTGTAGACGACGCGCGTGCTCCGTCGGTCCTCGGTCATGTACTGTGCGGCCTGCCCGGCGGCCGGCGAGTCGAACAGCGCGTCGTACACGTCCTCGAGGTTTCGGTCCGGGACCCCGTCGCCGTCGGCATCGTTGCGCTCGACCAGGCGGCGGAACTCGGGGTCGCGGGCGGCGTAGTCCTCGATGACGGTTACGATGCTGGTGGCCTCGGCCTGCCGCCCGTCGGCGACGACGGAGGCCGGCGGGTCCCGGCCCGCCCGCCGGACCGATTCCAGCGACGACCCCCGCTCCATGGGCCCCTCGACGTACACCGTGACGGTGTCGGACTGGCCGGACTCGAAGTTGTCCTCGAGGAAGTTCAGCGTCGCCGTCACGGTGTACTCCCCCGGCGCGAACGGCTCCGGCAGGGCGTCGTAGTAGTCCGGCTGCTCGGCCGGCGGCAGGAAGTCCTCCGTTCCGAAGGAGGTGTCGACGCCGGTGGCGTAGGCCCCCGAGGCGCCGCTGACGAGGAGTAACGCGACGACGAACGCCAGCGGCGCAGTCCGGGCGACGGTCCCGCCGACGCCTTGGACGCGGGCGAGCGCCGACCCGCCGGCGCCGAGCGGCCGCGTCGAGAACGTCGGTATCGGGTACCGCTCGCGGACGTGGTCGAGTTTCACCTTCGCGGCCGGCAGGAAGACGCCGAACACGGCGAAAGTGAACACGATGCCGACGGCGGCGACAATGCCGAACTGCCGGATCGGCGGCAGTTCGCTCGCCAGGTTCGCGCCGAAGCCGATGACGGTGGTCCCCGTCACGATGAAGAAGGCGACCAGCACCTGGTCGGTCGTCCGGGACATCGACTCGTCGATGCCGTACCCCTCCTCGCGCTCCTCCCGGTAGCGGTTGACCGCGTGGATGCCGAAGTCGATGCCGACCGCCAGCAGCAGCGGCGGCACCGCGATGAGCACCTGGCTGAACGGGATGCCCGCGGCGTGATGAGAAGCACCGCCGCCGGAACGACGATGGCCAGCGTGTCGTTGATGACGGCGGCGAACTCCGCGGAGATGACCCCGGCGCCGAACACGCGGATGTCGCCGCCGACGGCGTCGGTGATGGCGGCGGCCTCCCGCTGGATCGGGGTCAGGGGGCTGGACCCGCCCTGGCCGGCACTGCCGCCGCCGGCCTCGGGCACGTTGTGGGAGACGACGCCAATGGTTGCCGACGCCGAGGCCGACTTGCGGTCGAAGTCCTCCGACAGCAGGCCACGGAACCGAGGGTTCGACTCGTCGGCGGCCCGCACCGCCTGCCGTATCTCGCCGTCGGTCGCGCCCTCGATGGCGCGCTGCTGGGCGGCCGGCGTCTCCGCGCCCGGGTCCAGCTGCCGGGCGACGATGGCCGCCGCACTGGAGGTGCTCTCGACGCGCATCCCCGGGCGCTCTCGCATGCGTTCCTGGACCTCCAGCATCCGGAGCATCGCCGGCCGCGAGAGGACGTTCTCGCTGCGCTGAATCAGCTGGGTACTGCCGCCACCCGACTGGAACGTCGGGGTGAACTTCGCGTTGACCTGGTCGAGGGCCTCCTGTGCAGGGACATCCTCGGTGAACTGCTGGGTGCCGGCCGACGTGGAGACGCTGCCGACGCCGAGTGCGAACAGCCCGGTCACGAGCAAGAACGCGACGATGACCGTCCCCGGGCGGCCGGTGACGTAGGCGTCGACCCGGTCGATGTAGGGCTGGTAGTTGACCATCTACCGGCGGCGGACCCCGAGCGCGACCAGCGGGACGGCCAGCAGCGAGACGGCAACGAGCACCCCGAACGGCGGGATGACCCCGAACAGGCCGCCGCCGGACTCGACGACCGTGACCGGCCGCCGGTAGCTCTTCGAGAGCCGGGTCTCGCCGCCGTCGTCGACGTACTGGAAGTCGACCGACACCGGGTACCCCTTCGTCATCGCGGAGCCGGACGCCGACACGCGGAAGGCGATGTCGGCGGTCTCGCCGGGGGCCAGCGAGGCGACGTATGCCTCGTCGTCGGCCGCAGACAGCGGACTCGAGGTGAACAGTTTCGCCGAGACGTCGGTGACCGTCGTCTCGCGCTGGTTGGTCACGGAGACGACGACCCGGTCCGTCCCGCCGGCGGTGACCGTCGCGTTCCCCGTCTCGACGGCGAAGTCGTCCCGCTGGGGACCGACGTCGACCTGGAACCGAACCGGGTCGACCGTCTCGACGTTGCCGTTCGGGGTCTCGTACTCGGTCGAAAGCGTGAACTGCCGCGTGCCGGCGCGGGCGGCGTCGGCGGCCTCGACGTCGAACGCCACCTCGGCGGACTCGCCGGGGGCGAGGTCATCGAGGGCGGACTCCGGTTCGAGCACCTCGACGTTTCGGGAGGGCGGGTCGAGCGTCGCCACGGGGTCCTCGAGCGTCGCGGGGCCCTCGTTGACCACGGTCGCCCGGACCGTCCCCTCCTCGGAGACCCGGAGCGTCGACTCGGTGCCCTCGACCGCGACCGACTGCTCGGCGCGGGGCGTCACCGCCAGCGTCGGGCCGCGGTCGGTCCCGGCCAGCCCCTCGCTGTTCTCGAAGGAGACCGTCGCGTCGACGGGGTAGGGTCGTCGGGTCGCCTCGGCGCCGAACGCGACGCCGTACTCCAGGGTCGCGGTCTCGCCGGGTTCAATGCGGCCGACGGCGGCGACGGCCCGCCCGCCGCCCTCAAAGGTGACCCGTTCGCCCCGGGACTCCAGTGCCACGGTGACGGCGCTGGCCGTCTCGCTGCCGACGTTCTCGAGCTCGACGGTCGTGGTCCCGGAGCCGCCGACCTGCGCGTCGGCGTCGACGCTACGGACGGCGAACCGGGGGTTGTCCTCGACGACCACCGTCACCTGTCGGGTGACGGTCCGGGTGCGCTCGCTCGTCGAAAAGAGGCTCGGGTACACCCGGTCGGTGTAGGAGTACTCCAGCTCCACCGTCAGGTCGTAGCTACCGGGGTCGACGCCCTCGGGCACCACCAGCTCGACGGCCGCGTTGCGCGGCCGGTTCTCGGTCACGGACCCGACCGACTGTTCGCCGCTCGTGACCCGCACCGGAGTGTCGTCGGCCTCGACGTCGACCCGGACGTCCCGTGCAGTGGTCACGACCTCCCGGGACGGCGGAACTCCCTCGCTGACCTCGCCGTCGTTCGACACTTGTACGGTGAACTGGGTCCGTTCGCCCGGCGACACCGTCGGCGACGGCGCGAAGGCGTCCAGGCCCGGCTGGCCGCCGTACCCCGAGGTCCGCTGGTCGCTCTGGGCGGCGGCGACGCCCGCGAAGGAACTGACGGCAAGCAGCGCGATGACGGCGAGAACGGCGGTGTTACGCCGCATCCGCCCGCCCCCTGCGGCCGCGGTCCGTTTCGTTGGGTCCCCCATCGAGGCCCCACCTGCCGTCCCGTCGGAGGGACGCCAGCCCCTGCAATGGCTCGTCGCTCATTGTCCAGACGTGAATCCACGAATGCATAAAACCTTTGTTCGTGGACTCTTTCGCGGGGAACGTGCACCGAGCGACCGAGGACCGGCGAGGGGTGGCACCGTGAGCGGCTTCACCGACGAGGAGCGCGACCGGATTCGTGAGGCGCTGTACGAGGCCGGCCGGGAGCTGTTCGCCCGGTTCGGGCTCGAGCGGACGCGCATCGCCGACCTGACCGAGGCGGTGGGCATCGGGACGAGCACGTTCTACCAGTTCTTCGACTCCAAGGAGGCGCTGTACCTGGCGATACTGGCCCGGGAGCGCGAGCGGGTCGCCGAGGAACTGGAGGCCGAACTCGAGGGGGCGCCGGACGTCCAAAGTGAGGTGCGGCTCACCGTCGAGGGGTTCCTCGAGGAGCTGTCGACGAACCCGCTGTACTACCGGCTACTGGTCGAGGACGAACTCCGGGCGCTCCACGAGACGCTCCCGGAGGCGGCCGTCGAGGATCACTTCCGGACGGCCATCGAGGCCGACGACCCCCGGATCCGGCGGTGGGTCGAGGACCCCTCGTTCCGGGTCGACGACCCCGCGCGGGTCCAGGGGCTGTTCCGGCTCCTGGGGTTCACCGTCGCCGCCCGCGAGGAACTGTTCGAGCCGGCCGGCGCGGAGGCGCTGTACGAGGAGAGCCAGGACCTGCTGGTGGACGTGGTTGTCGACGGGCTGTTCGAAGACTGACTACTGAGACTCCAGCAGGCCGTAGGTCGATTCGAGGTGGTCGATTATCCAGTCGACCGTCGAGGGGTCGTACGTCCAGAAGCCGTAGAAGGCCCGCGACTCCCGCTCCTCGGCCAGGAGCGCGCACTTGTCGACATCGACACCGGCGCCGTCGTAGGCGACGAACCACGACCGCTCTATCTCGTCGGCCCGCTCGACGTGGATGGTGAGGCCGGTGTCGTGGGGCGGGACGTCCGCGTCAGGGTAGGCGTAGGCGTGGACGTCAAGGTCGTCCTTCCCGGCGAGTCGCCCGTAAACATCCATCTGCTCTTCGAGGATGGAGAGCCGCTGAAAGCCGGAGTGGAGCGTCCCCTCGCCGACCCGCCAGGCGCGGTCCTCAATCTCCCGGGAGGCCGCGACCATCTGCCCGATGTCGTAGGAGGTGAACATCGTCTCATCGAGGTGGTCGAGAACGGGCCGGTATGCCTCGTCGTCGAACTCGGGGTCGGTTCCGGCGTCCGTCGCCTCGACGACCTCCTTGACGGGCGCGGCGGTGACGAACTCGCCGTCCTCCGAGAGCACGGCGAAGGAGTCGGGCCTGCCGCTGGGGGTTCGCTCGGCGGCGACCGTCAGGTTGCGGTCGTGGAACTGCTCGCGGAGGGTCTCGACGGCGTCGTCTGCGTTGAATGCCGTGAGGGTCTTCTCGTGCTCCTCCACCCCCGCGATGAGTTCGTTCAGGGACATTCCGTGTGGCCGGTACCATGACAGTGCCCGTAATAAACCTGTGCCCGAATTGTGGCTCCGGGTGCGCCCCGCCGAGCAACGGACCCGCGAAAACCGCAGGACGGAATCCCTGTTCAAAGACCTATATCATTATTAATCTATGCCAACATGTAGCAAATGCTTTTGGTCGCGGGCGTCGAACTTTGGACAAGGCGCCCGTCCGGGCGCAGTGATACACATGACAGAGGAAATCGTCTGGCGGATTGCGGGCGGTTCCGGGGACGGAATCGACTCGACGAGCCAGAACTTCGCGAAAGCACTGATGCGGTCCGGCCTGCACGTATTCACCCACCGCCACTACCCGTCGCGGATTCGCGGCGGCCACACGTACGTGGAGGTACGGGCCGCGCCGGACCCGGTCCGCTCCCGCGGCGACGGCTACAACTTCCTGCTCGCGCTCGGAGATTCCTTCGCGCGGAACCCCCAGGAGGAGGCCTACTACGGGACCGAGGAAATAAAGCCGCTGACCGAGAACCTCGACGACCTCCGGGAGGGCGGCGTCATCGTTTACGACGAGGGCCTCATCGACGTCGAGGAGGTCCCCGACTTCCAGGAGCGCGTCGAGGCAAACGACTGGCACGTCTACCCGCTGGACCTTCGGGAGATGGCCCGGGACATGGGCCGGGAGGTGATGCGAAACACCGCCGGTGTCGGCGCCACTGGCGCGCTCTTGGACTACGACCTCGGCCACATCGAGGACCTGATGGCCGACGCGATGTCCGGGGAGGTGCTGGAGACGAACCTCGAGATTCTCGAGGCCGCCTACCAGCAGGTCGACGACATGGAGTTCACCCACGACCTCCGGATGCCGACGGGCAGCCACGACAGCGAGCAGGTGCTGCTCTCGGG
>PXSL01000024.1 GCA_003022815.1 Halobacteriales archaeon SW_5_68_122 | reverse complement strand
TTCACCCAGCGAACGGCACCGTTGCGCCAGGCCCACCCGAGTCCGATCACCAGGACGGCGATGAAGACGAGCATCGGTCCCAGCACCGACGTCAGGCCGAACTCGGCGACTGCGTCGCTGTAGATGAGTGCCCACGGGAAGATGAGCACCGTCTCGATGTCGAAGACGACGAACAGCAACGCGATCATGTAGTACTGGATGTTGAACCGGATGCGCGTCGACCCGGTCGGTACCTCGCCGGACTCGTAGGTGGCGCGCTTTCCTTGCTCGGGCACGCTGGGCCGCAGGAGACTCGAAATCACGATCATCGACGTTGGAATCGCGATTCCCACGAGCGCCAGCGCCCCGACGGCGATCCATGGATTGCTCATCGGGTCTGTATCGTATGACGATAGGGCGCACCCATACATAAGAGTTGATTTACGCCACGGGCAGGGCGGGATTCGTGTGGCCAAGGACGGCGCGACCGCAGCTACTCCCGCTCTGCCCGAAACCGCTCGGTTCCGGACTCGTGGAGCCGTGCCGAGACCTCGCCGGCGCCGTCCTGCAGGTCGTCGTGGTACGCCTCAAGTCGGTCCGCCAGTTCCGGGTGGGCCCGCGAGAGCACCTGGACGGCCGACAGCGCCGCGTTGAACGACTTGCCGGCGTCGACGGCGACAATAGGTGCACCCGTCGGCATCCCCACGACGGAGTCAACGGACTTCTCCTGGACCGGCACCCCGACGACCGGCAACGGGTACGCAATGGAGGCGATCATGTTCGGCAGGTCCGCCGACTTCCCGCCCGCGCCGGCGATGATGACGTCGAGGCCGCGTTCGCGGGCCGTCTCGCCGTAGGCGTACAGCAGTTCGGGCGTCCGGTGGGCCGACACCACGTACGTCTCGAACGTGAACCGGGCCTCCGGCGGGTCGTCGTAGTCGGTCACCTCCTCGAACCCGAGTTCAGTCAGCGCCTCGTAGGCGCCGTACATGGCGTCGAGGTCCGAGTCCGATCCCATGACAATGCCCACCTCCGGCGTCGCCTCCGGGTCGCGGTCGGTCGCCGCCTCGGCCTTCAGCGCGTCGATGAGGTCCTGGACCTCCTGTGAGCGCGTCATGTGCGGGTCCCGGGGCGGCCGGCGCTTTGGCGTTGCGGTCCCGGGCAGCGCGGGCCACTCCCTGACCGAAGACATATACCGGCTCCTGTCGAAGGCCGGGAGCGTGAAACGCCGTTCGTACCTCTCAACGCTCGCCGGAAGCACCGGCCTCGTCGGCGGCGTCGCCCTCGCCGGCTGCTCGGCCGGATACCGACCGGACGGCGGCCTCCGGGCCGGCGACACGACCGTCGAACGCGGGGAAACCGCCCCGGTTCCCATCGAGGCCGCGGCGGCGCTCCACCTCCGCGTGGCCGACCGGCCGAGCGCCGCCGACCCCGGCGGGACGGCGCCCGTCGAGTTCCTGTTCGGCGAGGCCGACCTCGACCCCGACCCGAAGATAGTCTGGGATGTCGAGCCGCCCGTCTGGCGGTGGGAGACCGCCCGGCGCGTCTCCGTCCGCCTCCCGGTCCGAGCCGCGGCGGACGCACCGCTCGGCGGGTATGACTTTCGAGTCCACGCCAGCGACGGCGAGACGGAGCAGACCGCGACGGGCCGGCTGACGGTCGAGTAGTCCACCGGATTCCGGAGGGTTGAACCCGGAGGCCGCCGTTGCCCCGCCGAATGGCCACCCTCCAGCCACAGTTCCCGTCCGCCGAGTCGCTCGCACCGCTCCGGGGCCGTGTTGCGGAAAGTGCGGCCTTCGCGTACCTGCCCATCGCCCTCACGTCGCTGGCCTTCGCCGTCCACGCCGTCACCACCGGGGGCGGCCGGGCGTACACGTCGGTCGACGCCTCGCTGGTCTACGGCGCTGCCCTGGCGGTCGTCGGCGCGGGGCTCTATCTCCGGCTCTCGGAGTCCGGTCGGCGGGCCGTCTTCGCGTTCGACCGCCCGAGCGCTCGCGAGGTGGCGGCGACGCTGGCGGCGCTCGTCGCCGGGGTCCTGCTGTACCCGGTCGTCACCGCGGCCGCCGAGGCCGTCGGCCTCCCGCCGATGGAAGGGTTCGACTACGCGCTCTCGGACCCGACCACCGTGGCGATAATCGTCGTCGGCAGCGTCGTCCTCGCGCCACTGGTCGAGGAGGCCCTGTTCCGGGGGTACCTGCTCGGGGCGCTACTCGCCCGCGGCCTCCACCCCGTCGCCGCCGGCGCCGTCGTCGTGGTGCTGTTCGGCGCGATGCACATCGTCAGCCTCGGTCCCACCGGCGTCGTCTACACCACGGTGTGGGGCATCCTCCCGACGGCGCTGCGGCTATACTTCGACGACCTGACGAGCGCGTGGCTGCTACACGCGCTCAACAACCTCTACGCGTACGTGCTGGTGGTCGCGTTGTTCTGAACTAGGGGACCCGTAGGGGGGCTACTGAAACGTCAGTCCATCCTGAAGTGACCGCGCCCGCTCTAGAAGCGTCGCCGCGTCGGCGTCGGCGTCCGTGAGCGTGACGTGGCCCATCTTCCGGAGCGGCCGGACCTCGCGCTTGCCGTACCAGTGCAGCGACGCCGACGGCTCCCCGAGAACGGCCTCGACGCCCGACAGCTCCACGGGTTCCGGCTCCTCGACGTCGCCGAGGAGGTTCGTCGTCACCGAAGGAGCTCGCCGCTCGGCCGACCCGAGCGGCCACCCCAGCACCGCCCGGACGTGCTGTTCGAACTGCGAGGCGCGGGCGCCCTCAATGGTCCAGTGGCCGGAGTTGTGCGGTCGCGGGGCAATTTCGTTGACCAGGATAGCGCCGTCCGCCAGTTCGAACAGTTCAATGCCGTAGACCCCGCGGCCGTCCAGCGTCTCCAGCACGTCGGAGGCCACCTCCCGCGCTCGCTCGCGGACCGCCGGGTCGGTCCGGGCCGGCGTTACCAGTTCCCGCAGAATCTCTTTCTCGTGGACCGTCTCGGTGACCGGGAACGCTCGCACCTCGTCGCTGCCCTTGACGCCGATGACGGCGAGTTCCCGCTCGAAGTCGACCAGTTCCTCGGCCAGCGCCGGGGCGGCCTCGACGATGGCGTCCTCGGCCTCGTCGGGACCCTCGACGGGGAAGTTGCCGCGGCCGTCGTAGCCGCCCTCGCGGGCCTTCAGCATCAGCGGCCAGCCGAGTTCCTCGCCGGCCGCCCGGAGTTCTGCCGTGGTGTCGACGCCGTGGAACGCCGGAACCGGAATTCCGGCGTCGGCCAGCGCCCGGTTCTGAACGAGCTTGTCCTGTATCGTCCGGAGCGTGTCGGGGTCGGGGTGGACCGGCGTGTCCGTTGCCTCGCTCACCGCCGCCATCTCGTCGGGGTCGGCCAGCTCTATCTCGAAGGTGAGGACGTCCGCCCGATCGGCGAGTTCGCGGACCGCCGCCCGGTCGTCGAAGCCGCCGACGACCTGGTCGCGGACGACCGGCGCCGCCGGACAGTCCGGCGTCGGGTCCGAGACGAGTACCTCGACGCCGAGCGGCCCCGCCGCCTCCCCGAGCATGCGGCCGAGCTGGCCCCCGCCGACGACGCCCACCGTCGCGGCCGGTGTGCTGTGTCGCATGTGTGGCCGTCCTCGCGGCGCCACCGAGAAGGTTACCCTTCCGGGCGGGCCGAGCGAGGGAGACCCCCGACCACCGGGGGAGAGCTATTTCTGCCGCCCCGCTAAAGGACGAACATGGAACTCACTTCGACGCCAGCGATCCCGGAGTGCTCGGTCTGCGGCGAGGAGTTCACGGAGGCGGGCTACCTTCCGGCAGTCGAGCAAGAGGGCGGCTTACGAACCGCGAGGCGAGGCCGCCGTCTGTGACGCCTGCGGGTTCAACGAGGTCGGGATGATAGGGTGTGCGCCGGAGCTAAACGACGTCGACGAGTCGGGGATGGCCGACGTCCTGCTGTACGTCCGGCGAACGGACGGCGATCTGGAGGTGGTGAGCATCAAGGAGTGACGAGTCGAAGGGGAGTAGCGGGAGGACGATTTGAACGTCCGGTCTCCGGGTTATGAGCCCGGCGGAATCTCCTGGCTATCCCATCCCGCTACTGATTGCTACTCCGCTGCGCCAATTAAGGGTTGTGATATGGGTGCCGTCCGGGGAATCCTACTGCGTGTCGTGGACCCGCCAGGTGAGGAGGCTCTCGGCAATGTAGTTGAGCGCCATGCCGACGCCGATGGCGATGCCGTTGGCGACCGTGGGCCAGAGGTCGGCACCGGCGACGGGAAGCCGGACGTCCGTCAGCGACGTGAGGATGAAAAGCGCCGCGAACGCCACCGAGAGGCCGCCGAGGCGAACGAGGTGCGACTTGCCGTACCGGCCCAGAAGCGACGCGAGGCTGCCCTCGCCCTCGTCGGCGAACGTCCAGCGGTCGTTGAGCAGGAACATCAGAGTGATGGATGCCTCGGCGCCGACGGCTTTCGCCGCGAGCGGCGGCGCCGTCGTCGCAAGCACGCCGCTTGTCAGCAGCGCAACGATGACCGTCTCGAGGGTGGCGCCGGCGACGCCGACGGAGACGAACCGGCCGATGCGCTCGGCGGTCGCCAGCGCCCGAATCCGGTCCTGAACGGCCGCCAGGGGGCCGTACTCGCCGCCCCCGGCCTCCTCGTCGGCGTCGACGGCCGTCTCGTCGGGGTCGGCCGTCGTCATTGGCGCCTGTGGCTCCCCCGTTCGACGAGCGCCGTCGGCTCCTCGCCGCGCGCGATCGCGTCGTGGAGCGGGCTGTTCCCGAGCCGTTTTGCGCGGTGGCGGGCGACGAAAAGCGCCGTCGCCATCGACAGCGACGTCCGAACCGGCGAGACAGTCGATCCCGGGCGGTCCTCCCAGGTGATGGGCACCTCCGCGACGGTCCGGTCCAGCGCCGCGGCCATCGCCACCAGTTCGACGTCCCAGGCGAACCCCGGCTCGTAGAGGTGGTCGCGGACGGCCGCCCAGGTCGGCGCCGTCAGCGCCTTCGCGCCGCATTGGTAGTCGTACAGGTCCGCCGCCAGCAGCCGGCGGGCCAGCCACGCGAAGCCGTCGCCGAGGAACCGTCGGGCGAACGTCCGGTGGCCGACCACCTCGGCGTCGGGGTGCCGCCGGGAGCCGACCGCCACGTCGGCCTCCCCGAGGGCGTCGACGACGCGCCGGACCTCGGCGGCGGGCGTGCTGCCGTCGGCGTCGACGAACGCCAGCCGGTCCGTCGAGAGCGCCTCGAAGCCGGCGGTGACGGCCGCGCCCTTCCCCCGGCGGTACGGCACGGCGTCGACCTCCAGGGCGGGCATCTTGAGCGCCGAGAGGGCCTCCAGCGTCGCGGCGGTCGGGTCGTCGAGTTCGACCCGGAGCGTCGCCGGGTCGAGTTCGGCTTCCAGGTCCCGGAGGTACGACTCCAGCCAGTCGACGTCCGGGCGGAAGGCGGGGACGACGACCCCGAGGCGGGTCATGGTACTCCCTCGCGCCGGGGTCCGCAAAAGCGGTTCGATTCCCCGAAAACGTCGACTCCGCAAGAGGTTTACGGGGTGGCGGCGCTCCCGCTGGTCGGGGCGCTGTTCCCCCGGTTCGACGGTTCGGGGGCGGCGTTCGCCGTCCCGGTCGGCCTCGCCGTGGTCGCCGTTGTCGGCCACCTGGCCGGGCACCTTGCCTTCGGGTGGCCCGCGCTCGTCGCTGGCCTGGCGGCGCTCGTCCTCGCCAGCACCCTCCTCGGCGACAGCGACGCCGTTGATTCCCGCGAGTTCGCCGAAGCGTCGGCGGTGTTCGCCGCCGCCTTCCTGCTAATGATCGCAATCCGCGCGGCGAACCCCGCCATCGCGCCCCTGCCGGTCGACATCGGCGAGGAGATGCTCGACGTGGGGCTGGTGCAAGCCTCGCTCCGGGCCGACGCGCTCCCGCCGGAGGACGTGTGGTTCGCCGGCGAGGCCGTCCAGTACCACTACGGCGGCCACATGCTGTCGGCGCTCCTGGCGCTTCTGACGGGGACGGCGCCCCGCTTTGCGTACAACCTGGCGCTGTCGGGCTTCTACGCGGCGCTGGTTACCGCGGCCTACGGGCTGGCCGGCGCCCTCGGGTCGGCCCAAGACGTGCCGCGGCGGGCGGCGGCCGGGCTGGGCGCGTTCTTCGTCGGCGTCGCCGGCAACCTCCACACCGCCGCGAACGTCCTGGGGTGGCTACTCCCGGACGGCCTGGTCTCGTCGGCGCCGGGCGTCCCCGAGGGCGCGAGTTCCTGGACGCCCGCGGACGTCACCGGCGAGTTCGGCTACTTCGCCGCCAGCCGGGTGATGGACACCCGGCCTGACGACCCCTCGAGCGGCTTGGCGGCGACCGAGTTCCCGCTTTTCGCCTGGATAAACGGCGACCTCCACGCCCATATGATGAGCCAGCCGTTCACCCTGCTGGCTGTTGCTCTGCTGTTCAGCTACTGGCTCGGCGGCACCCGGACCCGCCGGCTGGCCCTGTTCGGTGCCCTGCCGCCGGTCGTCGGCCTCATCGCCCTGCTCAACATTTGGTCGTTCCCGACCGTACTGGCGGTCACGCTCCTGGCGCTGGCGTTCGCGCCCGGGGAGCCGACCGCGCTGCTCAGCTCCCACGGCAAGGGGCTCTTCGAGGAGCGGGACGCCGCCGCCGAGGAGGTGGCCCGGTTCGGGGTCGCCCTCGCCGGGACGCTGGCCGTCCTCGTCGGCGCGATTGCCTGGACGCTACCGTACTGGGTCGGCGTCGTCGCGGGCGGTCCCGACCAGACGGTCGTCTACTGGGACCAGTGGGCGCGCCTCGGGCCGCTGCTCGTCGTCCACGGCGCCTTCCTCGCGGTGTTCGCCGCGTACGTCGCCCGCCGGCTTTCGACCGACCGGGTTCCGCCGCTTGCGGTGCTACTCGGCGGCGTCGCTGTCCTCGGGGTCACGGCCGTGCTGGGCGCGCCCGCGGTCGGCCTGACGGTGCCGCTCGTCGCCGCCGGGTGGTGGCTGCTCCGCGACCGGCCGGCAACATCATCTTCAAGTACTACGTCCATGTGTGGCTGTTCTGGTCGGTCGCCGCCGCGGCCCTGCTGCCGGTGCTGGCCCGGGGGCGGCCGTCGCTGGACGTCGACGTCGACCGCGACCGCCTCAGGCGCACCGGCACCGCCCTGACGGTCGCCGTCGTGCTGCTGACCGGGCTGTATGCCGGCTTCGTCGTCCCCGCACAGCTCGACGACCCGGTCGGTGCCGACGGGCCGACGCTCGACGGGACGGCCTACACCGACGCGCTCTACCCGGACGAGGCGGCCGCAATCGACTGGCTGAACCGGCAACCGGGCCGACAGACCGTCGTGATGGCCCCCGGGGGGTACCGGTGGCAGCCCGAGGACGGGAACGGCGCCTCGGCGCCCGCGAGCCTCACGGGCCACCCGACAGTGCTCGGCGGGCCGGTGTTCCAGCAGCGACAGCGCCGCGACGCCGAACTCGTGGACCGCCGGGTCTCGGACGTCCGAACCCTCTACGAGGGGTCGACCGACGAGCAGTCGGCGCTGTTCGACCGCTACGGCGTCGAGTACGTCTACGTCGGCCCGGTCGAGCGGAACAGCTACGACCTCGCCGTCACCGATCACCCGGACCTCGAGGTGGCATTCCAGCGGGGCGACGTCACCGTCTACGAGGTCCGGCGCTGACTGCCACCGTGTTTAGTTACGCGAGAGCCGGCCGGTCACCCAGCGTGAGGGGACCTCGAACGGAGCCGACCGCTCGCGGGCTGGGCCTCGCTGTCTCCGGAAATCGGCGATTTCCGGGATGACGAAAGACGGCGCGCGGAGCCGTCTTTCGAACCATGCTCCCGTGTCGTCGCTCCTCACGTCGCTCCTCCCGCTCGCTTCGTCACGAGACCTCCCTCGCTGTGCTCGCTCAGCCTCGCTGCGCGCGGCCGATGGTCGTGCTTGCGTCGGCTCGCTCCGCGAGCGGGAGGGGGCGTTCGGAAACGCCGTCATCACCGCCGAAGTGCGCTACTCTCCCGTAACTAAACACGCCCCTGACCGCCGGCCGTAGAGTAATTAGTGCCCCCGTCGTAGGTGGGGTATGGCAATCGCACGCCACGGGCGCGGCGTCCGGGCCGACGTCGGCGCGCTCGCGTCGCAGGTGCACCCGGTGTTCATGCTGCCCCCGCTTGCGGCCTCTGCATTCGGCGCCGTACTGGCCGACGGTCTCGACGTCGCGCTGCTGGCGCTACATCTGACCGCCGCCTTCGCCGCCCTCTACACCGCCCACATCAAGGACGGTTACGTCGACTTCCACCGCCGCGGCGAGGACGACGACCATCCCCTGACCGCGGTCGGCTGTCGAGCCGCCCTCGCTGGGGCTGACCCTGCCGGGGTGGGTCATCGGCTACCTCCACGCGCCGCAACTCGACCTCAACCCGGTGGGCGCGACCGCGGGCTACCCCGCGGGCATCGCCTTCGCGCTTCTGGGCGGCTACTACGTGCAGACGGCGGCACTGTCGGCCACCGTCGTCGCCTTCGCCGTTATCTTCCTCGTCATCCTCTCGGGCATTAAGACAATCGACGACGCCAAGGACTACGAGTACGACCGCTCCATCGGGAAGCGGACCGTCGCGGTCCTGCTCGGCCCCAGGCGTGCCCACCGGTTCGCTTACGGGTTGATGACGGCGGGGATGGTCGGGGTGGTCGTGCTCGCGGTCGCCGGCGTGTTTCCGCCGGCCAGCGTCTTCGCGCCGGTAGTGTTCGGCGTCGTCGCGGCCTTCGCCTGGCGAGCCGGCGAGGACGCCTCGCTCGCGACGAAACTGCTCATCCGCGGATCGTACCTCTTTCTGGCGGTGCTGGTCGCCGCGGTGTGGCTGGCGTGACCGACGGCCGTGTTCAGAGCGTTCCGTCGCAGTGCTGACAGACCTCCGCCCCCGGCTCGTTCGGGGCGCCGCAACCAGGACAGTTGACCGGCCCCGCCGACTCCGTGTCCGACTCTCTGCTCATCTTCGCGAACCCGACGACGATGAGCACGAACGGAATCGCGATGAGCCCGAGCGGCCCGGTTATGAGGACGAGCAGGACTGCCACCAGCGACAGGAAGCCGTAGAGCGCGAGTTCGTTCCCCGATGCCATGTCCCGCAATTTTCCCGACGGCAACATAAATCTTCTCGCATTCAGGGCGGCGCGCGGGCCCGGCAGCCGGGCCGTCGGCCAATCGCGGGTTCCGGCACTGTCGACGCGTCGGCGAAAGAAAGTCGAAGGTTCGAGTCGAGTCGCGGCCGGCGGAGCTACTCCTCGGCTTCCGCTTCCTCGTCGTCGCCGCCGTCGGTCAGCACCTCGGTTTCGACGCTCGCCTCCTCATTGGCGAACGACGGCCGCTCGTCGTCAGACTCCTCGCGCTCGAACTCGCGTCGGTCACGGATGTCGAAGCCATGGCACATGGTACATTTTCACATACGGCTGGAACTACTAATATTACACGCAGGCGGAAGCCGTCGCCGCCGGGTCAGGTCGCCGTCGAGACGATTTTGACTACGTCGCCCTCGTCGAGTTCGTGGTCCTCGGCGATGCGACGGTCGGCGCGGGCGTCGACGGCGTGGAGGTAGCCCTCGCCGATGTCGGAGTGGACGGCGTACGCGAGGTCATTCGGCGTCGACCCGTCCGGCAGGAGGAACGCGTCGGGGAGAACGTTGCCCTGGCCGTCGGTCCACTTCGAGGCGTCCTGAACCGGGTAGGCGGTGAAGTGGTCCAGCAGGTCGTAGACGGCCTCGTCGAGCGCCCCTTGGACGCCGGTGCCGCCGAACGCTTCGACGACGCCGCGGATGCGCTCCAGTCCTTCCGCCTGCGAGTCGGAGACGTCGGCCGTTATCTCGAAGCCGTCGTCGCCGGGGTCGTACGCGACGGCGCCGGCCTCGACGGCCTGCCGGAGGGCGAGTTCGCCCTCGGCGGTGCAGGGGACGACGTGGCCGGCCGCCGTCTCGAGCCGTTCGACGTTCTCGGCGGGGGCGACGTCGGCCTTGTTGGCGACGACGACGATGGGTTTCGTGCGCCGGCGGACCAGGCGGGCCAGTTCCTCGCGGTCGGCGTCGGTCCAGGCCATCGGGTCCGTCGAGTAGTCCATCTCCCGGAGAACGGCCATCACGTCGTACTGGGTGGCGCCGACGCCCGTCAGCACGTCCGCCAGGGCGTCCTCGAAGTCGAACTCCGGCGAGCGGGACCCCCGCTCGACGGTCTCCCAGTTGTCCTTGACGATGGAGGCCAGCCACAGGTCCATCTCCGTCTCGATGAACTCGACGTCCTGGACGGGGTCGTAGGCGCCGACCTCGAGCGGTTCGCCCTCGGCGTCGGTGCCGCCGGAGGCGTCGACGACGTGCAGGATGACGTCGGCATTCGACAGCGCGTCCAGGAACTGGTTGCCGAGGCCCTTGCCCTCGTGGGCGCCGGGGACCAGCCCCGCGACGTCCAGCAACTCGACGGGGACGTACCGCTTGCCGTCGTGGCAGTTGTCGTTGCCGCACCGCGACTCGAGGTCGAGACATGGACACCGCGTGCGGACGTGGGTGACGCCCCGGTTCGGGTCGATTGTCGTGAAGGGGTAGTTGGCGACGTCGACGTCGGCCATGGTGGCGGCCCGGTAAAACGTCGACTTGCCGGCGTTGGGCTTGCCGGCGAGGGCGACCGAGAGCATACCACTCCTGGGGCGAGGGGGCCGAACTGCCTTTCGGTTGCCCAGCGGCTACCGCTCGGGGCGTCCGGCAGTCGCTCGGGCGGTGTTCAGACAAGCGGCGGTGGCCTGCACACTTCACCGCCGGGTGGGACTGGAAGGGGCCGACCGGTCGGCGGCTCCGACGACGCTAGAACCGCAGGACGAACTCCGAGGATCGCAGCGAGTCGGAGCCGTCGAGCGGGAGGGGGCTTCCGAGGTGGGCTCAGTCGAACCGTCACCACCTGATCCCGTATCTGAACACTACCGTCGCTCGCCCCGTCACTGCTTTTCGGCGTCCGCGATGACGCCCTCGACGCCGTCCCCGTTGGTCGCCGCGGGGTCGTCCCAGTCGCGCTCGCTCTCCGAGAGCGGAACGACGGCGGGCGGCGAATCAGCCGCCAGTTCGCCCGTCCCGAGCGGGACGACGGCGGCCTCGAGGTCGGCCGCCGTCTCCTCGCTGTCGCCGTCGGTCGTTGTCGCAGTCGTCTCGGCCTCGGCGCCGGCCGTCGCGTCGGACCCCTCTGGGACGGCGGCGAAGTTCGTCTCCCCGCGGGCGCGGATGGCGCCGTCGACCTCGGCGGCCTCCGAGAGGTTGCAGTCCTCACAGGAGATGTCGCCGCGAACGTGCGATTGGGGGGCGACGACCACGTCGCCGGTCTTGGTGGTCACGTCGCCGTGGACGACCGTGCCGGAGCCGACGCGGATGTCCTCCTTGGCGCGGAGACTGCCGAAAATCTCGGTGTCGGCGCCGACCTCAATGTCGGTCGCCCGGACGTTGCCGTGCATCCGGCAGTCGTCGCCGACCATCGCCGGCGTCGAGACGCGCCAGGCGTCGTCAGACACGTCAGCGCCCCGCGGGACGACGACCGGTTCGACCTCGCGGTCGTCGGCTAGGAATTCCTCGGCGACCTCTTCGGCAGCTTCTTCCTCGCCGATGCGGAGGAGTTGCGAGAGGTAGACGAACAGGAAGACGATGGTGGGCATAGGGTTGCGGATGACGATCCAGCCGTTGGCCTCGAACCCGCGTTCGATGTCGACGTCGTCGCCGATGTCGAGGTCCCCGGAGACAATGAGCTGACCGGTGATGTGGGACGGTGCTCTGCCCGCCGACGAGCACGTCCCCCTCGGTGTCGAGGTCGTGCTCCTTGACGTGTGTGCCGTCGGGAATCACCAGTTCCTCGAGCGGGTCGGAGCCGAACACGGTGGGCAATGGCGCGTGCCGCGTATTAAATCCACCCCGGAGTCTGACGCCCGTCAGACGCTCCGCAGTCCTGCAATCGAGCGGGCACGCCCGGAGCGGGCCGGGGCGGTGACGCGGGCGCTCTCGGCGGCCGTCGCAGTGTCGGACGGTACATTTATCTGAGGTCGAACAGAGGTACGGATGATCATCGACCGGGACGTCGGGGGCCCTACCGGAGTGGGGAGCTGTTAGAGGCACACCGGGAGGCCGCCCGCTTGCTTCTTGAGGACATCATCGAGGCCGCCGACCCTGGCGGCGCGGTGCCGTTCCGGAGCACCGATTTCGGGGCCCTCAAGGGTGGAACTCGGGTTCAGTTACCGGAACGGGTCATTAATGATCGAGTGCCAGACGGAGGCCAACGCGGCGGAGAGCCACCCCGACACGGCGGCAGCCGCGAGCGAACTGATGGAGTTGAACGACCACACGCCGATGCCGGCCGCCGGCCGCCTATACGACGCCGCCGAGTCCGCCGCCCTCGAACTGGTCGCGGCCACGGTCGCCGCGGCCTCGTCGTGAAGGTGCTCGAACCGGTGACCGTCCGACCGGTCGCCAATGAACCTCAGTCTCTACCGGGTCGGCTACGAGATACGCGAAAAAGAGTTCCTCTATGCGGTCGCGTTCAAAATTCCCGTCCGACGCGATGCAGTAGCCGTTGCGGCCCATAGACGTTTGTGTCAGGTGTTAGAATGCATACCGGGGCCGTCGACGCGCTCGCGAGGGCGCCCCCCGCGACGGGGAGGGGAAACTCCGTTGCGTTCTTGACGTGACGCCGCTCCGTGACCGCCAGCCCTCGCCATCCGGAGTCTGACTGGTCCGAATCCGAACGCGCTGATCACCTCTTCGACGGCCGGGGGTCCCGCCTGATAGTTCCGACCAGCCACCCTTACAAGTGACAGCCGCCAAACCGTGATATGACCGTTCTCTCGTTCGACGAGCAGGGCGTGGAGGTCATCTACGAGGGCACCGAGTTTCGCCTTGAGGCGGAACTCATCGAGGAGGCCACCCGGAAGGAGTACCCGGAAGTGACCGATCACGAGGTGCTACAACTCGTCGAGGAGGACCCAGCGCTGACCGAGGAGCCGCGGCGCGTCGCCGACATTCTGGGGTGACCACCGGAATGCTCTTTGTCTACGCGGCGTCGTGCCACCCGTGCGAGCGGCGCGCTTCCACTCGGACGGCTGGACCCTGTGGAGGGAGTGCCGCCGACCGACGCCGCGCTGACGGCCTATCGGTCGCTCCGGAAGGCCGAGGGAGGGCCGGGCGACTCATTGGCGGTGGTCGGCGTCGGCGGCCTCGGTTCGTTCGGCGTCCAGTTCGGCCGGCTGTGAGCCTGTCGGGTCGTCGCCGTCGACCGCGGCCCCGCGGAACTCGAGCGGGCGGAGGAACTGAGCGCCGACGCGGCGATCGGGACCGACGGCTCCGTCCCTCGCGACATCGAGGCCGCCGCCGGCGGTCCGGTGGACATCGTCGTCGTCGACTTCGTCGGGGTCGACGAGACGCTCCGGTGGGCGAGCAACGCCCTCGGCGCCGACGGTCACCTGGTGCTGGCCGGCATCGGCGGCGGCTCCATCGAGTTCGCCTGGAATCCCTTGGTCGGCGGCGAGGTGACTTACCGGACCGTCCAGTGGGGCAACCCCGCGGAGTTGCAAGATGTGCTGGACCTCGCCCGGCAGGGACGGCTGTCAGTCAACGTCGAGCCGGTCGGCCTCGCGGACCTGTCGGCGACGCTCGAACGACTCGATACCGGCGACATCGAGGGCCGTACGGTCGACGTCCCGTGAGCGTCGGTGCCGTCTAGTTAGAGGGAGTAGCGTATTTCGGCGGTGATAACGGCGTTTCCGAACGCCTCCTCCCGCTCGCGGGCTGGGCCTCGCTGTACTCCCGTGTCATCGCTCCACACATCGCTCCTCCCGCTCGCTTCGTCACGAGGCCTCTCTCGCTACGCTTGCTCGGCCTCACTGCGCGAGCGGTCGGCCCCGTTCGAGGGCCCGCTTGATGCTGGCTGATCGGCCGGCGCTCGCGTAACTAAACATGGCCTGAGCGTCGAGCGGTACATCTAAGAGACAGCGACTGGACCTCAATATATGGACGTTGCCGACCTGAAGGAGGAGTACGACCACCCGGCGTGGTTCACCGCCGCCGGGACGTTCCTCGCCTACGGTCTCATCCTCGGAGTGATGACGGTGCTCCTCTTCGCAATCCCCTACGCCATCTTCCTGCTGTTCTGAGCGGGGCCGTCAGAAAATAGCATCCGCGAGCGAACACCGTGAGTGAGCGGTTCGCCGCGCGACCGCAGGGAGCGCGGGACCAAGGGCCGACCGTAGGGAGGCCCGTAGTGTCTTTTTCCATGAAGCGTTTTTGCCGGCGCGCGAAGCGCGCCGTGTAAAAATGTTCAGGCGAACGTCTTGGAAACCTCGGCGTCGACGGCGTCGTCGGTCTGCTGGATTTTCTCCCAGGCGTTCTCGAAGTCGTGCATCCGGACCTCGGTGCGGTCGTCGCGGATGGCGTACATCCCGGCCTCGGTGGAGATGGCCTTGATGTCGGCGCCGGAGGCGTCGTCGGCCGTTGCCGCGAGTTCGGCGTAGTCGACGTCGTCGGCGACGTTCATGTCGCGGGTGTGGATCTCGAAGATGATTTCGCGCCCCTCGTGTTCGGGTTTGGGCACCTCGATAAGACGGTCGAAGCGGCCCGGCCGGAGGATGGCCCGGTCGAGCATGTCGAAGCGGTTCGTCGCCGCGATGATGGATATCTGGCCGCGGTCCTCGAAGCCGTCCATCTCCGAGAGCAGTTGCATCATCGTCCGCTGGACCTCGGCGTCGCCGGAGGTCTTCGACTCGGTGCGCTTGGCGGCGATGGCGTCAATCTCGTCGACGAACACGACCGCGGGTTCCTGCTGGCGGGCCAGCTCGAAGAGGTCCCGGACGAGCTTGGCCCCCTCGCCGATGAACTTGTGGACCAGCTCTGAGCCGGCCATCTTGATGAAGGTGGCGTCGGTCTGGTTGGCGACGGCCTTCGCCAGCATCGTCTTGCCTGTTCCCGGCGGGCCGTGCAGTAGCACGCCGGAGGGCGGGTCGATGCCAACCTCGTCGAACATCCCGGGGTTCTTGATTGGCATCTCGACGGTCTCCCGTACCTCCTCCATCTGCTCGTCGATGCCACCGATGTCCTCGTAGGTGATGTCGGGCGATTGGTCGACCTGCATCACCCGGGCACGGACGTCGGTTTCGTCGTCCAGTTGCTTGACGATGGACAGGGAGTTGTTCACCGCAACGCGGTCGTCCGGGGCGAGCGACTCCCGCATCTCGCCGGTGACCTCCGTCAGCGCCTCCTGGTTGTTGCCGTGCTGCTTGATGACGACGCCCTCGTCGGTCAGCTCTTGGACGGTGGCGACGAACAGCGGCGACTGCTTGAGCTTCTTGTTCTCGTGGGTGAGCCGCTCGAGCTTCTGCTGGTACTTGTTGTTCTCGGCGTTGGCGTCCAGCAGCTTGTCCCGCATCTCCTCGTTCTGTTGTTCGAGAATCTCGAGACGCTCCTCGAGCGCCGCCACCTTCTCCTGCTGTGACGCGTCGTCCTCGTACGGGAGGTCGACGTCGTCAACAGTGTCTGTCATTGCCCCGAGGTAGCGCCCACGATTATAAGAGACTTCGGGTAGTCTCACCCGCCTGACGGCTCCGAAAACGGTGGGTGCGACGCCCCCGGCCGCCGCCGCCTCGTGATTACTATCAAAAATAAATCGGAACAACAAGTATTATTACCCGTCATCGAGTACGGAGGGTACGATGAGTGCGAGCGAACTCGAGGCGGAGTCGAACGCGGTCGGCTGGGAGGCCGTCGCGGAGCTACCGCCGAGCGCGAAGCTGGTCGCCAAGGTGCTCGAGTACGACGAGCGACTGACCCAGAGCCAACTGGCCGAGGAGACGATGCTACCCCCGCGGACGGTCCGGTACGCGCTGACGCGGCTCGAGGAAATCGACGCCGTCGACTCGCGGTTCTCGTTCACTGACGCGCGAAAGCGCGTTTACACGCTGGCGGTCGAGGAGTAGAGACCACTCTTGCCACCGGGCGGCTGAACGTTCGACCTCCTGCTTGCTACTAACGGTCGAGATAAACCCTACCTGTTAGCGCCGGTATCCGGGCTACTGCGACGGGGGTTCCGCTTCCGAATCGAAGCGGCGTTCGTATCGAGCGACGGCCACCGCGATGAGCGGCGTCCCGACCAGCGTCGGTCCGACCCACCTGAGCACGGGCGGCAGCATCACGAGGTTCACGGTTACGGCGGCGGTGACCGTTGCGATGTAGCCGCCGCCCATGAAGACGATGTGTTTGGAAATCCACTCCCGTGGGTCCTCCGGCGGACGGTAGATGGACCACACCTGGCTGCCCGCGAGCGCGAGACCGATGACGCCGAAGACGATGAGCGCGGTTCCGAGGATGTCGCCGGCCAGCAGGTCGGCGGCACCGAGACAGAGCATGGCGAGGCCGAACCCAAACATCGTCAGGTTCGCCGCCCAGTCGGCCGGCGCGGCGGCGCCCGGTTCCGGTCGCTTCCCGGCGAGCACGGGAGAACAGGAAGTAGTCGGCGTCAACGGCGGCGAGCGGGAGCGCCGTCGTCACGACGACGGCCATCGACGCGACGTAGGTCCGTCCGGCGCGGACGTGCCGCCGACCGCCCTTCTCGGTCACGGCGGCGACGAGGCCCGCGAGCAGCGCAATCGCTCCCGCGGCGACATGGACCCCGAGCAGGCCATCCAGCAAGGTCGGCAACACGGGCCGTCCGTCCGGCCGAACACAATTAGAGATTGGCCCCGTGTCGGGGAGCGTACCGAGGGTTTTTGTCCGGTGACGGGGCCACCTCGTTCCGTGGTCGCCGAAGACCCGGGCCGGCAGCCGGACCCGACGAGCGTGAAGGCGTCGCTCCGCCGGCTGGCCGACGCCGACGAGACGGCCATCATCAAGCGGGCCGACGCCGCCACCGAGAGCCTTGAGGCCGCCGCCGAGTTCGTCGAGACGACGGGGCTGGCCGAACTGGCGGCGGCCGTCGAGACCGTCGAGAACACCGCCCTTGAGGAGCGCGGCGAGCGGGCGCTTTCGGCGTTCCGCCGGTTCAGGGCCGCCGCCGAAGGGCGGCTCGACGCCGACGACCAGTTTCACCGCGGTCGCGGAATCGATTTAAGAGGCGACGACGAAGAGTCGTCCCGATGGTACGGGTGATTCACACCGGGGACACCCACCTCGGATACCGGCAGTACCACCTGCCCGAGCGCCGCGAGGACTTTCTCGACGCCTTCCGGCAGGTGGTGTCGGACGCCGTCGAGTCCGACGTAGACGCGGTGGTGCACGCGGGCGACCTCTTCCACGACCGCCGTCCCGGCCTGCCGGACCTGCTGGGGACTCAGGAGATCCTCGAGACCCTCGCGGCGGCCGACGTCCCGTTTCTCGCCGTCGTCGGCAACCACGAGACCAAGCGGGACGCCCAGTGGCTCGACCTCTTCGAGGCGATGGGACTTGCGACCCGTCTCGACGGGACGCCGACCGTCGTCGGCGACACCGCCTTCTACGGACTCGACTTCGTTCCGCGCGCCCGGCGGGCCGACCTCGCCTACGAGTTCGAGCCCCACGACGCCGACCACGCGGCGCTCGTCTCCCACGGCCTCTTCGAGCCGCTGGTCCCCGACTACGGCAACGTCGAGTGGGACGCCGCCGAGGTGCTGGCGGAGGCGACCGTCGAGTTCAACGCGATGCTGCTCGGCGACGAGCACGCGCCCACAAGAAGGGAAGTCGACGACACCTGGGTCACCTACTGCGGGTCGACCGAGCGGGCCAGCGCCGACGAGCGCGAGGCCCGGGGGTACAACATCGTGGCGTTCAACAAAGGCGTCGACATCTCCCGGCGCGGCATCGAGACCCGGGAGTTCGTCTTCGTCGATCTTGAGTTGGCGGCCGGCGAGGGGTTCGAGCGGGTCCGGGACCGCCTCCGGGAGCACGACCTCGAGGGCGCGGTGGTCCACGTCGGGCTGACGGGCGACGGCGAGGAGGTGTCGGCGGCGCGGATCGAGAGCATAGCCGACGAGGCCGGCGCGCTCGTCGCCCGGGTGAACGACCGCCGCGAGGTTGCCGAGGAGACCGATCTCGAGGTCGCCTTCGCCGACCCGGACGAGGCCGTCCGCGAGCGGGTCCGGGAACTCGGCCTGAGCGAGGCCGCCCGGGACCTCGACGACACCATCCGCGAGAGCAAGGTGGCCGACTCAAACGTCGCCGACGAGACCGAGCGCCGGGTCGAGGAACTGCTCGGGGAGCCGTCGGCGTTCGAACCCGCCGCCGAGGAAGCCGAGACCGTCGCCGACCGCCTCCCCGACGAGTCGGACGACACCTCGGAGGAGACGGCCGCGGAGGGCGGTGGAGCGTCGGCCGACGCGGCCCCCGACGAGCAGGCCGGAGACGAGGCCTCGCCCGAGGAGGCCGCCCCCGAACGGACGGCGGAACCCAGAACGAAACCGACGGCGGACGCCGAACAATCGGTCGAGGCCGCCGACGGCGGCGAGTCCGAAGCAGAAGGCGGAGGCGCTCCCGCCGACGACGCCGACGACCAAGCATCGATGGAGGACTACCTGTGAAGTTCGAGCGCGTCCGACTGCGGAACTTCAAGTGTTACGCCGACAGCGAGTTAACGCTCGGTTCCGGCGTCACCGTCGTCCACGGCGTCAACGGCAGCGGGAAGTCCTCGCTGCTTGAGGCGTGTTTTTTCGCGCTGTACGGCGCCGACGCCATCGAGGGAACGCTCGACGAGGTCATCTCGAACGACGCCGAGGAAATGGCCGTCGAGTTGTGGTTCGCCCACGGCGGCGGCTCGTACCACGTCGAGCGGGAGGTGAAGCTTCGCGGCGACACAGCCCAGACGACGACCTGCGTTCTGGAGACGCCCGAGGGCACGGTGGAGCAGGTCACGGGCGTCGAGAGCCGCGTCGAGTCGCTGCTGCGGATGGACGCCGATGCGTTCGTCGAGGAGTACCGCGAGCGGGCCAGCGACGCCCGCGTCGGCGTCGGCCGCGTCCGCGACGACAAGGAGGGCGCCCTCTCACAGGTAACGGAGCAAATCGAAACCAAGGAGGACAAAGACCTCCACGACCGGCTCAACGGCCTCCGGTCGGAGCTGTCGGAGGTCACCGAGGACATCGAGGACAAGCGCGAGAACCGCGAGGAGGCCCTTGAGGCGCTCGAAGCCGCCGAGAACGTCGTCGAGGAGTACGAGAGCCGCCGCGAGGAGATCGAGGAACTCGACGACGACATCGAGGAGCTGGCCGCCACCATCTCGGAGGCGGAGGGCGAACGCGAGGCGCTCGGCGAGCGCATCCGGTCGCTACGGGAGACCACCGACGCCCTCCGGGAGGAACTCGAGGCGGCCGTCGCCGAGACGAACGTCGATGCGACCGAACCGGAGGCCGTCGCCGACCGCCTCGAATCGCTCGACGACGAGGCTGAGTCGTTGCGGGACGACATCGAGGAGCACCGCCTCAAGGCTCAGGAGTGCGCCAGCACCGCCGAGACGGCCCGCGAGCGGGCCGACGAACTCCACGAGGAGGCCGAAGCGGCCCACGCGGAGGCCGACGAACTCGAGGCGGACGTCGAGACCGAGCGAGAGAGCCTCGCCGAGCGCCGCGCGGACCTCGAGGAGCTGGACGAGGAGATAGAAGCGCTCCGCGAGGAGCTGTCGGGGGCCGAAGTCGAGCGATCAGCCGTCGAGGCCCACCGCAAATCGGTCGAGGAGGAGCTGACGACGGCCAGAGAGCAGGTCGCGGAGCTGGAGGCAGACCTCGAGAACGCCGAGGAGACGGTCCGGGAGGCCGAACGCTTGCTCGAGGGGGGCAAGTGCCCCGAGTGCGGCCAGCCCATCGAGGGGTCGCCGCACGTCGAATCCGTCGATGAGGACCGCGAGCGGGCCGCCGAACTGGAGTCGAAGCTCGCCGACGCCGGGGGCCGCGTCGAGGAACTCGAGAAAGAGCGAAAGCAGGCCGTCGAACTGGTCGAGACCGAAACCGAGCTTGCCCGGCTGGAAGAGTCCCGGTCGAACGTCGCCGAACTGGTCGAGCAGAAGGCCGACACCCTCGAGGAGCGCGAGGCGCGCGTCGAGGAGCTACGCGAGGACGCCGAGGAACTCGAGACGGAAGCGGCGGAGGCGGAAGCCAAAGCCGAGGACGCCAATGCCGACGCCGAGGCGGCCCGGGAGGCCATCGGCGAGCTGAACGCCGAGAAGGCGACTATCGACGACCGGCGCCAGCGGCTCGAGCGGATCGAGGAGCTACTGGAGGACGTCGCCGACAACGAGCGGGACATCGAGCAGCTCCGGGAGCGCCGCGACAACAAGGCTGAACTGAACGACGAGCGCCGCGAGCGGCTGGCCGACAAGCGCGAGCGGAAGACCGACCTCGAGGCGGAGTTCGACCGGTCGGCTCTTAAGAAGGCCAACGACGAGAAGGAGCGTGCCGAGGACTACCTCGAGCAGGTCGAGCCGTACCTCGAGGAGCAGCGGGAGCGCCGCGACGAGTTGCAGGCCGAGATCGGCGCCGTCGAGAACGAACTCGAGGAACTGGAGGGGCTCCGCGAGCGGCGCGACGAACTCGAGGCTGTCGTCGACCGGCTGGACTCGCTGTACGAGGAGGCTCGACAGCTGCAGGAGACGTACGCCGACCTGCGGGCGGAGCTCCGCCAGCGGAACGTCGAGAAGCTGGAGGCGATGCTCAACGAGACGTTCCAGCTGGTGTACGCGAACGACTCTTACGCCCGCATCGAACTGGACGGCGATTACGAGCTGACCGTCTACCAGAAGGACGGGACGCCGCTGGAGCCCGAACAGCTGTCGGGCGGCGAGCGGGCGCTGTTCAACCTCTCGCTGCGGTGTGGCATCTATCGGCTACTGTCGGAGGGCATCGAGGGACGGGCGCCGACGCCGCCGTCAGCCACGACGAGGAACTGGTGGGGGCCGCAGACGACCTGGTCGCGGTCCGGAAGGACCCGACGACGAACCGCTCGTCCGTCGAGCGGTCGGCGACTGTGGAGGCGCTCTCCTGATACTGCCGGCTGTGATTCTTTCAAGATTCCTCGGCGATACTCCGGTAGATACCGTCCAGAACCCATCTTCCGGACGGGACTGCTGCTCGTAGTTACAGCCGGCAGTATGACTACCGGACGGCCTCGATGGCCTCGCGGCCGCTGTTGGTCAGCCGGTAGCCTCGCCGGCCGTCGACGTCGGCCTCCGCGACGAGGCCAGCGGCGCGGAGTTCACCGAACAGACCGTGGAGGTCCGACTCGCAGAGGTCGTACGATGCGAGCACGGTCCGGACCGCCATCGGCCCGCGCTCATCGAGTTCGAGGAGCACGCCGAGCGCCCGCTCCGACGGGACGGCCGTGACGAGTCGGCGGGCCGGGTCGGGGACGCGGCGGGCCGCGACGACCAGCGGCGGCTCGCCCGTCGCGGTCAGCTCCTTGTTGGGCAGGTATTGCTCCTCGCCGGTCTCGGGGTCCCGGACGAGGCTGGACTCGTCGGACCGCTTCACCAGCAGGTAGCGGTCGCCGTCGTGGTCGACGGTCCTCACGTCACGTCCTCCCCGGAGCGGCGGTCCTTCCTGAACACGTAGTAGAACCGGTAGGTGGCGGCGCCGGCAACGAGGCCGACGGCGACCGCGAGGCCGCCGAGTTCCCAGTTCCCGCGGAAGTAGACCAGCATCAGACCGAGCGGCACGGCCGTCATGGCGACGTTCAGCGAGATGACCGCCCCCCAGAACGTCCGGAGGAGCACCTCATCGACGTCGCCGTCGATTTCGATGGCGTCGCCGTCGGTGTCAATGCCCGGCGTCTCGGGGCCGAGGCTTCCCGGGTCGAACTCGTCGGGTTCGGCGGAGTCGTCGCCGACGGGTGGCACGTCCGTAGCCAGCGACTCCTGGGTGAAAAGTAACGCGACTCCGCGGGGGGTGCTGTCGCCGGCGGCCGGCGCCGCGTCGCGTCGAATGCCGCCACTCGGGAGGAGCCTTTTCCAACCGGAGCACGGTTCTGAAGTATGAACTCGGCTGTCAAGCGGGTCCGGACGGTCCGACAGCCACCGCTGTGGCTCTACCCGCTGCTGTCGGTTGCGACGCCGCTCGTGTTCGCCGCCGTGTTCCCCGTCGGGCTTGACACCCTCCCCAACGTCGCCCTGGAGGGGCTGTACCTGGCGGTCGCGGTCGTGATAGCGGTCCCGATTCGGCGGCTCGGCATCGGCGTTTTGGAGTTCGGGTGGCTGCTGTTTCTGTGGGGCCGGTACGTCGACTTCCTCGACGAGCTGTTCGTCGAGCCGGAGCCCATTGTGGAGCCGTACCTGAGCGGGCTCGTCATGGTCGTGAGCTTCTCAGTCCTCCTCGCGGGGGCGTACGTACTGCTGATGGAGTACCGGGAGCAGGTCGACACGCCGGAGGCGCGCAACGAGGAACTGGAGCTGAAGAACGCGGCGATAGAGGAGGCTCCCATCGGCGTCACGGTCGCCGACATGCGGCAGGACGACGAGCCGCTGGTCGTCGTTAACGAGGGGTTCGCCCGCCTGACCGGCTACGACGTCGAGAGCACCCTCGGGACGAACTGCCGGTTCCTCCAGGGCAAAGACACCGACGAGGAGTCGGTCGCGCGGATGCGGCGGGCCATCGACGCCGGCGAGCCGGTCCGGGAGACGATACGGAACTACCGAAGGGATGGGACGCCGTTCTGGAACCAGATCACGCTCGCGCCGCTGGAGCGGAACGGCGAGATACCGTACTACGTCGGCTTCCAGCAGGACGTGACTGACCGGATGGAGTACGAACAGCAGCTGCAGGACCAGCGGGACAGCCTCCACCTGCTCAGCCAGATCGTCCGCCACGACATCCGGAACGACCTGCACGTCATCAAGGGGTACGTCGACCTGCTCGAGGAGTACGTCACCGACGACGGCGAGGAACTGCTCGGGACGGTCAGTACACAGACCGAACACGCCATCGGCCTCACGACGACGGCCAAGGAGCTGAGCGACACGATGCTGAGCGACGAACGGGAGCTGGAGCCGACCGCGCTGGCTGACTCCCTCGGCGGGCAGGTCGAGGCGGTGCGATCGGCCCACGAGAAGGCGACCGTCGAACTCCGCGGGCAGGTCCCTGAGGCGACCGTCGCCGCCGATGGGATGCTGGACTCGGTGTTCCGGAACCTCCTGACGAACGCCATCCAGCACAACACCGCTGACGTCCCGGCGGTCACCGTCTCGGCGGAGCGGCAGGACGGGACGGTCAGGGTGCGCGTCGCCGACAACGGCCCCGGCGTCCCCGCCGAGCGGAAGGACGAGATCTTCGGGAGAGGCGCCAAGGGGACCGACAGCGGGGGCACGGGCATCGGAACGTACCTCGTCGAGACGCTCGTCGCGCGGTACGGCGGCGACGTGTGGGTCGAGGACAACGAGCCCCGGGGAGCGGTCTTCGTCGTCGAACTCCCGGTGGCCGACTGACCGCCGAGTTTCGCCCGAAGCGTCGGAGCGTTCTCGCTCGGGCCGCTCGAGAGCAGGGCGACGGACGGACGGCGGCCCGCCGGTTCGGGACCGAATGCGTCGTACTGGACGGTTGGAGCGCACGGGCTGGAAGGAGCGTCGGCGCTCGACGACCACCGAAAGGCGACTCAGGCAGCCTCTTCGAGGTCGATGACCTCGCCCGCCTGCATCCACCCGAGCGGGTTCTCCGCGTCATAAAAGACTACACCCTCCTCCGTCCGGTAGGACTCCGTCGCCTCAACGGCGTCGGCGACAACCGGTTCGGGGCGCTCTCCCGCGCTGTCCTGCTCGGCCTTCGTATCAGGGTCCGGCATGGCTTTCCACCGCTCCGTGATACGCCATGTCAATGTAAATCCCTTGTGGGCGTGTCGTGTCTCGATACCCAGGGGGCCGAGGGGCCGTCGCGCCGGGTCCGGGAACGGCGTTCGGCCGGAACACCGAGGTTTTTACTGGGGCGCACCAACGAGAGAATCCATGGAGCAGGGTACGCTTGCGAAGTTCGATGAGGGTGGCGACGACGCCGACCGACCCGCCGAGGAGGCCGCTGCCGTCGCCTCCCCCGACGTCGATGACGTCGACCTCGTCGACCTTTCCGAGGAGCGGTTCCCGGAGGCTGACGAGCACATCGAGTTCTCGGTTAAGCAGGTCGACTACACCGTCGAGGGGAGCGGCGACGACGAGCACCCGGTGCTGCATGTCTTCGGGCGGACGACCGACAGGGAGCCGGTCCACGCCCGCGTTTACGATTTCCGGCCGTACTTTTACACCCCGGTCTCGGGCCTTGACCTGGCGGTCGACGCCGATTCGCCGCTCACCGCGGCCGACGTCGTCGACTCCCGACTTGACCACGACCGCCTCACCGGCCTTGAGACCCACGGCGACCGCCCTGGCAACGGGCGCGATTCCTCGGAACTGGTCGTCTACGAGTCCATCCGCGGGGAGGAACTGGTGAAAGTGTTCGGCCAGACGCCCCGCGACGTCGGCGAACTACGGGACCGCTTCGACCACTACGAGGCGGACATCCTCTTTCCGAACCGACTGCTCATCGACAAGGACATCAGGAGCGGCGTCCGGGTGCCGGCCCGCGAACTCGACGACGGCAGCCTGAAGCTCCACCACGCCGAACTCGAGCCCGTCGAGTGTGCCGTCGACCCACGGGTCCATACGCTCGACATCGAGGTCGACGACCGACAGGGCTTCCCCGAGGACGGCGAGCAGACTATCGTCTGTCTGACCAGCCACGACTCCTACCGCGACGAGTACGTCGTCTGGCTGTACGAGTCCCCGGAAGGCGTCCCCGGCCCCGAGGCGGTCGACGACTACGAGCCCATCGGCGACGGCGACCTCGATGTCAACATCCGCGGGTTCAACGACGAGGCCGCAATGTTGGCCGACTACCTTGAGTACGTCGAGAAGACGGACCCGTCGATCATGACTGGTTGGAATTTTGATGATTTCGACGCGCCGTATCTCATCGACCGCATCGACCGCCTGTCGGGCCGCCACGACCGCCTGGAGTCGGATCGCCTCTCCCGGGTGAACGAGGTGTGGGACTCCGGGTGGGGCGGT
>PXSL01000047.1 GCA_003022815.1 Halobacteriales archaeon SW_5_68_122 | reverse complement strand
CCGAGGTAGCTCATGTCGGGGTCGACCGTCGCCCGCTCGACGGTCTTCGGCTCGTCGTACTGCCGGAAGACGGTGAACTCCTCCTCGGAGTACTCGGCGTGCTTCCGGAGGTCGTAGTCCGAACGGTAGGCGAAGCCGGTGACCTCGACCCAGTTGCCGCCGAGTTCGGTCTCGGCGTCCCAGCAGTCCGCCGCGTAGTGGGACAGTTCCCCGGGCAGGTGCTGGCGGTAGCGGAACCGGTCTGTGTCGACGCCGATTCGCTCGTAGAACGACAGCGACTCCCCGAGGTAGTAGGCGACCCACTCGCTCTCGACGATGTCCGCCTCGAGCGCCTCCCGGACGGTGTAGGTCTCGAGGCCGCCGTCGCCCTGCTGGGCGTCCGCCGAGTACAGCGGCAGCTCGACGTCGGCGACGCGCTCGACGGGCGGGTCGTCGCGTTCGGGGTCGATGAAGTGCTCCAGTTCCGCCTGCGTGAGTTCCCGGACCCGGACCAGCGCCCGCCGGGGTGCAATCTCGTTGCGGTAGGCGCGGCCGACCTGTGCGACGCCGAACGGCAACTGGTTGCGGGCGTACTCCTTGAGGCGCGGGAACTCGACGAAGATGCCTTGGGCGGTCTCGGGCCGCAGGTAGCCCGGCGACGAGGAGCCGGGGCCGATGCTCGTGCCGAACATGAGGTTGAACTCCTCGACGGGCTGGTCGGCCAGCGGGGCGCCACAGGAGGGACAGATGATGCCGTGGTCGGCGACCAGTTCGCCGACCCTCGTCGGTTCGAGCGCCTCGGCGTCCTCGATGTCGGCGACGGCGTCCTCGACGAGGTGGTCCGCCCGGTGGGTCGCGCCGCACTCGGCGCACTCGAGTATCATGTCGTCGAAGGTGTCGAGGTGGCCCGACGCCTCGAAGACGGCCTCCGGCATCACCGTCGGCGCCTCCAGTTCCATGTGGCCGAGTTCCCGGACGAACTGGTCGCGCCAGGCGTCCTCGAGGTTGCGCTTCAGCGCCGCGCCCTCCGGGCCGTATGTGTAGAAGCCGGCCGTCCCGCCGTAGGCCCCGTTGGAGGCGAAGAAGAACCCGCGGCGCTTTGCGAGTTCCGACAGGTCGGCCAACTCGCTCATACCAGTGCCTCCAGCAGGTCGACGTCCCGGATGACGCCGGCCAGTTCGTCGCCCGCCACGAGCGGAATCTGCTCAATCTCGTGGGATAGCATTAGCTGTGCGGCCTCGCGGGCGGTCTTGCGGCCCGAGACGGTCACCAGCTCCTCGGTCATCAGTTCGGCGACCGGTTCGGCCGGAATCTCGACGTTCAGCGTCGGAATCGAGCGGCTGCCGACAGCCTTGATGCCCTCCCACATCCACTCGTCGTCCTGGTTGGCGACGGCGTCGCCGGGGTCGGACTCGCCCTGGACGACTCGGGCGACCTCGATGATGTCGACCTCGGTGAGCATGCCCGCCTGCCGGCCGTCGTCGTCGAGAACGACGGCGTAGGGGACGTTCGCGTAGTCGAGTTGCCGCTCGGCGACCGACAGCGGCGTCTCCCGGTGGACCGTATTGACCCCCCGGGTCGCGAGCGCCCCCACCTCGGCGTCGCCGTCGGCCTCGCCTTCGGCGATGGCCCGAACGACGTCCGTGACGGTGACGATGCCGACCAGCTGGTCGTCCTCGATGACCGGGACGCGGCGCTCGCCGGACTCGACGACCAGTTCCGCCAGCTTCTGCAGCGTCGCCGAGGGGCCGATGGTCGGCACCTCCCGGACCAGCATCGCCAGCTGGTCCTCGTCGGGCTGCTCGATGAGCGCCTCCCGGGTGACGAGCCCGCGGAACGTCTCGCCGTCGGCGTCGTCCCTGACGATGGCGACCGACGAGAACTCGCGCTCCTGAAGGTACTCGAGGACGTCCTCGCGGGTACCGGGAATCTCGACGGATACGACCTCCGAGCGCGGCGTCATCGCGTCTGCGACGTTCATGTCCGCTCCGTATCCGCGCCTGCGTACTAAGTCCTCCGAACGAACTTTTTGCACGGGCACTCGTCGCTGGCGAGCGCCCGGCAAAAATCCACGCGAATCGTCGATGGCGATTCGCCGAATGACGAGAGGCGCCGACGGCGCCTCTCGAACCACTTCGATGAAAAATAGCGCCTCGTTCCCTCAGGAAGACTCGCGTTGCTCGTCTTCCAACGCTCCCGCTCACTTCGTTCGCGTGACCTCCGGTCGCTCGTCGTTACCGCGCCTCACTTCGCTTACGGCTCACTCCGTTCGCCGTTCGCGTTCCCAAGGCGCTCGCTTTGCTCGCGTCTCGCTATCGCTCGGCACGGCGAACCGCTCGCGCCTGCCGGCGCTCGCGGATGCTCGACACATCGGGCGCGTCGGCTACTCTCCGACCTCTTCCTTAGAGATGAACTGCCCGAGGGTGCCGCGGCGCTCGGCGACGGCGGCGTAGACGTTCTCGCGGAGTCGCTCGTAGTCCTCGAACTGCCGGAAGAAGCCCACGATGTCCCTCGACCCCGGCGGCACGTCCGCCACCGCGGCAGCCTCCTCGATGGCCGCCCCACAAGAGTGTACCTCCTCCTTGGTCAGGAAGTGGGCGCACTCCTCGTAGTTCTCGGGGAGTCGCTCCCGCCGGTCGTCGGTCAGCTCCGAGAACCCGACCGTCTCGACCTCCGAGCGCCGGGCGAAGTAATCGACCCACCACTTGCAGAACCCGCAGTCGTCGTCGTACACGAGTGTACCCTCGCTCATTGGAAACTTCTACGTACGGGGGTGATTTAGAACGTCCGGATTCGGGAGAACCGAGCGGCGGAACTCCCGGAGTCAGGCGAACCGGCCGGTCTCGGCGCCGCAGTCGACACACTGGGTGGCGAGCGCCGCGCCGTCGTCGATCGGTTCGATCTCTTGGTCGGTCCGCTCGCCGCAGTCGGGACACTCCCGGAGTAGGGTCAACTCGCCGGCGTCCGCCGGCGCGCCGATTCCGAGCACGCGGGCGCGGCCCTCGGCGGCGTTCCGGCTCCGCTGGAACTCCCCCGGTTCGAAGCGGATCGCCTCGCCGGCGCCCACCTCGACCTCGCCGGCCTCCGTCTCGAAGGCGAGCGTGCCGTCGATGACGTAGAACACCTCCTCCTGGTTCTCGTGGGCGTGGTAGCCGAACGCGGTGCTCTCGCCTGGGTCGAGTTCGTACAGCCGGAGGCCCATGTGTTCGGTACCCAGCGCCCTGCCGACCGGCCGCTTGACGTCGGCTGGGCCCATCCAGTTGTCGAGTTCGTCGACGGCGACGTGCTCCATGATCCACGGTTTGTGGCGCGCCTGGAAAAAGCGTACCGCGACGCCCCGGTACCGGCGACAAAAGAAGCCCGTCGTCATCGGCGGAGAGCCACCACGGTACTGTTCAGATAAGGAATCAGACGGTAACGGTTCAACTGAGACCACCTCGGAAGCCCCCTCCCGCTCGGCCGCTTCCGGTCCCACCTGGCGGCGGCCTGCACAGTTCACCGCCGCTTATCTGAACACTGCCGCCACCACCGACACAAAATTTATTTTCTTTATCTCCGAACTTTAATACTATGGGATTAACGCGCTCCAACGAGTCCCCCGGGCGTACTGCCGTCATGTCGCTACTGCTCGCCGTGTTCGTCACGGTGCTGATGGTCGCCGACGTATTCGACCCGGGACTGGAGGGCTCGATTATGGAAGGCGTACCAATGGAACCGGGGGTCGCTCTCGTGGCGGCCGTCGTCGGCGCTGGGATCGGCCTCTGCTTCGCGTACGTCGTTGGGCCCTTCCTGTTGTCGCGGATAAGCGGTACCCTCGAGACGCTTCTGCTCGTCGCAGCCGTCATCGCTCTCGTGGCGTACGCCCCCGACCTGCCGTACGAACCCGGCGTTCTCGGGTTCATCTGGGCTGTCACAGCCGCCCGCGTCCTCGGTGCGTTCCGCCCTGAGTACGCGCCGAATCCCCCCGCTGACTCCACCGGATAACGATTCCACTCCCGGCGGAGGGCGAGGACTGCGACGTGCTCTATCTCGCTCTGCCCGCCCGCTTGTCGATGATGAGCAAGATACTCACAACGGTCCTATTGGCCGTCGTCTTCGCCGTCTGGACGGCGGTAGACGTGTCCGCGTACCTGCTGCACGCCGCCTTCCTCGGCTGGGTCTGGGCCAGCGTTGCCATCCGCGCTCTCGGCGCGTTCCGACCGGAGTGCGCGCCGAAACACCTCTCCGACGTGGCTGCGTAGCGAGTCCACTACCGGCGGAGCAGAGCCCCGACCGGAGACGTCAGTCGTCGGGCCAGCAGCACCAGGAGCGGGCAGGTGGAACGGGACCATCATCGGTGCCGTCGCTCGCGAGTCGTCGCGTTGAAAGAATAGACGGTCGGTCGTCCGGGACGGTGCTGGCCGAAAGCGGCGGGGTGTAATGCGGTTAGTCGGGCGTCACATTGCGCCGCCCATGCCACCCATACCGCCCATGCCGCCCATGCCGCCGCCGGGGCCGCCTGCGCCGCCCTCGGGCTCCTCGCCCTCGGTGCTCAGGTCGCCGGCAGCGATGATGTCGTCGATCTTCAGCACGAGGTTGGCGGCCTCCGTCGCGGACGACAGCGCCTGCCGCTTGGCGTGGGCGGACTCGACGACGCCGGCGTCGGAGGTGCTCGACGGCCAGCTGCTCGCGGCCGGAGACGCCGTCGGCGTAGTCGCGGACGCGGCGGGCGACCTCGACCTCGACGGCGCCGCCGCCGGCCAGCACGCGGCCGTCGGAGACGCACTGGGCGACGACGTCCAGGGCGTCACCGATGCCGCGCTCGAGCTCGTCGACGACGTGCTCGGTGGAGCCGTGCAGCAGTAGCGTTACGCCGTGGGCGTCCTCGCCGGTTCCCTCGACGTGGAACAGCTCCTCGTCGTCGTCGAACTCGACGTCGGCACTGCCGAGGTCCTCGGCGGTCAGGGCGTCCAGGTCGGAGACGACGTTGCCGCCGATGACCTCGCGCAGGAAGCCGAGGTCGCTCTTCTTCGCGCGGGAGGCCGCGAGGACGCCCTCTTGGGCGAGGAAGTGCTCGGCCAGGTCGTCGATGCCCTTCTGGCAGAAGACGACGTCGGCGCCGGCGTCGGCGATGGTCTCGACCTTCTCGCGGAGCTGCTCTTCTTCCTTGTCGAGGAAGTCCTGGAGCTGGTCGGGGCTGTCCAGCTGGACGCTGGCGTCGGCGTCGGTGTCCTCGACCTCGATCGGCTCGTTGATGAGCAGGACGTCGGCGTCCTCGAAGGCGGTCGGCATCTCGTCGTGGGCGGGGTCCTTGTCGATGACCGCGCCCTCGAGCAGTTCGGACTCGCCGGCCGAGCGGCCGGTCCCGGTCTCGACGTTGACGTACTCGAGGTCGACGACCGTCTCGCCGTCGTCGGCGTCAACGGTGACCGCTTGGACGGCGTCGACGACCAGTTGTGCGAGAACGTCCTTCTCGAGTTCGGCGCCCTTGCCGGTCATCGACGTCTCGGCGACGTTCTTGATGAGCGCGGTGTCCTCGGGGTCGACCTCGTAGGCGACGTCGTCGATCTCCTCGCGGGCCTGGTTGGAGGCCAGGTGGAAGCCCTTGATGATGGCCGTCGGGTGGATGTCCTGCTCCAGCAGGTCCTCGGCGTTCTTCAGGAGCTCGCCGGCGATGGAGACGGCGGTCGTGGTGCCGTCGCCCGCCTCGTCTTCCTGAGTCTCGGCGACCTCGACGATCATCGAAGCCGTCGGGTTGTCAATGTCCATCTCCCCAAGGATGGTGACGCCGTCATTCGTGACGGTGACGTCACCCATCGAGGAGACGAGCATCTTGTCCATCCCTTTCGGGCCGAGCGTCGAGCGTACCGACTCCGAGACCGCCTGCGCGGCCGCGATGTTGTGCGACTGGGCGTCGCGGTCCTTCATCCGCTGGGAGTCTTCGCCGAGAATAATCATCGGCTGACCTCCCATTCGCTGCTGTTGACTCATGTTCGTCCGAATGATTGTCCACGGTTCTATATAAAGTATCCGATTGCCGCCGCGGGGGGCTGCCCGCCTCGCTCGGCACGAAACGATTAAAAACACCTCACAGCGCTCGTATGTCAGGCGTTGACTCACCTCCGACAGCGGGAGATTACCACAATATCTGTCGGGGGTTTATTACCTATTCCGGGGCGTACGGTCGGTTGGCGCTCGTGGGGTCGGTACGGACCCGTTTCGCGGCTCGCGCTGCTCGCCGTTCACACTCTGAGGTTCCTCACTCCGTTTGGAACCTCGCTACATCTCGCGGCTCACTGCCGCTCGCCGCTCGCATTCCGAGACGCTCCCTGCGGTCGCGTCTCGCTACGCCAGGACTGGGATTTGAACCCAGAATCCCGAACGGGAACACGCTTTCCAGGCGTGCGCCTTACCAGATTCGGCCATCCTGGCCCGTACCCACAATTCGATTGTCCGGCGCATAAGGACTTTCGTTCTCAACCGGGAGGCCGTCTCGCTCCGCTCCCCGCTCGCCACACCGACATTCTCGCTTCGCTCGACGCCTCGCACCCCGGGACTGGGAGTGAGCGAACGCGGACGCGGTCGCAAACCCGACGGATGAACGAACTGAGTCCATCGGAATTTGAACCCGGAATCCCGGAAGGCTCTCCGGGCGTGCGCCTTACCATTCGGCCATCCTGACGTGGGCGAATTTACCGGGGTCTATCGTCTGAACGCTCCGCGTTCGGCGCTGCCGTGCTACTCCTCCCCGCCTGGGGGTGACAGCCGCCCCTCGAGGTAGTAGGAGCTCGCGGCGGCGGCGGCGAACACTACGAGCGCGACGCCGGCAATCGGCCCGACGCCCAGGAAGGCGCCGTCGACAAGCAGGTACGCCTGGTGGGCGGCGAGGAAGGCCAGGGCGCCGATGGCGCCCCACAGCACGGCGGCCTTGGCTCGCGGCGTCACGCCCGCGTCGCAACGGCCATCCCCAGTGGCAGGTTCCCCGCCTCGACGGCCGACCGCGCCGGCGGGTTCGCGTCGAAGTACTCGCCGT
>PXSL01000046.1 GCA_003022815.1 Halobacteriales archaeon SW_5_68_122 | reverse complement strand
ACGACGGAATCTACGGGACCGAGTTCAAGCTCGCCTACGATGCGTTGCTGTTGGGGACGTCGCTCTTCGGGATGCGCGTCTTCGACGTCTGCCGCGCGGTGGAGTTCCTCCGCTCGGAGACCGGTGCCGACAGCGTCTCGCTGGTCGGTGACGGGGCTGGCGCCTATCATGCACTCTATGCCGCCGCCGCTCTCGAGGGCGTGTCGAGTGTTTCCCTCGGAGACATGAACGGGAGCTTCGCCGAACTCGCCACGAGTCGGGAGGCGCCGTTCCGGTCCCGTCTCACCGTCTTCGGAGTCGTCGATGGACTGGACGTACCGGACGTGGTTGCTGCACTCGAAGCGCGTGACGTCTCCGTCTCCGGGGGACCCGTCGTCTCCTGATCCCGTCAGAGTGCCTATCCCGGGAGATTCGACACCTCGGGGCGTCGAAATTCAGTCAGTATCAGTCGACGACGGACACGGCATTGATGTGCGGCGGGCGTCTACGGAGGCGCGTGGCGGAACGGGTCACAGAAGGGGTCCATCTGCTGGAGGTCGGCTGGCCGGAACCGGTCGGCGCGAACGCGTATCTGGTCGACGACGGCGAGGTGACGCTCGTGGATGCGGGGCTGCCGGTGCCGCGGCGGTCATTGTCCGGGGAGATTTGGGCCGCCGGGTACGACCCCGAGGACGTCGACCGCGTCCTTCTCACCCACTACGACGTCGACCACGTCGGCGGCCTGGCCCGCCTCGCCGTCGACGCGCCGGTCTACCTCGGCGCCGCCGACGCGCGACTGGTCCGCGGGGAGTGGTCGCCGCCGCTCGTCCACCACAAGGGGCTGTTCCACCGGGCGATACGGCGGCTGTACAGTCTCGAGGGGCTCGACGTGCGTCCGGTCGAGGACGGCGACGCGGTCGGCGGCTTCCGGGCGGTCCACACCCCGGGGCACAACCCCGGCCACACCGTGTTCTTCCACGAGGCGTCCGGAACGGCGCTGCTCGGCGACCTCGTGTGGACGTCCGACGGCCGGTTTGTCGCGCCGCCGTGGCTGGACTCCTACGACACGGCGATGATCCGCGACAGCATCACCCGTGTGGCCGGGGAGTCCTTCGAGCACGCCTGCGTCGGCCACGGCCGGCCGATCGGGCCGGGCGCCGACGCGGTACTGCGAGAACTGGCGGCAGAACTGTAGCCGGCGTGCGCGCTTTTCTGGGTCGCCGCCGTACCACCGGTATGGAACTGGCAATCGTCGGGGCCGGGGCCGCCGGCGCGGCGGCCGCTTACGCGCTTCGGGAGACCGACCACGAGGTGACGGTCTTTGAGAAGTCCCACGGGGTCTGCGGCCGGGCGGCGACCCGCCGAAAGCACGGCTGTACGTACGACCACGGCGCCAACTACATCAAGGCCGACAGCGACCGCGTGACCGAACTCGTCACCGAGACGCTGCCGATCGAGGGGCTGGTGACCGTCGAGGAGCCGGTGTGGACGTTCGACCACGCTGGCCAAATATCGGAGAGCGACCGACAGGAGGCCCGCAAATGGAGCTACGAGGCCGGCATCACACAGCTCGCAAAGCGGCTGTTCGCCGAGACGGACGCGAAGGTCGCCTTCGAGACCCGGGTCGATGGCCTGTCACGGGACGGCGACGGCTGGCGGCTCCGGGACATCGACGACGGGGCACTCGGCCGGTTCGACGCCGTTCTCCTGACGCCTCCGGCCCCCCAGACCGCGGACCTGCTGGCGGCGACCGACTGGGACGACCCGCTCGCCGAGGAGCTGACGGCCGCGGTCGATGCCGTCCCGTTCCGGACCATCTACTCGGTGCTGTTGCACTATCCGTTCGAACTCGACGTGCCGTGGTACGGCCTGGTCAACACCGACCGCGACCACGAGGTGGGCTGGCTCTCTCGGGAGTCCTGCAAGCCGGGCCACGTCCCCGAGGGCGAACTGCTGGTCGCACAGATGTCGCCGGCGTGGTCGCGCCGGCGGTACGACGACCCCTCGGAGGCGGTGAAGGCCGACGCCGCCTCGCTCGTAGCGGACCTGCTGGAGGACGACCGGCTGGCCGACCCCGACTGGACCGACCGCCAGGGGTGGCGATACGCGCTGCCGGACGAGGCGCCGCCGGCCGACCCGCTCCGGGCCGCCGAGGAACACGACCTCTATTTGGCGGGCGACTGGGTGGAGGGCGACGGCCGGGTCCACCTGGCCGTCGAGAGCGGCCTCGACACCGGCGGGCGGATCGCTGCCGACGGGAGGTAGCCGCTATCCGCGGTAAACGTACGCCTCCAACTTCTCGGCGGCGCCGTTCAGGACCGACGACCCGTGGAACACGAGCCCGGCGTCGAACTCGTACTCCGCCAGCCGCTCGAGGGACCCCTCGGCCTGGTCGAGGTCATCCGTATAGACGCCCGGCGGGAGGTGGAAGTAGCCGACCGGGAGGCCGCGCTGGTCGGCCCCGGAGACGGCGTCGGCAAGTACCGCCACGCCGCGGTCCTCGTCGATTAGCGCGTGCTGGTGGTCGCGGTGCCCGGGGACGTGGACGGCCTCGAAACGGCCGATCTCGTTACCATCGGCGTAGCGGTGGTCCGGCTCGAACTCGCCGTTGACCGACGCGCCCTCGGGGACGTGCGTCTCGAGCCACAGGTCCCGGACGACGGCCTCGAAGCCGCCGACGTGGTCGCGGTCGGCGTGGGTGACGACCAGCCGCTGGGGCTCGACCCCGGTCGCCTCGATGCCGTTCAGTAGCGCGTCGGTCGTCGACGGCAGGCCGCAGTCGACGAGCGTGCCGTCGGCGAAGAGAAACGCGCGGATGCGGCCGGTCTCCGTCTCGGCGCAGGTGATGTCGTAGACGCCGTCGAGGAGTTCGGTCGGCATACGTCTACCACGCGGGGCAGTCACCTAAAGTTCAGCGTGCGAGAGGGTTCGGTAGGCACCGGCGACGACGAGGCCGGCCGACACCATTGCGAGCCAGAAGACACCGCCGAACCGGAGGGCGGTTGGCTGGAGGACACCGAGTGCGAGCGTGAACAAGCCGACGGCAATGACAATGCGGAGCGCGAGGTGGTCCAGCGCCGCCCGGAAGGCGACGGCGCCGGCCCCGGACAGGACGACGCCGCTCCCGACGACGAGTACGCCCGTCGGGAACGGCTCGTCAAGGGGACTACCGAGTCCGGGGCGGAGGTACTCGGCGGCGCCGACGGCGGCCAGCGAGGCGCCGACCACCATCGCGACGAGGCTGGCCAGACGGTCGTCCATACCCGAGGTGCGACCAGTGCGGGCAAAGCCGTTCCGGACTCGCGCGGACCCAAAAACCCATGCGGACGGCGGCCCTTCGGCGTCCGTATGTCCCAGTATGAGCCCGTCGAGTCGCCCGACGAGACGACGGTGTTCCCGTATCACGACCTCGAGCCGCCGACGACGGCCGACGTCTACCGGGCCCAGGAGGTCGTCGGCGACCGCCTGCCGGAGACGCCGCTCGTTCGCTCGGAGTGGCTCTCGGCGGAGACGGACGCCGACGTCTACCTCAAGCGCGAGGACACGCTCCCGACGGGCGCGTTCAAGATCCGCGGCGGGGTAAACCTCGCCTCGCAGCTGGACGAGGCGTTCCGCGACCGCGGTCTCATCGCGGCCAGCACCGGCAATCACGGCGGGTCGGTCGCCTACGCGGCCCGCGAGTTCGGCGTGCCCGCTACCGTCTGCGTTCCCGAGGACGCCAATCCGGGAAAGGTCCGCGCGATGGAACGGTTCGGGGCCGAGGTCGTCGGCCACGGCGAGACGTTCGACGACGCCCGCGAGCACGCCGAACGGCTGGCGGCCGAGAAGGGCTACCGGTACGTCCACTCGGCCAACGAGCCGGCGCTGGTGGCGGGCGTCGGGACCGCCGGCTTGGAGGTACTCGATGCCCTGCCGGACATTGACGCCGTCTTTTGTCCGGTCGGTGGCGGCTCCAGCGCGGCCGGCTACTGTCTGACCGTCGGCGCCATCGCCGGCGCCGATGTCGTCGGCGTCCAGTCAGCGGCCGCGCCGGCGATGTATCGCGCCTGGGCCGAGGACACCCTCGAGCCCCACGACCGCATGGAGACGATCGCCGAGGGGCTGGCGACCGGCGTCCCCTTTGCGATGACAACTCGACTGCTCCGTGATCGGTTAGACGACTTCCGGCTGGTCGACGACGAGGCCATGCTGTCGGCCGTCCGCGGTCTCTACGAGGAGGAGCACGTTCTGATGGAGGTGGCGTGTGCCGCGAGCGTGGCGGCCCTGCTTGAGGCCAGCGACGAACTGGCCGGTCGAACGGTCGTGCTACCGGTGTCCGGCCGGAACCTGAACGGCGAGAAACTGCAGTCGATTCTCGCCGGGTGACCCCGGCGGAACCCGTCAGGCCTTTCTCCGGGCCGCCGCAGAGTCGGATATGGACCGAAAGCGGGCGATGACGGGCGTCGACCTCGCGGCGCTGGTCGGCGAGTTGCGGGACTACACGGGCGCCGTCGTCGACAAGGCCTACCTCTATGGCGAGGACCTGGTGCGACTGAAGATGCGGGACTACGAGCGGGGCCGGGTCGAACTCATCCTCGAGGTGGGCGACCCCAAACGGGCCCACGTCGCCGCCCCCAAGCACGTCCCGGACGCGCCCGGCCGGCCGCCGAACTTCGCGATGATGCTGCGGAACCGCATCGCCGGCGCCACCCTCGAGGGCGTCGAGCAGTACGGCTTCGACCGAATCCTCACCTTCCGGTTCGAGCGGGACGACGGGACGACGCTCCTCGTCGCGGAGCTGTTCGGTGACGGCAACGTCGCGGTCACCAACGAGGATCGGGAGGTGGTCGACTGCCTGGACACCGTCCGGCTGCGCTCCCGGACCGTCGCGCCCGGCAGCCAGTACGGCTACCCCGACGAGCGGTTTAGCCCCCTCGATTGCGAGTACGAGGCCTTCGCCGCGAAAATGGACGAGTCGGACACCGACCTGGTGCGGACGCTGGCGACCCAGCTGAACTTCGGCGGCCTCTACGCCGAGGAGCTGTGCACACGGGCCGGCGTCGAGAAGACCGTGGACATCGAGGCGGCGACGCCCGACCAGTACGAGGCGCTGTTCGGCGCGCTGGAACGGCTCCGGGAACCCCTCCTGGCCGGCGAGACCGATCCGCGGCTGTACGAGGAACGCGAGGCCGAACGAAGTGAGGCCTCGGAGGAGCCGAGCGGGAGGACCGAGCATAGGGAGGGACGACACGCGAGCCGCGAGGCCGAACGAAGTGAGGCCTCGGAGGAGCCGAGCAACGGAGAGCCGCGAGGCCGCGTCGTCGACGTGACGCCGCTGCCGTGACGCCGCTGCCGCTGGAGGAACACGCCGCGGCGGGCTACGAGGCGACGGCCTTCGAGACGTTCAACGGCGCCATCGACCAGTACTTCTACCGCCTTGAGCAGGAGGACGAGGAGGCGGCGAGCGACCCCGGCAGCGCCCGGCCGGACTTCGAGACCGAAATCGAGAAGCACGAGCGCATCATCGAACAGCAGGAGGGCGCCATCGAGGACTTCGAGGCGCAGGCCGAGGCCGAACAACAGAAGGCCGAACTGCTGTACGGCAACTACGACCTCGTCGACGACATATGCTCGACGGTCCGGGAGGCCCGCGAGGCGGGCCACGGCTGGGCGGACATCGAGGGGACATTCGAGGAAGGCGCCGAGCAGGGTATCCCCGCCGCCGAAGCGGTGGTCGGCGTCGACGCCGCGGCGGGGACGGTCACCGTCGAGGTCGACGACACGCGAATCGAGGTCGACCCCTCGATGGGCGTTGAGAAGAACGCCGACCGGCTCTACACGGAGGCCAAGCGGGTCCGCGAGAAGAAGGAGGGCGCCCAGGCGGCCATCGAGGACACCCGCGAGGACCTTGAGGCGGTCAAAGGGCGCCGCGAGGAGTGGGAGGCGACCGACCGGGAGGACGACAGAGAGGAGGAAGAGGAGGTCGACCGGGACTACCTCTCGATGGGGTCGGTGCCGGTCCGGTACGACGAGAAGTGGTACGAGCGGTTCCGGTGGTTTCGGACTTCCGACGGCTTTCTCGTGTTGGGCGGGCGCAACGCCGACCAGAACGAGGAGCTCGTCAAGAAGTACATCGAGCCGTCCGACCGGTTCTTCCACGCCCAGGCCCACGGCGCGCCGGTGACGGTGCTGAAGGCCACCGAGCCCGACGAACCGGCGCGGGACATCGAGATTCCGGACTCCAGCCGGGAGGAGGCCGCACAGTTCGCCGTCTCCTACTCGTCGGTCTGGAAGGACGGCACGTTCGAGGGCGACGTGTACGAGGTCGACCCCGACCAGGTGTCCAAAACGCCGGAAAGCGGCGAGTATATCGAGAAGGGCGGCTTCGTGGTCCGGGGGGACCGGGAGTACTACCGCGACACCTCGGTCGGCGTCGCCGTCGGCATCACGTGCGAGCCGGACACCCGGGTCGTCGGCGGGCCGCCGTCGGCAATCGAACCGCGCGCGGAGACATCGGTGCGGCTGGAGCCGGGCCGGTACGCCCAGAACGACATCGCAAAGCGGCTCTACCGGGAGTTCCGCGAGCGATTCGAGGACACCAGTTTCGTCCGCAAGGTGGCCAGCGCCGACCGCGTTCAGGAGTTCTGCCCGCCGGGCGGCAGCCGGATGGTCGACGAGTAGGCCGGCCGGGGCTCTCGCCGAACGTGTAAAACACGGAGTATAAACAGGGTCGGGTCGTCAGTTAGGTATGCTCCGCGAGGCGCTGTCGTATCCGACGAGGAAGCCCAATGGGCTACTGGAGGGACCGCTGACGTACGCCGCGCTCCTGGGTATCCTTCCGTTGGTCTTCCTGCGTGGCTACTACGTCCGGGTCGTCCGAACGACAATCGGCCGGGACCGACCGACGCCACCCCCGTTCGACGACCCCGGGCGACTGTTCAGAGACGGGCTTGCATCGCTTCTCATCTCGACGTGTTACCTGTTGCCGGCAGCAGTCGTGCTGGGCCCGCTGGCGTACGCCAGGGGGCTCGACCGGGACCCGGCGACGCTGTTCTCGGCGGCCGGGCTGCCGACGGCGCTGGCCAATGCCGCGCTGTCCGTAACGGGCGTGGTGGCGCTGTTCGCCGTCATGTACCTGCTCGGCGCGCTGTACGCCCTCCCGGTGGCCGTCGCCCGGTACGCTTACACCGGTCGGGTCCGGGCGGCGTTCGGCCTTCGGACCGTCGTCTCGGGCGCACTCACCGAGGACTACGCCGTCGCGTGGGCGCTGTCGCTGCTGCTGCAGGTACTCCTGTTCCCGTTCGCGTACGCCTTCCGGGCCGTGCTCGTCGGCTTCTTCCTGCACTTCGTCGTCGCCGCCGGCGTCCGCTACTGCTACGGGCAGGGGGTCGGGGACGCGCTGGGGCTGGAGCCGGTGACCCCCGAGTGGACCGGAACGGACCGGGACACGCCGCCGGCGGGCGACGCCCTCTCCCCGACGGGGACGGACGTCAACCCCGAGGACGACCCCCTCGACAGGTAGGTCGCCGGCGACGAAGGGGAGCGCACTTAGGGCCGCCGGCCCGACGCTCGATATGCACATTGCCGACCGCGAGAGCGTCGAGGGTCGCCGGGAGCGCATCACGGTCGTCCCGGAGAGCCTCGACGACCTGTGGCATCTCACCTACGTCATCGAGCCGGGGGACCTCGCCGCGGCCGACACCACCCGGCGCATCCAGCGCGACGACGACAAGACCCGCGACACCGGAGGCCAGCGCGAACCCATGTGGGTCCGGCTGGAGGTGGCCGACGTGGAGTTCGCAAAGTTCTCCAACCGGCTTCGGGTCGGCGGCGAGATCGTCGACTGCTCCCGCGAGGACCAGCTCGACTTCCACCACACCCTCAACGTCGAGGCCCACGACGAACTCACTGTCGAGAAGGCCTGGCAGGTCGACCAGCTCGAGCGGCTCAATACGGCGTCGAGGAGCGGGCCTCCATCACCGCCACCACCGGCAAGGGCGAGTTCGCCCGCTCCCGGGACGAGCTGTTCGAGGAGCTGACCGCGGTTCTCTGCCGCCTTGACGTCGAGGCGGTCATTCTCGCAGGCCCGGGGTTCACGAAACAGGACACACTCGAATACATCGAAGCGGAGGCGCCGGAGCTGGCCGAGCGGGTGCGGACCGTCGACACCGCAAGCGTCGGCGACCGCGGCGTCCACGAGGTGCTCAAGCGGGGCGCCATCGAGCAGGTCCAGACCGAGACCCGCATCGCCCGGGAAGCAGAGCTGATAGACGAGCTAATGGAGCGCATCGGCGAGGGCGCGAAGGTCGCCTACGGAATCGACGAGGTGGCCATGGCCGCCGAGTACGGCGCCATTGAGACGCTCTTAATACTGGACGAGCGACTGCGCGCCGAACGGGCCGGCGAGGGCGACTGGGACGTCGATATCAACGATGTCGTCGAGAGCGTCGAACAGCAGGGCGGCGACGTGACCGTCTTCTCCCACGAGTTCGACCCCGGCCAGCAGCTGGCCAACCTCGGGGGCGTCGCCGCCCTGCTGCGGTACCGGTTGAACTGATACTGATTACTATCCGTCGTTCCGGTATCGACCGCACCCCTTCGTACGGTCGAACCGGTAAGTAGCCGCGATAATCATCAGCCGTCCGGCGGCGACACCAGGGCGCGACACCGGGCCGCGAGCCACGACCGGGCCTCCGGCAGGCCGGGGCGGCCGTCAGCGACCCAGAGCGCCACCGCCAGCGCAAACAATCCGAGTTCGTGATGCGGCGGCGTCGTCAGCTCCGACAGCAGGTACCCGACGAGCTCCCGGTCGTCGCCGGGGTACCGGAAGACCGGCGTGGCGGGCCAGAGCAGGAAGCCGAGTTCGGACCACCGGCCGTCGAGGGCGGCCGGCAGGGCGTCCGCGACGACGTGAGCGAGTTGTCCGAACAGGAAAGCCGCCGCGACGTCGGGACGGTCGACCCGACGGCCGAGGTACCACAGGCCGACGCCGCAGACGGCCGCGAACAGTAGCGAGTGGCCGAGGCTCCGGCCAGCCGGAAGCACGCTCATCCACGAAACTAGCGGCTTGTCAATCAGGTCAGGGAACTGCGTGCCGACCCCGAGCGCGGCGACGGCGAGGCCCGCCGGGGGGCCGCCGCTCCGGACCCGGACGGCCAGCGAGTAGGCGAGATAGCCGACGGCTAGGTGTCCCCACGGGAGCATTCGGTTCGTCGGTAGCCGTCGGCCGCACCTGAACGTTCCCCTTCGAAGCCCGATGCGGTCCCGGGCCGTCGGACGGCGGTCTCACTCCACCGCGGCGAGCAGTTCCCGGAGGTGCGCCTCGGCCGCCTCGTCCGGCGGGCGATGCGGCGACCGCGGACTGCCGGCCGGGGCGCCCCGCTGTCGCATCGCGTACTTCAGCCCGGGAACGCCGTACGTGGCCGTGATGGCGGTGTTCACCTCGACCAGTTCGGCGTTCAGCCGGCGTGCCGCCTCTGGGTCCGCCGCGTGCCGGCGGTATACCTCGGCTGTCTCCTCGGGCAGGAGGTTCGCAAGGGCGACCACGCCGCCGGTGGCACCGGCGTCCAGCGCCGCCGCGAGGACGCTCGCGCTGCCGATCATGAGGTCGAACTCGCTGTCGGCAATGCGTTCCTGGGTCCAGGTGAACTCCCCGAGAGCGGCGTGGGAGTCCTTCATGCCGGCGACGTTCGGGTGGTCGGCGAGCGCGCCGACCGTCTCCGGGTCCAGCCGGACCCCGGTGTAGGCGGGCACCGAGTAGAGGTACACCGGCAGGGGCGACTCGTCGGCCACTTCGCGGTAGTAGGCCTCGAGGGCGCCCTGGTCGTAGTCGTAGTAGAACGGCGTGACCACGAGCGCGGCATCGGCACCCGCGTCGGCGGCCGATTCGGTCGCCTCGAGCGTCTCCCGGAGCCCCGGATGGCCCGTCCCGGCGAGTACTGGAACTGAGGCGGCATCCACGACTGTCTCGACGACCGCTCGGCGCTCGGCGCCCGTCAGCAGTTCGGCCTCGCCGTTGGAGCCACAGGGCACGATGAAGTCGACGCCGCGAGCTTCGACCCAGTCGACCAGTTCGGCCAGCGCATCGTGGTCGATGTCGCCGGACGCATCGAACGGTGTGACCAATGGCGGTCCGATCCCATCCATACCGGCCGGTCGGCCACCACCGATAAACCTCCTTCGGCAGGGTTAGTCCCGACCGGGACCCATCGGCAGTTGCCGTGATCGGGTGTCTCGAGGTCCCGGGATATGCTCGGGACCACCGGGGATAACCCCCTTGTCCGGCGTGGGGCTCTATCGAGACGAACTCCGACCGTTCGCGGTCGGGGTCAAGTGTCATCCGGAACCCGGGAACCGCACCACTAAGGCGATTCGTGGCGCCGACCCCGGCGAACTGTACCGGAAGGATTTCCGGGCCTCAGAGCCCGAGCCCGGACACATTGCCGGGTGTATCGCCGGGGACCTCCTTGACGATGGCGATCCCGGAGGCGCCGACGGCGACGTTAGGCGACCCGAGCACGAGTCCCTTGAGGTTTTGCCCGGTATCCGTGGTGTCTTCGTTCCACGAGCCGGCGGCGTACTCGAACACCCGACCGCTCTCGCCGACAGTGTAGCCCGACTCGTCCTCGATTTCGATGTCGCGCAGGGTGAGGTTGCCTATGTCGGTCCGCCTCCAGGCGCCGTTGTACCGCCAGACGGAGCCGCCGCCGCCGACGGCCCAGACGTCGTCCGACCCGTCGCTGTCGATACCGTAGAGGCT
>PXSL01000045.1:1370-7924 GCA_003022815.1 Halobacteriales archaeon SW_5_68_122 | reverse complement strand
TGACCTGGGGGGCGATGACCATCGCCCCGATGACGAGCGCGGGCTGGTCGAGGAGCAGCCCGCACGTCGCGGCGAGCACGCTGAGCACTGTCCCGCCGTAGTACATGAGTCGCGGCCACCGCAACTCCTGTATCTTCGCGCCGAGTTCCGCCCGCGAGAGGGTTGGGGTCTCGTCACTGTACTCGCGTTGGAGTTCCGAGAACCCGCCGGTGTGGGCGAACTCGCCCTTTGTGACGACGGTGTAGGTGTCCGAATCGATGTCCGCGTCGTCCAGCCCATCGAGGACGTCCGAGACGGCCGCCGTCGGGACGGGAAAAAAGAAGTGGACATCGCCATCGTCGCTATCGTCGCCGCCGGTCGAGGTGACGTACTCGAAGTCGAGGTCCTCGAGCACCGCCTCGACGCTCGACCGCTCGGACGCCGGTACTCGGACGTGGAGCTGTCTCACATCTTTTCACCCTGACTACCGCTCGGTTGCGATTCAGGGGCGAACGAACCGGCACGCGCGGGCACGCCATGGGGGGTTGCATCGACTGCGGTCATGCAGGCCGAAGTGACATCCGGCCATCATAAAACTCTCGGCCTGCGGAGAGGACCCGCTCGTCATCGCCCTCGATTGCCACCTCGGCGGGCCGTGGCTGGGAGTGGAACTGGCTGGCGAGGTTGATGCCGTAGGCGCCGACGTTGCCGATAGCCAGCAGGTCGCCAGCCTCCGGGCGCGGAATCGGCCGATCGGTGCAGAACACGTCGGCGCTGGTGCACAGCGGGCCGCCGACGCTGGACTCGACCGCCTCGCGGTCCGACCCGGTCACGTTGCGGACGTGGTGGTAGGAGTCGAACATCGCCGGCCGGACCATGTCGGTGAGGCCGGCGTCGACGCCGACGACGCGGGTCTCGGGCGTCTGCTTGACGGTGTTGACCCGGGTCAACAGCGCCCCGGCGTCGGCGACGAGATAGCGCCCCGGTTCCAGCGCCACGGTCGCGTCGACGTCGGCGGTGGCCTCCCGGACCATCTCGGCGGCCGCCTCGAGGTCCAGCGGGTCCTCGTCGGGGCGGTAGGGGACGCCGAAGCCGCCGCCCAGATCGAGGAACTCGAGGTCGCCGACCCGCGCCGCGAGGTCCGCCACCCGAGAGAGGGCGCGCCGGTGGTCCTCGAGGTCGTCGCCGAGCACGCCGCTACCGACGTGGGCGTGGAGACCGACGAGGTCGAACTGCTCGCGGGCCTCGCTTGCGACCCGCTCGACCTCGTCGTACGGCAGGCCGAACTTGGCGTCCCTGCCGGTCGCCACCTTCTCGTGGTGGCCGGTCCCGATGCCCGGATTCACCCGGAGCGCCAGCCGGCCGTCGAAGCCGCGCGACGCGAGTCGGTCCAGCGTCATCTCGGCGCCCGCCGTTATCGTCAGCTCCGGCGTGTCCGCCCAGAGATCGATTGCGTAGTCGAGGTCGCCCTCCGGCGGATTGACGGCGGTGTACTGGAGGTCATCGGCGGCAACGCCGGCCGCGAGCGCCCGGTGGAGTTCGCCGGCGGCCGCACACTCGACGTCGGCGCCGGCGTCGTACAGCGTCCGGACCACCGCCCGACCGGTGTTGGCCTTGGCGGCGTACATGACGTGGGCGAACTCGAAGGCCGACTTGAACCGCGCGAAGTTGTCCCGAACCCGGTCGTGGTCGGTCACGTACAGCGGCGTGCCGTGCTCGTCGGCGAGGCGCTCGAGGCGGCCATCGTCCCAGTCGGCCAGCCGCTTCACGGCGGGCGAGGCGGCGAGACTCATTGTCGAGTCAGGGGGACGGCGGATAACAAGGCTGTCGGCTCGAACCGAAACGCTTGGCACCTCGCCGCCCGGAGACCCGGGCATAACGAACGACCCGACCACGAACCGGGACCGACAGCGGAGCGGCGCCGTCCTCGGTGCGACGCTCGGCCCGCTGGGGGCGGCAATCGGCGGCGTCACCGACGGGACGCGGTTCGCGCTCAGGCTCTCGGTCGGCGCCGACGCCGCTGGCGACGACGCCGCGGACGCGCCGGCCATCGACGAGGACGCCACGACGATACGGATGGCCGACGCCGCGACGGACGACGCCGACGCCGACGGCGCCTGACGAAAGGGGAAGCGCGTTCCGGTAGCCGAACGACTTGGTTCTCGCGGGCGCTACTACCACATATGACCGGCGAAACCGAGAGCGAGCACGGTGGCTGTGGATGCCTCACCGACGACCCGGAGACGGCCGCCGCAAAGAGCGCGACCGCGAGCGGGTTCGCCGGGTCGGTGCTCGGCGCGGTCGGCGGCCCCGCCGGCGCAACGGTGGGCGGCCTCGTGTGGGGGACAGCCGGCTACGTCGCCGGCTACACTGCCGCCAGCGTCTCACAGGCGATGACCGACGACGGCGACACCGACCCGGTCGAAATCGAGACACGGGACGACCACGACGCCGGAGACCACGCCGACGCCGCCTGAATCTCGGTCGCGCTACTCGACGGTGACGTCGATAGACTCGCCGTCAAGGGAGTCGACGGCGAGTTCGACGTTCTTCTGGTTGGCCTTCCAGACGGCGTCGAACATGGTCCCGACGACCGGCACCGACCCGACGGCGAAATCGAGGGCCACGTTGGCTATCATCCGGAGCAGGGTCAGGAACGGGACGCCGAGCCGCGCCGACTCGAGGACGATGTACACCGACAGCGCCGCCGACACCGCGTCGCCGGCGGCCGGTACGATGCCGAGAATCGGGTCGATACCGATACGGAACTCTGTCCCCGGCACGCGAATGCTGTCGTCCAGCAGGTTCGCGACGAAGCTCATACGGCGGACCGCCGCCTCGTCGACGGAGTTAGGTACCTCCTCGATGCCGTCGAACTGCGACTCCAGCGAACTGGTTGCCTGACTAACCATACCGTCACTGGGAGCGTTGGCCGTTTAAATTCTGGGCCTAACGGAGCGAAGAATACGGGGTCGAACCTCCGCGTTCGCGCGTGAGCGTTCCGGGAGAAGTCCCACCCCGACACCGACCGACAGGTCCGCTCTCATCTCGAATCCATGCATACAGGCCCGAGATGTACGTTTGAATAATACGTACAATTTGCACGGCAACTCGTACCGTCGGTCATGGATTTCGAAGCAACGATTCACTGTTCGTCCGAGTCAGGCCACTATGCCACGAGACCACGAGGCGACCACTCCCGTCATGCTGATTGCTGTGGCTGTTGCCGTACGACCGTCCGCAGTCGGGCGGTCGGTCCGGTACTGACTCGCGGCAATCAGTATCAGTTATCCCGCAGGGCGTCCTCGCGCTCGGTCGCCTCCAGCGTCTCGGCCTCGACGTCGGTGGCGACGACGGCAGGCTTGTGAGCGCCGCCCTCGAAGAGGTCGTGGTCGCCGACGCTCGACTCGACGAACCGGGTGAACGCCCGCCGCTCGGGCGGCAACTCGCCGTACAGTATCTCCTCCTCGACGAGGTCGTACACTGGAACCCGGGGCGTCAGCAGGGTGTTCTCGCCGACGACGCTTTCCTCGCCGACGACGAACCCTGACGTGACCCGACAGCCGGCGCCCAGCGAGACGCCGTCCTCGACGACGACGGGAGCGGCCTCGACCGGTTCGAGTACGCCGCCGATGAGCGTGTTGGCGCCGAGCTTGACGTCGTCGCCGATCTGCGCCGCCGAGCCGACGGTGTCACAGGAGTCCACCAGCGTGCCGTCGCCGACGTACGCGCCGACATTGACGAAGGCGGGGCTCATCAGGATGGCGTCGCCGCCGACGTGGGCCCCGCGGCGGATGACCGTCCCGTCGGGCGTGTTCCGGGTGCCGCGGTCGGGGAGGTTGCCCGTCTCCCGCAGCGGCAACACGTCGTGGTAGTCGACGCCGCCGTGGGTGTGGGTCTCGATGGACCGCAGGCCGAAGTTCAGGAGGATGCCTTGCTTGACCCACTCGTTGGCCTCCCACTCGCCGTCGCGCTTCTCGGCGGCCCGCGCCTCGCCGCGCTCCAGCGCGTTCAGGAAGTCCTCCAGCACTGCGTACTCCTCGCGGCCGGCCGCCTCGGCGGTCAGTCCCTTCTCGTAGCGCGCCTGCAACTCCCGGATGTCGCTTTCGAGTGCGCTCATGCGCCCCGGTTCGTCGGAGGCGGGCTTGGCTCTGTTGGAATCGCCTGTCCGGCGGACGTCGCCTGCTCCCTTCCCTTGAACAGAGCGCGGTCGCCGCCGCTCTACAGCACGTCGCCGAATTCGTACCAGCCCGGCTCCCGGTCGGCCAGCCACTCGGCGGCGTCGACGGCGCCGGCGGCGAACACGCGCCGGGACTCCGCGCGGTGCGAGAGCGTCAGCACCTCGTCGTTGCCCGCGAGCAGGAGTTCGTGCTCGCCGCGGACGGTCCCCGCGCGCCGGACGTGGACGCCCGCCTCCGAGTCGGCGCGGCGGTGCTTGCCCTCGCGGCCGTGGGTGCGGTCCAGCGCCTCTCCGCGGGCTTCCTCGACGGCCGAGAGTAGCGTCTCCGCCGTCCCGCTAGGGGCGTCCCGCTTGCCGCTGTGGTGGGTTTCCGTCAGTTCGACATCGTAGTCGGGCAGGGCCTCGACGCCGGCCTCGACGACGCGCAACAGCGCTTGGACGCCGCGGGCGAAGTTCGAGGCCTTCAGCACCGCCGTCGACTCGCTGGCCTCGCGCAGCGACTCGATACCGCCGGCGTCGAACCCGGTCGTCCCGACGACGTAGGGAACGCCGGCCGCCGCGGCCAGTTCGGCGTGCTCGCGGCTCGCCGCCGGGACGGTGAAGTCGACGAGCGCGTTCGCGTCGGCCAGAAGCTCCGGCAGCTCCCCGGCCGGGTGGACGTCGACGCCCCCGACGGTCCCCGCCGAGCCGGCGACGCCGACTACGTCGTGGCCGCGCTCCGTGGCCTCGGCGACCACCTCCCCCCCGGTCCGGCCAGTCGCGCCGGCGACGACGACTCTCATCCTCGCTCCAGGTCGTCGAGCACCCGACGGAGGTGCTCGCGGTTCTCCGACTGGAGCGGGCTGAGCGGCGTCCGCATCGTCCGGGCGTGGACGCCCCGCATCTCCATGGCCTCGTTGACCGGGATGGGGTTGGACTCGACGAACAGCGCCCGGAACAGGTCGCCGAGCTCGTACTGGAGCCGGCGGGCCCGCTCGAAGTCCCCGGCCAGCGCCGACCCGACCAGGGCGACGACCCGGTCCGGCTCGACGTTGGCGGCCACGGAGATGCACCCCGACCCGCCCTGGGCGACAATGGGCAGCGTCAGGGCGTCGTCGCCCGACAGCACCGCGAAGTTCTCGTTGCGGGTGCGCTCTATCACCTCGTTGGTCCGGTTGAGGTCGCCGCTTGCGGCCTTGTAGCCGACGATGTTCTCGTGTTCGGCCAAGGTGACGGCGGACTCGACTTGTAGTACGGCGAGATGAGAAGCAGGCCATCGGCGCCCGCGTCGGCGGCCCGCTCGGAGAGCTCCAGCGCCTCGCGGGTGTTGTTCGAGCCGCTGCCGGCGATGACCGGCACGTCGTCGACCGCGTCAACGACCGTCTCGACGACCTCGACGTGCTCGTCGTGGCTCATGGTCGCCGATTCGCCGGTGGTGCCGACTGGCACGAGGCCGTCGACGCCCGCCGTCTCCAGGCGCTGGGCGTGGGCGCGCAGGGTGTCGTGGTCGATGCTCTCGTCGTCGTGTAGTGGCGTCGTCATCGCGGGGAAGACGCCGGTGAACGTGTCGTATGTCATGTATGGTGGTCGGTGGTAGTCATCGGGCGGTGCGTCCGGAGTCGACCTGCGACGGGGGCGTCACGCCCGCCGCAGACCCGGCTACGGACGTTTGCCTTTCTCGCCAGAAACGGGCGCGTCGGCGCTCCCGCCGGTAGTCGGCAGCGGCAGCCCGGCGGGTACGCGCGTCTGCATGTGAGGTAAGGAGGCACCAACCGACTTATGCGTTGTGAGTCGCGCGGATTCCGCCGCGTTCCTCCTCCGTGCGGTTAGTTCACACGGACGCCGGAACGCATTTATTTGTCAGTCGACAACAGTCGGACGGTATGCGACACGTCGGACTCAAGGCGCGCATGGCGGTCGTCGGGAGCATCCTGTTCGGCTTCTACATGCTCCTGGCGGTCTTCGCGGTCGGGGCCGGTGCCCCGCTCCCGCTCGTCCTGCTCGGGACCGTCCTGTTCGCCGGCTTCCAGTACAAGTTCGGCAAGTGGGCCGCGCTCCGGAGCGTCGGCGCCGAGGACATGCCCGAGGACCGATACCACGAGATTCACCGGTCGGTCGAGCGCGTCTGCGGGGAGATGGACCTCGAGAAGCCGACACTGAAGATCGCCGACATGGGCGTGCCGAACGCCTTCGCGGTCGGCCGCCGCGGCGCGGGGGTCGTGGTCGTCTCCACGGAACTAATGCGCGCTCTCGACCACGAGGAACTAGAGGCAGTGCTGGCCCACGAGCTCGCCCACATCGACAACCGCGACGTCGTCACGATGGTGATGGGCCAGGCCATCGCCTCGATGCTCGGCTTCGCCGCCTACTTCGCGGTCGCCTTCTCGCGGGACGGCGGCATCGGCAACATCATCCT
>PXSL01000045.1:0-1343 GCA_003022815.1 Halobacteriales archaeon SW_5_68_122 | reverse complement strand
GATATCCTCGGCGAGCGAGCGGACCGACGCGGAACTCGACGACAACGTCTCGGCGCTGTGTATCTTCGGCGGCGAGCGGTCGGCGCTGGAGAAGCTGTTTGCGACCCACCCGCCCATCGAGAAGCGCATCGAGGCCGTTCAAAACGTCGAGCGCGAGTTCTACTGATACTGATCGACTTAACCCGTTGCCGGTAGGACCGCCGGCAGTCGGGCGGTCGATCCGGTACTGGCTCACAGCAGTCAGTATGAGCGCGCCCGGGGGCTGAACAGGTACTCCTCGGCGCCTTGGGGGCACGACTCACCGCCCGGTCTGGAACGTGATGGCTATCAGTCCGTCGTCGCCGCCTCGACTTCGCCCTCAGATTCGGCCGCTCCGCGGCCGTAGATGTCGTCTATCTCCGCCCGGTAGGCGTCGCGGATGTTGCGGCGCTTCTTCTTCATTGACGGCGTCAGCAGGTCGTTATCGGCGGTCCACTCCTCGGCGACCAGCCGGAACTCCTTGATCATCTCGTGACGGCCGAGTTCCCCATTGACCCGCTCGACCTCCTCGCCGACCCACTCGCGAACGCGGTCGTCCTCGACCGCCGGCGCGGGGTCCTCGGGGATGTCGTGGCCTGCCTCGTCGGCCCACTCGCGCATTTGCTCGAAATTCGGCGAGATGACCGCGCCGACGAACTTCTCGTCGTCGCCGGTCACCATGACCTGGTCGACCCGGGCGGAGGTGGCGAACTCGTCCTCGATGGGCTCTGGCGCGACGTTCTTGCCCGTGTCGAGCACGATGAGGTTCTTCCGGCGGTCGACGAAGGTGACGTAGCCGTCCTCGTCGCGGGCGACGATGTCCCCGGTCCGGAAGTAGCGGTCCTTGGTGAACGCCGCCTCGGTCTCGTCCGGCTTGTTCCAGTACGCCGAGAAGACGTTGGGGCCCTTCGCCAGCAACTCGCCGACCTCGCCGGACTCGGCCTCCTTCGTCTCCTCGGTGACGACGTGGGGGTCCAGCGCCAGCTCGACGTCGCACAGCGCGACGCCCATCGTGCCGATGCGGATGTCCTCCGGCGGGTTCAGCGTCAGGGCCGGCGCCGTCTCCGTCAGCCCGTACCCTTCGAGGATGGTCAGCCCCATCGAGCGGTACAGCTTCGCCAGCTCCGCCGACAACGAGCCGCCGCCGGAGACGAACAGCTCGATGTTGCCGCCCAACTGCTCGCGGACCTTTGAGAAGACGAGCTTGTCGGCGATCTTCAGCTTCGTCTCCAGCACGACGCCGGGGTCGTCGGCGTCGTCGTACGCCTGGGCGGTGTCGACGGCCCACTCGAAGATTCGCTTCGAGACCGGCGACTCGGAGGCGC
>PXSL01000044.1 GCA_003022815.1 Halobacteriales archaeon SW_5_68_122 | reverse complement strand
CCCGGCGGCCGTCGACGAGAAGATAGACGAACTCGCCGACGAGCACCTCCCGTTCGAGCACGAGCGGCTCTACTCGACGGAGACGCTGAAGCAGACCGGTGCGCGCTACGAAGAGATAGTCGGAGAGTCGGTATCGGGGCAGTGACGGAGAGCAGGGCAGAGCGCGACAACGACTGCCGAATTAGTCCTCGGCGGCAATGAAGATGACGGGGCCGACGACCATCAGGCCGAGACCGAGATACTGGAAGTACATCGGGTGCTGGCTGATGGGGGTTAGAAAGAAAATGAGGCCGAAGATGACGAACTGGAGGCCGGTCAGCCGCATCGACTTCTTAACGACCCCCGCGAGCAGCGCGAAGACGAACAGCAGGAGGATGGCGTGCGCGACGCTGTATTGGCGCAGAATCCCGTCGATTAATTGCAGGGGGAACTCGAGCATCCGTACTCAGATATGGCGGTGTTTCGGTCTTAATGGTTCCGTTAGCCGTCTGTCGGCCCGGTCAACTCCATGTTTCGGAGCCAGACCATCCAGACTACGAGCAGCGCGCCGGCGTAACTGACCGCCCACACGAACGTGCCGAGGAACTCGTAGCCGGAGTTCGTGAGCAGGTAGTCGCCGACGCCGGCGACGGCTATCGTGCCCGACAAGAGCAGAAAGCCGGCCGCCCAGCCCGGAAGGTCGCCATCGGCGTCCATGCCGACCGTAGGGGCCGCACCGTTTCAGGGTTTGCGGTTCGGGGACGCGCCTACCTCAGTCGGCGTTCCCGAGCCCCGATAGCCGCTCGAGGAGTTCGTCGAGACCGCCGTTTATCTCCTCGGTGCGTGCCTCGATGCCGTCGGCCAGCACGGCCCCCTGCGGCGTCGGCTCGACGAGGCCGTCGTTCTCCAGCATCCGCAGCGAATGACATCCTCCGCGCCGTGAACGGCGCGGTTTCCTCCGAGGGAGCCTCAGCCGGCCTGAGTCTTCCCGGAGGCAACATTCCCGCTGTGGTGGGCGGTACTCGGGTCTGTGCGCTGTCCTTTGGGACTTTCGTGAGGGTATGGTGTCCCCGACCATTCGTGGTCGTCCCACTCGAACCACACGGGCCGTGCCATCGGCCTGACTGACTGTTCTGTGTGCCGTTGACGAGACGCTTCGCGTCTCGTTCGCCAATCAGAACTCTCCGAGTTCTGATGACGCCTCAGGAACATTTCTGATGCCGCGAGGTCGGCGTGGCCCTCGAATCCACACGGGCAGGTGAGCGTGTCTCGATGCCGTGTCGTCCGGTCTGTCGAACCACACTGGAGACACTCTTGGCTGGTCCACGCTTCCGACCGAACACTTGAAGCGTCGTACCATTCCGGCGACGGCTTCAGGGTCGTGGCGCTCGTTCCGTGGGTATGGGGAGCGAGATAGAGCCCGGCTGGCGGGTCGAGACTGGGGCCGTCGAGGAGTACTGGTCGTGGACGGCTGGCGCGCTGTACCTGCTCTTGACGCTGGACCTGCTGACGACCATCTACGCCGCGGGGCTGTACGGCCGCGCCGCCGAGGCCAATCCCTTCGTCCGGCGGGCGCTGGCCGCCGGCGTGCCGAGCCTCGTCGTGCTCAACCTGCTCGCGCTCCTCGCCGTCACCGCCCTCGTGTACGGCTACATCGAACTGCTCACGACGGTCCGGGGCGTTCGGGCGTGGGTCATGGCCCGGAGCTTCGAGCTGTGGGTTGGCGGCCTCGTCGCCGCCGGCCTCTTCGTCTTCGCCAACAACCTCTCGGTCATCGTCCTCGGCGGGTCGCTGGTCTGATAGTGGTTACTGTAAGTCATTACCGGATCGACCGCCCGACGGCGGGCGGTCGTACCGGTAAACAGTTACAGTAATCACTATGAGAGGCAGTCGCGTCACCCCGCGAGCGGGAGGTCGACTCCGGTCTGCCGCAGGAGCCCGAGGCCGTCGCCAGCCAGTCGAGCGCGGCGATTTCGTCGTCCTCGATGCGGAACCGCAGGTACTCATCGACCGGGTTCGACATCGGTACTCCGTCCGACCCGCGGGGTGGGACGGTGATGGGTTGGCGGGCGTCGGGCGGATCAAGATCGCCAGATGCGTCTGATTCGGACACACTGACGGAAGTGAGACGCCTACGGGAGTTTGGCCACCGGGTCCCGACGGCCAGAGACCGTTCGGAAACCGAGTGGGCCAAACCGGATTTGAACCGGTGACCTCCCGGTTATCAGCCGAGCGCTCATACCTAGCTGAGCTATTGGCCCTAGGTAGGCGCAGTTCGTCGTAGCGCAGTCGTCCGTTTAAACGTTTCTTTTCAACGGACCGTCCCATCCGAGGCGCTCACTGCTGCCGGGTGTCGTCGGTCTCGTCGGCGTCGTCGGCGTCAGCCTCGGTGTCGTCGACGTCGGTGAACTCGTAGGCCTCCTCGCCGACCTCAACGTGGTCGGACTCGCCGGGCGTGCGCTCGCCGAAGGGGCCGTCGGGGTCCGTCTCGCCGTCGGTCGGGAAGCCGCCGACGTACACGTTGCCGCCCGCGAATCCGCCGGTCTTGGCGTCGACGTAGGGACCGACGACCCACCGCTTGGCTGCGACCCGGACCGGGTACCTGGTCGGCGGCAGTACGAGAATCAGCCCGATGCCGTCGGTGACGAGCCCCGGCGTGAGCATCAGTGCGCCCGCGACGAGCAACAGTCCGCCGTCCAGCAGTTCGTCGGTCGGCGGCTCGCCCTGGGCGAGTTTGCGACGAATCCGCTTCATCGTGTGGCGGCCCTCCGCGCGGGCGAGCAACAGCCCGATGAGCGCCGTCAGGACGACGATGGCGACGGTAGGGGCCGGGCCGATTCGCGTCGCCAAGGCGACCAGTAGCATGACGTCCAGCAGGGGGACGAGCAGCAGGACGCCGATGACCCGCAGGTCCATACCGGTCGTATCGGTGGGCCGGGCAAAACGTTTCCGAGACGCGACAGGGACCGACACGGCCTTAGGCGGCCGCCGACTCTGGTCGGGTGATGAGAGCCGCGCTGGTGATACTCGACGGCTGGGGACTGGGGTCGGGCCGCGGCCCCGACGAACTCTCCGACGGCGAGGGCGCCGACGCCGTCGCCGTCGCCGAGACGCCGACCTTCGACCGCCTTCGGGCAGCGGGTGCCGACGGGACGCTCGCCACCCACGGCCGCCGGGTCGGCCTCCCCGAGGGTCAAATGGGCAACAGCGAGGTGGGCCACCTCAACATTGGGGCCGGCCGCGTCGTGGTTCAGGATTCCGCGCGTATTACCGACGATGTCGACGCCGGCACCCTCGGCGAGAACGAGGCCATCACCGGCGCCGTCAAGCACGCCCGCGAGCACGGCGGCCGGCTCCACCTCATGGGGCTGGTCTCCGACGGCGGCGTCCACTCCCGCCAGGAGCACCTTCACGCGCTGATAGCGCTGGCCGCGGACCGGGGCGTCGAGGCGGCCACCCACGCGTTCACCGACGGCCGCGACACCGCGCCGGAGAGCGGCGCCGGCTACCTCTCGGAGCTGGAATCAGTCGTCGAGGCCTGCGGAACGGGCGACGTGGCGACGGTGTGCGGCCGCTACCACGCGATGGACCGCGACGAGAACTGGGACCGGACGAAGCGGGCCTACGACGCCATCGTGCGCCGGGAGGCACCTCACGCGGCCGAGTCGGCCGTCGCGGCCGTCGCGGCCTCCTACGACCGCGGCGTCACCGACGAGTACGTTGACCCCACGCTCGTGGCGGGCGGGCCGCCGCTCGCCGACGGCGACAGCGTCCTGTTCTTCAATTTCCGGGCGGACCGCGCCCGGCAACTCGTCCGGATGCTCGCCAATATCGACCCGGCGTGGCCCTTCGACCTCCAGCAACCGGACGTCCGCCTGGTCACGATGACCGAGTACGACGACACCTTCGGACTGTCGGTGGCGTACCCGCCGCTGGAGCCCGAGCGGACGCTCGGCGAGGCCGTCTCGGCGGCCGGCCGCACCCAACTGCGGGCCGCCGAGTCCGAGAAGTACGCCCACATCACCTACTTCCTCAACGGCGGCCGGGAGGTCGCCTTCGACGGCGAGACCCGCGAAATCGTCGAGAGCCCCGACGTGGCGACCTACGACCGGCGGCCCGAGATGTCGGCCCCGGAGCTGACCAGCCTCGTGGTCGGCCGCATCGAGTCGGCGGACCCCGACGTGCTCGTGTGCAACTACGCCAACCCGGACATGGTGGGTCACACGGGCGACTTCGAGGCCGCGGTGGCGGCCGTCGAGGCCGTCGACGCGGCGCTCGGACGACTGGAGGCGGCCGTCCGCAAGGCCGGCGGCCACCTGCTCGTGACCGCCGACCACGGCAACGCCGACAACATGGGGACGCCCGAGGACCCCCACACTGCCCACACGACCAACCCGGTCCCGTTCGTCTACGTCGCGCCGAACGGCACCGACGGCGGCCGCCGCGTCCGGGCGGGCGGCACGCTGGCCGACATCGCGCCGACGCTTCTCACTCTCGCCGACGTTCCGGTTCCCGACGCGATGACCGGTGAGAGCCTGCTATCGTAACTGTAGGCCATAATGTTTATACAACCGACACGGTTTGAGTCGAACGCAATGAGCGACGACGGCCTGAACCCCCTGTTGATACTGGGGATGGTGGCGCTGATCGCCGGCGCCGTCGCCCTCGTGTACGGCCACATGGAACTGATGGCCTCGTGGTCGCGGCCGTCGGCGGCGTCCTGACGTTCTCCGGCGCCGTCAACGACTGAACGGGTCCGAACTACGCCGCTGTCATTCGTTCTCGCTGCCAGTCCGGAACGAGAGGTCCAGCGCCGCCGCCGAGTGTGTCAGGCTTCCCAGCGAAATGACGTCGACGCCCGTGGCGGCGTACTCCGGCACCCCCTCGACGGTAATACCGCCGGAGGCCTCCGTGAGTGCGTCGCCGTCGACGAGTTCGACCGCACGGGCCGTCTCCTCGGGCGACATGTTGTCCAGCAGAACGACGTCGGCACCGGCCTCGACGGCGCGGGGGGCGTCGGCCGGGTCCTCGACCTCGACCTCTATTTTCGTTGCGAAGGAAGCCCGCTCGCGGAACCGCTCGACGGCCGCCTCTATCCCGAGTTCGGCGACGTGGTTGTCCTTGATCATCACCATGTGCGAGAGGTCCAGCCGGTGGGTGTCGCCGCCGCTGGCGGCGATGGCCCGCTTCTCGACGCCGCGCAGACCGGGCGTGGTTTTGCGGGTGCCCGCAACGCGGACCTCGTCGCTCACCTCGCGGGCCGCCTCGACGGCCCGCCGGGTGCGGGTGGCGACGCCGGAGGCGTGACCGGCGACGTTGACCGCCACCCGTTCGCCGCGGAGCACCGCGCTCGCGTCGCCCTCGACGCGGAGGACGGCGTCGCCGGCCTCGAGTCGGTCGCCCGCCTCGATGTGGTCCGTCACCCTGACGTTAAGATACTCGAAGACGGCCGCGGCGGCGTCGATGCCGGCGGCGACGCCGGACTCCGTGGCGACCAACCGGCCCGTCGTCTCGCCGGGGACGTCATTGGTGACGTCGTGGTGGCCGAGGTCCTCCCGGAGCCACCCCTCGATTTGCGAGCGGTCGTAGTGACTGCTGTGAGTCATTTCAGGTTCGACCCCACGCAGTAGTACGGTCGTGCCGGTAAGCGGACACAGCAGTTGCTCTCAGTCGGCGTCAACGGCGGCGCCCTCCTCGAGGTGGTGACAGCCGCGGGACTCGTCGTTCTCGGCGGCCGCCCGTGCCACCAGCAGCGCGGTCACGCAGGCACCCCGGAGTTCGTACAGCGACCGGCTGGTCCGGGTCCGGGTGTAGGCGTCGACCTCGCCCTTTAGCCGCCGGAGGACGCCCGCCGCGCGTCCGAGGTCCGATGGCGTGCGCCGGATGCCGACGTACTCATCCATCACCCGCCGGAGCCGGACGAACTTCTCGTCGGCGAACCCCTCGGGCATGTCGGGGTCGCTGTCCAGCATGTCGGGTGCCTCGATTCGCTCGGGGTCGTGGCCGGCGGCGGCCTCGCCGGCCCGCAGGCCCCACACCAGCGACTCCAGCAGGCTCGTCGAGGCAAGCCGGTTGGCGCCGTGGACGCCCGTTCGGGCGCACTCGCCGACCGCGAAGAGACGGTCCAGCGATGCTCGTCCCTCCGTGTCGACGTCGATACCGCCACAGAGGAAGTGCTCGGCGGGCGCAACCGGAATCCCGTCGGCGGGGTCGACGCCCCGCCGTTCGCACTCGGCGTACAGGTTCGGGAACTCGGCCTCGAAGTCGAGCGGCGAAACACCGGAAGAGCCGAGCGCTTCCGAGCGTCGTCTCGCTTCGCTCGACGACACGTCTAAACTCACGTCGCCGGTCCGCTCGCGCTCCTGCCTGACGGCGCGGGCGACCACGTCGCGGGGGGCGAGTTCGGCGTCGGCGTGGTAGTCGGGCATGAACCGCTCGCCATCGGCGTTCCGTAGCAGGGCGCCCTCCCCGCGGACGGCCTCGCTGAGGAGGAACGTCCCTTGGCCGCTTTCCTCGCCATGCTCCGCGGCTTCGCCGCTTCGCTTCGAGCCGCGTGGCGGCTCGCCGCCAGCAAACGCGGTGGGGTGGAACTGGACGTACTCCATGTCCGCGATGTCAGCGCCGGCGAGCGCCGCCATGGCGATGCCGTCGCCGGTGGCGGTCGCCGGGTTGGTCGAGCGCTGGTAGCAGGCGCCGACCCCGCCCGTCGCCAGCACCGTCGCGCCGGCGAAACAGGGCGCCCACTCGCCGTCCCGTTCGAGCATCGCGCCGTGGACCCGGCCCTCGTGGGTCAGCAGGTCTAACGCCGCGGTGTCCTCCAGTATCTCGACGCCCTCGCGGTCGGCCAGGTGGTTCAGGAACGGCGCCAGTAGGTGCCGCCCCGTCGACGCGTCGACGTGGAGGATGCGTGCCTCGCTGTGAGCGGCCTCCCGGCCGTAGTCGAACGACTCTTCGCCGTCGAACTCGACGTCCAGCGTCTCGACGAACACGTCCCGGACAGCGTCATCGGCTTCGGAGGCCAGTACGTCGACGGCCTCCGGGTCGGCGAGGCCGTCGCTCGCCTCCACGATGTCGGTCTTCAGCGCCTCGGGGTCGCCGCGGGCGACGGCGACGCCACCCTGCGCCCAGTAGGACGTCGAGTCCTCGGGTCGGGCGGCCTTCGTCGCCAGCGTCACGTCGGCGCCCACCCGGACGCCCGCCAGCGCAGCTGCACAGCCGGCGATGCCACTGCCGACGACCAGCAGGTCCGTCGTTCGCTTCTCGATCACGGTCACACCTCCAGCATCCGCTCGAGCGCCAGCCCGGCGAGCTCCTTCTCGCGGGGGTCGACCTCGACGACGTTGCGCTCGTTTCCGTCGGCCAGTTCCTCGAGCACCCACGTCAGGTAATTGGGGTCGACCTGCCGCATCGCGTTGCAGTCCATGCAGGCGTCGCCGCACAGCGGCAGTACCTCCACTTCGGGGTGCCACCGCTGGAGGTGGTTCGTGAGGTGGATTTCCGTGCCGATAGCCCACGTCTCGCCGGGGTCGGCGTTCTCGACGGTTTCGCAGATGGTCGAGGTCGACCCGGCGGCGTCGGCGGCCTCGACGACCTCCCGCCGGCACTCGGGGTGGACGATGACATTGCCGTCGGGGTACTCCTCGCGGAACGACTCGACGTGGGAGGGGGTGAACCGCTCGTGGACCTGGCAGTAGCCGTCCCACAGCACAATGTCGGCGTCGGCGACCTCCGCGGCGTCGGCGGCCTCGGGGTCCCAGGGGTCCCACTCGGCGGTGGCGCCGGCCATCCCCAGCCGGTGGGCCGTATTGTCGCCGAGGTGCTTGTCGGGCAGAAACAGCACCTTGTCGCCGCGCTCGAAGGCGTACTCGAAGGCCTTGTGGGCGTTCGAGGACGTGCAGACCAGCCCGCCCTGCTCGGCGCAGAACGCCTTCAGGTCGGCGTAGCTGTTCATGTAGGTGATGGGGATGATGTCGGCGTCGGGCGCGGCCTCGTTGAGCTCGGTCCAAGCGGCGTCGACCTGCAGCGCCTCGGCCATCCCCGCCATCGGGCAGGACGCCTCCATGCTCGGGAGGACGACCGTCTGGTCGTCATCGGTGATGATGTCCGCGGACTCGGCCATGAACGTCACGCCGCAGAAGACGACGTAGTCGGCGTCGGCCTCTGCGGCGTGCTTGCTCAACTGGTAGGAGTCGCCGATGAAGTCGGCGTGCTCGACGATCTCCCGCCGCTGGTAGTTGTGGCCGAGGATGACTACATCGTCGCTCAACTCCTCGCGGGCGGCCTCGATGCACGCTTCGCGTTCGGCCTCCTCGAGGTCGCGGTAAGCCGGCGGCAGTTGCTCGAGGTTGTCGTACTTGAAGAGACTCAGGTCGGTTTCGAGGTCGACCGTTTCCATTTCGGGCATGAGTAGTATCTCTTGGGGTTGCTTGGTCTACGGACCGCGGTATTGTTAAAATTTCTTCTTCAATACTGGGCTCCACAGGCATATCTTGCCGTTTTGCGCAGGACCGGAGTCGGCGGGTCCGGAGGAGACCTCATACTGATTACTGTAACTGTCTCCCGGTACGATCGCCCGCAGTCGGGCGGTCGACCCGGTAATAACTTACAGCAGTCACTATCAGTCGTAGGTCTCGCGTGCCGCGACCTGGACCTCGGTGTCGTCGGCGACGACAACGATTCGCTCGGCGCCATCGACGACGCGGTTCTCGAGGGCGACACCGCCGGCCGTCGCCGACTCGTCGGTCCCTGGGACGGGGGTCGAGTCGACGACCGACCCGTTTTCGAGCACCCGGAGCTCGAAGCCGTCGGTCGTCGGCGCGACGGCGAACGCCCGGCCGTCGACGCGGACGTCGGCCCGCGCCGGCGGCGAGCGGTACGACCGGGTCGTCTCGCCGTCGTGGGTGAGGTCGACCGCGTAAGCGCTATCGTTGCCGACGACCTCCCAGCCGGTCCGGTTGGCCTCCAGCGTCTCCCGCCAGCCCACCCCGCCGACGACGACCGTCTCGTTGCCTGCAAAGGCCAGCCCCTCCTCGCGGACTGCCGGGGTCCACAGCTGGCGGTCCGGGCTCGTGAGGATGACACCTGAAACGTTGACCGAGTCGGTTCCGTTACCGATCTCGACTAATCGGTCCTGTCCGACGGTGACGTTCTCGCCGTAGGCGACCCGGTAGTCGCGGACCTCGACGGACTCCGAGCCGGGGACGCCGGGCCCGTCGACGACGACGAGGCCGACCGGTATCGCCGGCGCCGCGACGAGTACGGCCGCGACGGCGACGGCCGCGGCGGCGGTCCGGCGGCGGGTGACCGGCGAGGCGGCGATGGCGTCCGGCAGTAGCGGCGGCAGTGCCGGTACCGACAGCAGCACCCAGGCGAAGACGAGGCCGGCGATACCGACTCCGTCGAGTTCGCCCTCGACGGCCGCCCAGGCGCCGCCGCCGAGCACGCCGCCGGCGACGAGGACGAGCCAGACGACCCCGAGCCGGCGCCGGCTCGGGGCCCGCGGCAGGGCCGACAGCGGTCGCGGGAGCGGCCGGCCGCTGGCGCCGGCGGCAGCCACAGCGCCTGGACGGTCCCGAGCAGGAAGGTCCCGAAGAACACCCGGTCGAGGGCCGGCCGCCGGCCGCGGCGGCGCAGCAGTAGCGACCCGGCGACGACGCCCAGCAGGAACCCGAGCAGGTGCGCCTGGAAGGCGATGCCGGTCCACGCCGGCAGCGACGGCCCGCCGGATTCGAGCGTCGCCCGGACGATCGGCTCCGTCAGCGCCGTGTACACCGTCCCAACCGCGCTCGCGGCGACGACGGCCACCACGGTCGTCATCGGATACGTGATCACCGCGAAGCCCGCGATGGCGAAGACGGCGCCGGAAAAGCCCAGCCCCGGCCCGGCGGCGAACGCCGACGTGACGAACGCCGCAATCAGTAGCACCGCCGGGAAGACGACCAGTGCCCGGACGGCCGGACGGCCGAGAACCCCCGAGCCGGCCGTCGGACCGCCGAGCCGGTCGCGGTTGCGAGCCGACGGCGGGTAGTGTCCCCAGGCGTACTCGACGATCGGTGCGAACGCCAGCGTCCCGGTCATATTGCCGACGATGTGTCCCGGCGAGCCGTGGGCAATGCCGGCCGTCAGCAGCCCCGTTGGGTAGAAGTACGACCACGTGACGAACGGGTAGATGATCGGCGTCTCCCAGTGCTCGAGGCCACCCTGGCCGAACAGGTAGAAGCCGACCACGGCGGCG
>PXSL01000043.1:966-6346 GCA_003022815.1 Halobacteriales archaeon SW_5_68_122 | reverse complement strand
TGAACTCGGTTTCCTCGAGGTCGCGGAACGGGTAGGCCCGCGTGACGATCTCGTAGGCGCGGGCGGCCGACAGCTCGCCGAAGCCCATCAGCAGGCCGATTACCTGGTTGGCGACGGTGTCGAGGCTGCCGTGGTGGATGCCGGCCGGCTCGACCTCGCCGCGCTCGGCGCGGTCGACGATGGACAGCGCCTCGAGGGTGTCGTCCGGGTGGGTGGTCAGCACCGTCCCGCTCGAGGTCTCGGCGCGGCGGTGGCCCGCTCGGCCAATCCGCTGGAGCAACCGCCGGACCTCCCGGGGGCTGGCGTACTGGACGACGTGGTCGATGCGGCCGACGTCGATGCCCAGCTCCATCGAGGACGTACACAGTAGCGCGTCGAGGTCGCCGCTCTTGAAGCGGTCCTCAACCTCGATACGTGCGGACTTCGACAGCGAGCCGTGATGGATGCCAACGTCGGTGCCATAGGCCTTCAGCCGCGAGCCCAGGCCCTCGGCGGTCTGTCGGGTGTTGACGAACACGAGCGTCGACTCGTTGTCGGCGACGAGTTCGTCGATGGCCCGGACGTGGCTGGCGACCGTCGCCTCCGTCATCAGCTCGCTCGCGGTCTCGTGGTCGCCGGGCTGAACCTCTGGCTCCCGGACCTCGACGTCGATGTCGGAGCCGGCGGCTATCTCGACGACGTGACAGCCCCGGTCGCCGGTCAGGAAGCGGCCCACCTCCGCCGGGTCGCCCACCGTCGCCGAGAGACCGACACGCTGGACGGGGCCGGCGTGCTCCCGGAGGTGCTCGAGGCCGACCGTGAGCTGGGCGCCGCGCTTGGACTCGGCGAGTTCGTGGACCTCGTCGACGACGACGTGCTCGACGTCGGCGAGCGCCCGGCGGAGTTTCTCGCCGGTGAACATCGCCTGCATCGTCTCGGGGGTGGTCACCAGCACGTCCGGCGGGTTCTCGGCCTGTTGCTGGCGCTGGTAGTCCGTAGTGTCGCCGTGGCGGACGTCGACGTCGATGTCCAGCGTCTCACCCCACCATTCCAGGCGTTCGCGCATGTCGCGGTTCAGCGCCCGCAGCGGCGTCACGTACAGCGCCTGCACGCCGAACCGGCCCCCGCGGCCCTGGATGGCCGAAAGCACCGGCAGCATCGCCGTCTCGGTCTTGCCGGAGCCGGTTGGCGCGACGACGAGGGCGTCGTCGCCGTCGGCCAGCGCCGGGATGGCCTCCCGCTGTGGCTCCGTCGGCGTCGAGAAGCCGCGCTGCGACAGCGCCTCGCGCACCTCGGGGTGGAGCCGGGAGAACGCATCCATGCCGATGACCGAGCTGTCGTTCATCGAATGGGTATAGGAGCGCGAGCGGATTAAACGGCCCGCTCCTGGCGGCCCGGGGGAACGCTCGTCGCTCCGTCAGACCGTCCGGTACGGGCCCAGCCGGGTACCGTCCAGCAGGTACGTCTCGCCGTCGGCCAGCCCTCTTGGGAGGAACGGCGAGAGGAACTCGTCCGCCTCGTTGACCAGCGTCCCGCCCGAGAGGTCGTTGTACGCCGGACAGACGACCATCCGGTCGCCGACATCGTCGTACTCCGGGAAGCCATTGGCGTCGAGGCGGCCCCGGAGCCACGCGCGCTCGGTCCGGCGGCCGCCCACCTCGTCGGTCAGCGCCACGCGGGGGTGTTCGTGGGCCGTACAGAGCGTCGGCGCCGCGAGGACGTCCTCGGCGGGCCAGGTGTGGCCGTGACAGAAGCCCACCTTTCCGATGCGGGTGCCCGGCCCGTCGACGACGGTGACGGCCTCGAAGGGGTCGGTCACCGACTCGACCTCGCCGTCGTGGTTGCCCTTCGCAATCGTGACCGGGGCCCGGTCGGTCACCGCCGACAGCAACTCCCGTAGTTCCGCCCGCTCGGCGCCGGCCGGTTCGCCGATAGCGTTGCCGAGGTCACCGAGGAAAACGACGCGGTCGGTGCCCGTCCTCGCCAGGAGTTCGAGCAGGCCCTCGCGGCGCTCCTCGGCACGGCTCCGGAGTTCGACACCCTCCGATCGGAGGCCGACCTCGAGACCGGCGTGGTAGTCGGCGACGACGAGCGCCCGCTCGGCGCCGCAGTCAGCGACCGCGGCGGGCTCGCCCGGCACCGGCTCGAGCATTCAGATCGCCTTCAGTGTCCCGTCGGACGGCTCGTAACACCGGCCGCTCATCAGGGCGTCCTGGATGGCGTCCTCGACGGCCTCGGGGTCGACGCCGTGCTCGTCGACGACGGCCGCTATCAGTTCCTCGCGGTCGGCGCCCTCGTCGTCGCCGACCGTCTCCATGGCCGTCATCACCGCATCCTCGAGGTCGACCTCCTCCTCTTCCTCCTCCCCCCCGGCGGCTTCGTCCGCGGGTTCCGTGTCCTCCGCTTCGGTCTCCTCGTCGGCGCCCGTCTCGGTCTCGACGGCCGACTCCTCGGTTGGGTCCGACTCGACGGTCTCCGAGTCGGGGTCGGGCGTCTCGATGTCGGCCTCCTCGACCTCGTCGGCCGTCGAGAACTCCGTGCCGTACTCCTCCTCGACCTCCTGTCGGGTCTCCTCGTCGAGGTCGAACTCGCCGGGTTCGAACTCGTCCAGTTCCTCCTCGGCGGCGTCGGCCTCGTCGGCCGGCTCCGGGGCGCCCTCGGCCTCGGCCGCCTCCTCGTCCTCGCCGACGGACGGCTCTTCGGCCTCTGCGGTCGTCTCCTCGGTGCCAGGCTCCTCGGTGGCGGTCGACGGTTCCTCGATCTCCGACGCCGCCTCTGTGCCCTCCTCGGGCGTCGCGTCGACGGTCGCGTCCTCCTCGGCCGTCGGCTCCGTCGACTCCGTTCCGGCCGTTCCCGAGTCGCCCGCCTCGGCGACCGTCTCCGCGGACTCGCTCTCGCCGCTCTCCCCGGACGCGCCGGCGTCCGTCCCGACGTCGGCGGCCGCCGCGGCCGTCTCCCCCGAGAGGTCCAGCGTCGCGAGTTCGGCCGCGGTCGTCGACCCCGCGCCGCCGGACTCGTCGGGCGCGACCGACAGGCCGGCCACCTCGTCGCGCTCGCCGGCGACGACGCGGGCGGCGTCCAGTGCCGTCTCCCGGAGCGCCCCCAGGTAGGCCGGCGTCGTGTCGTAGTACTCCAGCGCCAGGGCGACGCCGTCGGCCAGCCGCTCGTCGGCGTCCGCCTCGACCAGCGCGGCCCGCAACTGGTCGCCGGCGAGGTCCGCCTCGATGGCCGAGGCGGCGACGCCGATCCGCTCCAGCGTCCGCTCTGCGGCGGCAACGGCCCAGCGGTCACGGGTTCCGGCATCGACCTCGTTGACCGACTCCGGCCGGACCGATGAGTAGACGACGTCGTCGTCGTCCGGCTCGAAGGTGCGGGCCTTGCCCGACAGCGCGACGAACGTCGGCGGGTCGGCCCGCTCGAGAAACGCCAGCGCGTCGGGCTGGTACTGGCCGGCGTAGGTGACGAACGCGCCCGTCGGGTCGACGACCCGGCCCCGGACCATCTCCGGGTTGACGCTCTCAACCTCCGTGAGGACGCCGACCGCAAAGAGGCGGTTGACGCGGGCACCTGTCGGCGTGACGACGTAGTTGGGCGCGCGTTCCTCGTCGCTCTCGCTGTAGGAGAGCTCCGCGTCCTCGAACTCGGCGGCGAACAGTCGGTAGGCCACCTCGCGGCGGCCCGGCGCGGAGCCGCTCATCCGGACACCTCCGCGAGCAACTCGCGGGCGCGGTCCGCCGGGTCACCGCCGCTGGCCTCGAACTCCTCGGCGTTGAGGTTGGCGCCGTACTCGTCGACCGACAGCGCGCCGCGAACGCGGAACTCCCGGCCGACGAGATCCTCGGCGATGCCGTCGGCGACGACGTCGCGGTCCATCGCGTCCCGCGCGTCCTCGAGGGCGTCCTCGAGGGTGCCGCCGTACACCGCTTCGGTCAGGTCCCGCCCCAGAATGGCCGTGACCGTGCCGGTGCCGTCGTCGAGAATGGCCTTCACCCGGAGGTCGTCCTCGGGGTCGACCTCGCCGTGGCTCCGGCACTGGTTGTTCTGGACCACCCGACCGCAGTCGGGACACCGCTGGATGAGGCCGGAGCCGTCACGGACCTCGATGACGTTGCCGACCAGCCCGACGTCGAAGACGCCGCCCGAGTCGACCGCCTCCCGGACGGTCATCCGGGTCGCCGCGTCGCTGACGTCGACGTCGGCGACCGACTCGACCGTCGAGAACTCGGTCACGTTGACCGACGGGACGCCCCGGAACTCCCGGACGTACACGTCCCCGAGGCGGACCGACTCGCCTTCCTCGACCCCCTCGTGGGGGTCCCAGTCTGTGAACGGCAGCCGCGCCGTCTCGTCGCCGACGACGCCGCTGAGGATTTCGGTCTCGCCGTCCCGGCCGTCGATTGTTTTCGGCTCGACCTCCAGCACCCGCACCTCGACGGTCCGGCCCCGGTCGCCGGGCCTGAGGTCGATGAGGTCCCGCTCGCCGCCCACCTCGTGGGGGACCGAAAGCGACTCCTCCTCGAGCGTCACCGTTGTCGACTCCCCGAGGTTGAGTTCGGGGTCGCCCTCCCACTCGCGGACGCCGGCGTTACCCGCGGTGATGGTGTCGCCCGGCGACAGCGAGAAGTCAGTCCAGGCGGTGTACGATATCGTCCCCGTCTCGTCGGCCAACTCGCCCTCGAAGATGACCTGCTCGTCGCCCTCGTAGCGGATGGAGCGCTTGCCGACCGTCAGTACCCGGGTGGTGACGGTGACGTTGCCCGCGTCGGGGTCAATGTCGGTGACGTCCGTCTCCGGGGGTTCTACGACTGCAGGGTCTCCAGCTTCTCTCTGACCTCCGCTTTGTCGGCGCCGAGGTCGGAGGCGAGCTCCTCGGCGGCATCGTCCAGACTCATTTCGAGTTAAGATTCGTCGGCCGGCGTCAAAAGCGTTCGCGCCGCTCGGCCGCGGCCGACCGGAGCCCGTCCACGAGCCACTCGGTCGCGTCCGTCGCGGTCGCTGCCGTGACGAACGCGACATCGTACTCCCGTGCCGTCCTTTCGACGGTGTCGGACGACGCCCCTCTAGTCCCTGTCTCGTCGCCCCGGTTCACGTGACTCGTGGCATTGTCGAGGCGTCGGCTCGTCAACCGAGGATGCCTGGTAGCCGATTCGGCTGATTCGATGGCGTTTGTCGCCCGGGTCCGGCGGTCGTCGAGCGCCGCGGCATCCGCCGGCATCCGGAACTGGCCGTCTTCTATTCGCTCCAGTGCTTCCGACAGCACCAGGACGTTGTGGTACGCACCGTGGACCCGAAGGAGTCGCCGGGCGAGGAAACCGTCGTCGTCCTCTTCGGGGCGATCGCAGTCGGCACGGACACGGAATAACTGGGTGTCGAGCACTCCCTCGGCCGGGGTGTCCTCGAT
>PXSL01000043.1:0-838 GCA_003022815.1 Halobacteriales archaeon SW_5_68_122 | reverse complement strand
GCGTCTCGACGAGGCCCTCGCCCCTGTACCCGAAATCCGCTTCGACGTCCTCGAGGTCCTCGCCGACCGATTCGACGCGACCGAGGACGTCCTCCAGCGTCCGCTCGCGGACCGAGACAGCGTACATCGTCTCGACGCCGGTAGCGTCCTCCCGTGCTCTTCGGGTTCGGTACAACCCTTCGAGGGTGGCTTCGGGCTCGACTACCGACTTCAGATACTCCGCGGCCTCGCTCCGTCTCCGCTCGATTCGCGTCCGAATCACTCCGTTCGGCACCTCGGAAGACGAGACGGACTCCGGCACTCGGTCGAGCAACTCGCGGGCCCGCGTCAGGCTTGCCTCGACGTGCTCGTCGGCCGGGCCGACCGGGAGCGTCGGATCGACGGTCGGGACGTCCCCCGTCGTGACGTCCGCGATGGCGGTCTCGTCGTACTCCGGCTCCTCATCGTCGCCGGAGAGCGAGCAGCCCGCCGCCGATGCCGCCCCGGCGGCCGCCGCAAGCGAGAGTAGTCGCCGTCGCGTCGTCACTGCCCGTCACCCCCGTCGTCCGTCGACGGCCCCTGCCTCGGGTCACAGTCGCCCCCGGAATCGAACCCGTAGCTCCTCGGCCGGTCATCGAGCCCGACGGGGAGCCGGACGAAGTGGACCTCGGTGTCCTCGGCGTCGACGGAACACGCCACGTCGGGGGGTCTGAGCCGCGTGCAGAAGCCGGGACGGGGCACCCGCTTCGACGGCTCGCGACTGAGGTAGGGCAGTTCCTTCGTGTAGCACTGCCGGACCGTGGTCTGGTAGACGAACAGCGTCTCCTCGTCGAACCGCGTTCCATCGACGAACGACCGG
>PXSL01000034.1 GCA_003022815.1 Halobacteriales archaeon SW_5_68_122 | reverse complement strand
TCGAAGAGCCGCCGGAGCCGCTCGCCGTCGGCGGTTATCGCCGACAGGCCGTCGTAGCTCATCTCGGCGCGTTTCTGGTCGATGGTGCCCCACGCGAGCTGAACGGTCTCGGAGAGCTCGACCCGCTCGAATTCGTCGACGTCCTTGCCCTGTCTGGCCAGCGTAAGCACGTCCTCGATGAGCTGTTCCATCCGTTCGAGCGCCTCCTCGGCGGACTCCAGCTGCGACTGATTGTCCTCCTTCTTGCGGGCCATCCCGATGTTGCCGATGGCGACGTTGAGCGGGTTCCGAAGGTCGTGGCTGACGACGGAGGCGAACGCCTCCAGCTGGCTGTTGCGGCGCTCGAGCTGGTCGCGGCGCTCGCGGTCCTCGGTGCGGTCCGCGAGCACGAGCACGTATCCCAGCAGGTCGTCGCCATTCTGGACGGCGGTGAGGGTCCCGGAGCCGTGGAACGCCCCGCCGTCGCGCCGCTGGAAGGTCCGTTCGAGGTCCACCCCGTTGGTCCGGAGCGCCCGCTGGAGGTGGGTCCGGGCCACCTCGTCGACGTCCTCGCCGGCGTAGACGGCGTCGAGGCGCGAGCCGACCACCTCCTCGGCGGGGTAGCCGGTGACGGCCTCGGCGCCGTCGCTCCAGGTCTCGACGAACCCCTCGGCGTCGAGGCGGGCCAAGACGAGTCCGTCGACGCCGGCCATGAGGCGTTCGGCCCGCTCGGCCCGCGCTTCGGCCTCCGCTACGACCGTCTCCTGTCGGGCCGACAGGAAGCCGCCGACGGCGCCGGCCGCGCCCGCGACCGACGCGACGGTGCCGACAACGAGCACCGACTCCGGGAGGGCGATACCGAACTCCTCGGCCAGCACCAGGTCGCCGACGGCGCCGACGGCGACCGCTGGCAGCACCGTCCACGCCGCGACCCGGCCGTTGCCCGCCGACAGCGACCGGGAGCGATAGCCCAGGGTGACAAGCAGGCCGCCGGCGAGAAACAGCGGCGCCAGCGCCAAAAGTAGCAACTCGTCGACCGTCTCGGCGGTGGAGGCGTACCACCCCGCGAGCGCGATGGCGCCGACGCCCCCGAGACCGAGAATCGGCCAGGCAGGCAGTATATCGTCAAGACGTCCCATTGGTGTTGTTCCCGTTCCCTTGAGATACACTGTCTCGCATCAACCAGAAGTTCGTTACGGTTCGACGGGGGGCCGACCGCAACGGTTTTTCGCCCCGCGGTCGCCCGCCGTCTCGCCGACGCTCGTTGTCGCCGTTGCCGCGCTGCTGGCCGGAGCCGCCGCGCTCGTCGCCGGATGGTCTCGCGTCGGTCAGCGTCGTCCACACCGGCGGCTACCCGCTCGTCGGTGTCCTCACGGTGCTTGTGATGCCGCTGTGTACGACCCTCTTGCACGTCGTCCTCGTGCAGACGGATAGGTGACCGCGAGTTCGGCGAGATGTTCCCGCCCGCCGCCGGCCCCGGGTCGGGCGCTTACGTGAAAGACAGGCGCAAAGCCCCGTCCCGTCCTTCAGGGCGGGGAGGATGTCAATCGACGAGGCTGAACCGGTTGCTCCCGCACTCGCAGGTCGGATTCCCCATCGTCCGGATGTCGCCGTCGGGATGGACCTCCACCGGCTGTATCGCCCCGCAGTCCTCACAGACGGCAATGCCGTGGTTCACCTCCTCGGTCTCCGACATGGGAACGGTGTCGCCACCCACCGGCAAAGGAGTGAGCGCAACCACACGGCTCGAAGTCGACTGAAATTATTTGTACGGCGTCTTCCCGTCGGACGGTTAGTCCAACACGACCAGCGGGTCGCCCTGGTCGACGGACTGGCCGTCCTCGACGGCCACCTCGGCAACGGTGCCGCCGACCTCGGCGATGACGTCGTTCTCCATCTTCATCGCCTCCAGCACGCAGATGACGCCGCCGGCCTCGACGGCGTCGCCCTCGGCGACGTTCATCTCAAGGATGGTGCCCTGCATCTCGGCGCTGACGACCTCGCCCTCCGCGGAGACGGCGGGGGCACTGCCGCCACCGCCACTATTCCCCCCGCTACCGCCGCCTCCGCCTCCGCCGCTACTGCCGGCACCGGCGGCCGGACCGGGGCGGTTGGCCGCGAGTTCGGCCCGTTCCTCGAGGTTGACCTGGAACCGCTTGCCGTTGACCTCGACGGTGAACTCCCGCTCGACGACCTCCTCGTCGCTCCCGCCGTCAACGTCGCCGGTGCCCCACCGCTCTTGGGCTTCCTCGAGGCGGTCGTGGTCCAGGTGCTCGTCAAGGTACTTCGTCGTGTGGGTGCCGCCGACGAACTTCTCGTCGTCCAGCATCAGCCGGTGGAACGGAATGATAGTGGGGATGCCCTCGATGTCGTACTCGGCCAGCGCCCGCTTCGAGCGGGCGATGCACTCCCCGCGGTCCTCGCCGTGAACGATGAGCTTGGCGATCATCGAGTCGTAGTCGGTCACCAGGTCGTCGCCCTGCCGGGGGGCGCCGTCGACCCGGACGCCGATGCCGCCCGGCGGGTCGTACGTCTCGAGCTCGCCGCCCGTCGCCGGCGCGAAGTCATCGGCGGCGTTCTCGGCGTTGATGCGGAACTCGATGGCGTGGCCCTCCAGTCCGATGTCGTCCTGGGAGAACGTCAGCTCCTCGCCGTCGGCGACGCGAATCTGCCATTTGACGATGTCGATGCCGGTCAACTCCTCGGTGACGCAGTGCTCGACCTGGATGCGGGTGTTGACCTCGAGGAAGTAGAAGTTCGCGTCGGCGCCGAGTAGCTCGCCGTCCTCGCGCTCTTCGTCCTCGACGAGGAACTCGAAGGTGCCGGCGTTATAGTAGTCGGCGGCGTCGGCACCGCGGCGGGCGGCCTCGCCGATCTCCTCGCGCAACTCGTCGGTCAGCGCGGGCGAGGGACCCTCTTCGATGACCTTCTGGTGGCGACGCTGTAGCGAGCAGTCACGCTCGCCGAGGTGCCGGACGTTGCCGTGCTTGTCGGCGAGGATCTGGACCTCGATGTGGCGGGGGTTCTCGAGGTAGCGCTCCAGGTACACCGAGTCGTTGTCGAAGTAGGCCTCGCCCTCCCGCTTTGCGGTCTCCAGTTGCTCTTCGGCCTCCTCAGGGTCGCGGACGATCTTCATGCCACGGCCGCCGCCGCCTCCTTCGGCCTTGATGGCGACCGGGTAGCCGTGCTCATCGCCGAACTCGTGGACCGCCTCGGCGGAGTCGACGGGCTCGGTCGTTCCCGGAACGATGGGGACGTCCGCCTCCCGCATGATGGTGCGGGCCTTGGTTTTCTCGCCGGCCCGCTCCATCGACTCGGCGGAGGGACCGATCCACGTGATGTCGTTGTGTGCCTCGACCGTGCCGGCGAACTCGGCGTTCTCCGCCAGGAAGCCGTAGCCGGGGTGGATGGCGTCGGCGTCGGCCTTCTCGGCGGCCTCGATGACGGCCTCGTGGTCGAGATAGGAGTCCGCCGCCCGGGCAGGCCCAACATTGTACGCCTCGTCGGCGTGGCGGACGTGTCCGGAGTGTTTGTCGGCGTCGCTGTAGACTGCGACGGTGTCGACCCCGAGGTCGTCGCAGGCGCGCATCACGCGCACCGCGATCTCACCCCGGTTGGCGACGAGCACCTTGTCGAACATGCTGTGCGGAGCAAATCGCGGGGTATACGTCATTCTGTCGGTTTTCGCAACTGGAAACTCCGGGAGAATTCACGCCGAGGGGACGTCTACCGGAAGAACAAAATGGGTTGACGATGTGGGATGGCGGGTGTTATCTGAATTACAGGCAGTAAAAACCCCGCCGTTTACGGCGGGGATACAGTGTCCCCAGAAATCGGAGATTTCTGGTGTGCGAACGAGACGCGAAGCGTCTCGTTAACGCCGTCATCGTCTCGTTTCCGTGTGTATTGGCAGGTTTACAGTCCAACGCGGTATATCGTGGACTGTGCGCGGGAAACTGCCAGTCGACTCGGTGTCTGCCACGGTGCAAGCCGGTATCAAATAAGTAAGCCGACCGCGTCGAACAACACAAGACAAGCTAACTCCAACCCATCACCGCGGTAGGAGTAACGGTTTCGTGGCAGAACCAGCGTCGTCGGTCGCAAACCGTAGACTCCCAACCGTCAGGATTGACCTGCCCGACCGACACCGGGTGGGAGGCCCGCGGCTTTAGTCGCGGGAGGATGTCACAGCGGCGGATTCACGGGGTACATTCAAGTGGCGAGGTCCGTATTTCGGGTAGAGGTAAGAGACTGTGTCCAGCGGGAAGTCGGCGGCCGGGACCGTGGTCTGTCTGGTAGACGACCCGACGGCCGCCGAGGCGATAGCGGACGCCGAGGAGTCACGACTCCGTGTCGTCACCGTGGCTGATGAGGCGGCGCTACAGGAGCGGCTCGAAGAGGCGGCCGCCGGCTGTCTGGTCATCGACACCGAGGCCCTGACGGCCGACCCCGGCCAGGTGCTCGCGGAGGCGCGAGCGGTGGCCCCGGAGGGGCCGGTGGTCTGGGTCACGGCCTCGCCCGAATCGCTTGACAACGGGGCGCTCGGCCCGGAAACCACGATAGTCGAGCGGTCGGCGGCGACGCCGGAGTGGTCGTTTCTCGTCGAGAAGGTCCGGGCGGCGCTCCGCGAGGGGTCGGCCGACCGCGGCGCCGGAAAGTACCGCCGGCTGGTCGAGTCGGCCCGTGACGGCCTCTACATCCTCGATGCGAACGCCGAGGTAACCTACCTCAACGAATCGTTCGCGGAGATGCTGGGGTACGACCGCGAGGAGTTGCTCGGTAGCCACGCCGCACGGACGATGGCCGACGGCGAACTCGAACGTGGCCAGCGGCTGGTCCAGAAACTCATCGAGTCCGACAGCCGCGAGAGCGAGGTCATCGACATGGAGATGGAGACGAAGGCGAGGGAGACGATAACTGTCTCGGTAAACTTCGTCGTGCTCACCGACGAGTCCGGCACGTACGAGGGGCTGATGGGTGTCGTCCGCGACATTACCGAGCGCAAGGAACGGGAGCGGGAGCTCGAGCGGTACGAGACCATCGTCCAGACGGTCTCCGAGCCGATCTACATGCTCGACGCCGACGAGCGGTTCGTCAGGGTCAACGACGGGATGCTCGAGAAACTCGGCTACGACCGGGAGACGCTGCTCGGCAGCCACGTCTCGATGGTCGCGGGCGGCGACGGCATCCGGCGCCAGGAGGCGCTGATACGCGGCCTCAAGCGGGGCGACGACGACCACACCAGCACCGAGGTCCAGCTGGAGACGGCCGACGGCACCCGCCGACAGTACGACATCAACATAGCGGCAATCAGGGACGACGGGGAGCTGAAGGCCACCGTCGTCACCGCCCACGACGTGACCGAACTCCGCGAACACCAGCGCCAGCTGTCGGTGCTTGACCGCGTGCTCCGGCACAACGTCCGCAACAAGATGAGCATCGTCCTCGGGCACGCAAACGACATCGCGGCGGAGGCACCGCCGGCGATGATCGAGCAGGCCGACGCCATCCGGGAAGCCGCCACGGAGCTGCTGGAACTGAGCGACAGCGCCCGCGAGTTCGAGAGCGTCTTCGCCGACGACGCCCGCCGACCGACCACCGTCGACGTGGTCGAGACCGTCGAGAACGTCGTCTACGAACTCCGGACGGAACACCCATCGGCGGAGATCGACTCGGCGCTCCCCGAGTCGGCGCTCGCCCGCGGCCACGAGACGTTCGAGCTGGCGCTGGACGAGCTGTTCGAGAACGCCATCGTTCACAGCGACCGCGAGGAACCGACCGTCGAGGTGACTGTCGTCGCTGGCGAGGAGTCCGTCGAGATACGGGTCGCCGACGACGGACCGGGACTGAACGACACCGACCGGAGGGCGCTGCTGCGGGGCGCCGAGACCCCGCTGGAGCATACCCAGGGACTCGGACTATGGCTGGTCCGATGGGCCGTCGAGGTCGCCGACGGCACCATCGACATCGAGGAGAACGACCCCCGCGGGACCGTCGTCATTATTCGGCTGCCGACGGCCAACAACGGGTAGTTGACCCGGCGTTCGGCTCCCGGCGCCGGAGCGGAGTCACTCCGTCTCCCGGAACGCCTCTCGTGCCTCACCGGCCAGCCGATGGTGGTCCCTATGCCACTCCGGGACGTCCTCGGGGTGCCAGTACCGCAATTCGGTCCCCTCATGGGAGGTCTCGAGGTCACCGCCGCGCTCGGCGCAGAGATACAGATGGATGACGAGACAGTGTGGGCCGTGCTCGCCGGGTTTACGGGTGTACACTCCGACGAGTTGCCGGACATCGACCGACAGGCCGGTCTCCTCGATGGTTTCCCGGACGGCGGTTTCGGCCGGCGACTCGTTCGGCGCCACGTATCCGCCGGGAAGTCCCCGCGTTCCGTCATTGGCCCGCAACTGCAGGAGAATCCGCTCCTCGTCGTCGAAGAGTGCGGCGTCGGCGCCCAGCTTCGGCGTGACGTGGCCGAGTTCCTTGGCGAACCGCTCCCGGACCGCCTCCGGCGGCCGATCGACCGTATGGCCGTACTATTCGCCGACGAGTTCCAGGACGCGCTCGTAGCGCTCCTCGTCATACGGGTCGTCGGCGTAGTGCCGGCCGTTCTCCGCCAGAATCCGCAACTCGTCCAGAAGTTCGAACAGTTCCATGCCCGCCGTCGGACGCCCGCGGTGGTGTGTCTTTACCCGTCCCCGGCTCCTGATCGGGCGACCGTTACAGCCGGTCGGTCCGGCCGGCGGCGGTCCAGGCGTCCCGCGGCGCCTCCGTCGGCACCCGAACGCGTCGCCGCTGGAGGGCGTCGACGCGGCCCCGGAACCGCCAGCGGAGACCCTCCCATCCGCGGTCGGACGCCGTCTCTTCGTCGTCGTCGGCCGAGACGTGGGCCCGGACGGCGGCGGCGATGGCGGCGGCCTCCTCGTTGTCGGCGTCGTCCGGAATGTCCATTCTTATAGCGGGATGTTGCCGTGTTTCCGGTCCGGCTGGTCCTTGCGCTTTGACTCCAGCATCCGGAGGTCCCGGATCAGCCGCGGGCGGGTCTCCTGTGGTTCGAGCACGTCGTCGACGAAGCCGCGCTCGGCCGCCGTGTAGGGGTTGGCGAAGGTGTCGCGGTAGTCGTCGATGAGCTTCTCGCGGCGTGCCTCGATGTCGTCGGCCGCCTCGAGTTCGTCGCTGTACAGCACGTTGACGGCCCCTTTCGGCCCCATGACGGCGATTTCGGCGGTGGGCCATGCGTAGTTGACGTCGGCCTCGAGGTGTTTCGAGGCCATCACGTCGTAGGCGCCGCCGTAGGCCTTCCGCGTGATGACCGTGAGCAGCGGCACCGTCGCCTCGCTGTACGCGTAGAGGAGTTTCGCGCCGTGCTTGATGATGCCGTTATGTTCTTGATCGGTGCCGGGCATGAAGCCGGGCACGTCCACGAACGTGAGGATGGGGATGTTGAAGGCGTCACAGAAGCGGACGAACCGGCCGCCCTTCAGCGAGGACTCGATGTCTAGCGTGCCGGCGTTGACGCGGGGCTGGTTGGCGACGACCCCGACCGACCGGCCGTCCAGCCGGCCGAACCCCGTCACGAGGTTCCGGGCGAAGCCCTCGCCGACCTCGAAGAACGAACCGGAATCGAGGACCCGGTCGATGACGTCGACGATGTCGTAGGGCTTCCGGGGCTGGTCGGGGACGATGTCGCCCAACTCCTCGTCGCGGCGGTCCGGGTCGTCCCACGGCTCGACCCGCGGGGGGTCCTCGACATTGTTGGCCGGCAGGTACGACAGCAGCCGCCGGACGTCGTCGAGGGCGGCCTCCTCGTCGCGGGAGGCGAAGTGGGCGACGCCAGACCCGGTGGTGTGGGTCCGGGCGCCGCCCAGCTCCTCGAAGCCCACCTCCTCGCCGGTGACCGTCTCGATGACGTCCGGCCCGGTGATGAACATGTGGGAGGTGTCCTCGACCATGAAGACGAAGTCGGTAATGGCGGGCGAGTAGACGGCACCGCCGGCACACGGCCCCATGATAGCCGATATCTGCGGGACGACGCCCGACGCCTTCTGGTTGCGGTGGAAGATGTCGGCGTAGCCCGCAAGCGAGTCGATGCCCTCCTGGATGCGGGCGCCGGCGGAGTCGTTCAGCCCGACGATTGGCGCGCCGGTCTCGATGGCGCGGTCCATCACCTTGCAGACCTTCTCGGCGAAGGCCTCCCCCAGCGAGCCGCCGAAGGTGCCGTAGCCGGTGACGACGCCGTCGCCGTACGGCTGGCGGGACTCCATCTCGAAGTTCGTACACCGGTGGGTCTTGAGCTGGTCGAACTCCTGGAAGGAGCCGTCGTCGAGGAAGTACTCGATGCGCTCGCGGGCGGTCATCTTGCCCTTCTCGTGCTGTGTGGCGATGCGCTCCTCGCCGCCGCCCAGTTCGGCGTCGCGCTTTTTCTCGCGCAACTCCTCGAGGCGGTCCTCCGTCATGACGTCTCACGTCCCGCGTCGCTCATTGACGAATGCAACGAGGGGCGCCGAAAAAGGGTTTCCGACTCCCTACAGCAGCGGCGGCGCGCTCAACTCCAGTAGGCTCAACACGACGGTCAGTCCCACCGCCGCCAGCACGACCGTCCGGAGCGACCACAGCCACACCATTGACAGCGTCTCGGCGCCGTCGGTGCCCTGCCGGACCTCGTCGAGGGCGTTCTCGGTCATGATCCACCCGACAAAGAACACGACGCCCAGCGCCGTGAGCGGCAACAGGAGGCTGGCGCCAACGCTGTCGGCCCATTCGAGCCACGCGGTGTCCAATGCCGACGGGAGTCCCGTCAGGAACAGCAACGCGCCGATGCCCGTCGCCGTCTGGACCCGGCCGAACCGGTAGTTGTCGACGACGTAGGCGGTGACCACC
>PXSL01000033.1 GCA_003022815.1 Halobacteriales archaeon SW_5_68_122 | reverse complement strand
GCGCAGCCGTCGACGGCGGGCCGACAGCGACTTGCCCGCTCCGCCGCAACCGGGTCGCGTGTTTGACGCCACGACGCTTGCGGCCTACCTCGTCGCGGCCATTGCGCTCATCCTCTCGCCGGGCCCGGACACGGTCTACGTCCTCGCGCGCGGCGCCGGCGAGGGCCGCCGCGCCGGGGTCCTGTCGGCGCTCGGCGTCGCCACGGGCGTTCTAGTCCACACCGTTGCCGCCGCCGTCGGCCTGGCGGCACTCTTCCGGGCGGTTCCCGAGGCCCGTACCGTCGTGGTCGCCGCCGGGGCGGCCTACCTGTCGTACCTCGGAGTTCAGACGCTCCGCGACCCGGAGGTCGAGGCCCGGGAGACGGACGGCAACCCGTACCTCCAAGGGTTAACGGTCAACATCCTGAACCCACAGGTGGCGCTGTTCTTCCTAGCCCGGCGGCCGGCATGGTCCTGCTGGGGGCGCTGTACGCGGCCATCACGGCCGCCTATCTCGGCGGCGTCGGGGCGCTGTCGGGCAACGTCGGCGGCGAGAGCCGCCGGATGCGGCTCGCGTCGGGTGTCGTCCTGCTCGGGGTTGCCGGGTGGCTCATCGTAACCAATGTCTCGGCGTGAGCCGGCGAGCAGGACCGATTCCACAGCACAGCACGGGTACCGGAGGGCGCGGGGAGTCCGGTAGAGCCGCTCCGAACCACAACTCCGGCAACAGAGTCATCCTAGACGGCGTCATTACGGCGTTCTCTTCCGGCAGGCGTAGGTACTCAATGCTTCAGTCCAAACCGGGAGCCGTGAGCGGGGACGATTCCGACGGTGGCCCGGAGTACGATGTTGATTTTCGCGAACACCCCGAGGAGTACGACATCGGCCGCGGGGAGGAGGGCGTGTTCAAGATGGAGCCGTACAAGTCGGAGCTGCTCCCGCTGTGGGGGTATGCGGACCGAGAGGCTGCCGTGGAGGCGGCCGAGGCCATCCACGAGCGGTTCCGCGAGTACCGCGAGGACGGCGACTTCGTCGGGATGGACATGGCTCGGAAGTACCTCCAAATGGGCTACACACGGGCGATGCGGTACGCGAAGTACTCGGGCGGGAAAAAGTACGACGACGACGGCACCGAACGGGACCCGGAACAGTGGGCCGACCCGGACAAACGCGAGGCGGCGCTGGTCTTCGAGGAGCATCTCGAGGCGGTCCGGGAGGACGACACCTACCAGCAGATGAAGGAGCGACACCGCGAGCGGCACGGCTAGGGTTTATGCACAAAGGCGGGACCAGACGCCACGTGACGTAGACACCGACCGCGGCGAACACGGCGGAAGTCCGGCGCACCGTCGCGGCAGACCCTAACGTACAGCGTCGGCTGTCAGCCCAGTCGGACCGGCTCACTCGTCGGTTCTACGGCCACGGTCAGGCGGTCGCCGACGGAGAACCCGTGACCCTCGTGGAACACGACCTTGATCCCGAACGGGATCTGCGAGGCAAACAGCGACAGCCCGGTCGCCGGAACCTCGTTGCCGTTCTCGTCGGTGACCCGAACTGCAACGTCGGCCCACTCGATGTCCCGGCCGTCGACCCGTCCGACGGTCGTGCCGAGAAGTGACACCTCACCGCTGGAGGGCCCGAGCGCACCACCCCCGGCGTAGTGGACCAGCCCGCCGTCGAGCGGGACGCCCTCGTCGCTCGCGACCGCCGCGAACCCCTCGCCTCTGAAATCCGGCTCGTCGAGCCCGACGTGCGTCGGCCCGGTCTCGACCACCTCGCCGGTGCCGTCCCACCGGACGCCGCGCACGGATAGGTCGACTTCCAGCGGCAGCGACCCGCTCGCACGGCGGAGGTTCTGGTCGTGGCCGCGGAACCCGAGGTGGATGTGGTCGTCGACCCACTGCCCGAAGAACCCGGAGCGGACGAGTCGGCCCAGCGAGTCGCCCACCTCGACCCGGTCGGCGGACAGCGGACCGTCCGCGTCCCGATGACCTCCCCCTCGACGGGCGAGACGGCGGCCCCGTTGCCGGGGTAGAGGTCGACCGCGTTTCCGGCGCCGTGTGCGGCGTACGGCGAGTTGTACAGCGAGAACCGCTCGTAGCGACCGACGACCGCCTCCGACAGCACGACCATACGATGTTTTCGTCCGGCGGCGTTTTATCCCCGTCGACCCGTAGCGTTGGATATGCACGCCGTCCGGGGGTCGCTGGCAGACGTCAACCGCGACAGGAAGGCGACGCGCCGCCTGGCCGAACTCGTCGAGGAGACCGACCGACCGGCGGTGCGGGCCTGGAGACCACCCCGCCACGTCGCCTTCGGTCGCCGGGATTCGTCGACCGACGGGTACGACCGAGCCCGGCGGGCCGCGCTGGAGTGCGGCTACGACCCGATCGAGCGACGCGTCGGCGGGCGGGCGGTCGCCTACACCGGCGACATGGTGGCGTTCACGTACTCCGTCCCGACCGACAGCGCCAGAAGCGGCATCCAGGAGCGGTACGACCGGGCGACGGAACTCCTTGAGGGCGCGCTCGCCGGACTCGGTGCGACGGTCCGCCGCGGGGAACCCGACCGGTCGTTCTGTCCCGGCGCGCACTCGCTGCAGGGGGACGGCAAGATTGCTGGCATCGCCCAGCGCGTCGAGCGCGACGTCGCCGTCGTCGGCGGGTGTGTCGTCACGACTCGGCGGGACCGGCGGCACGTCGCGGAGGTTCTCGACCGCATCTACGAAGCGCTCGGCGTCGAGTTCGACCCCGGGACGGTCGGAAGCGTCGCGGACGCCGGCGGTACGGCCGACCCGGAAGCCGTCGCCGGCGCCATCGAGGAGGCGTTCGTCGGCGAGGAGGCCGAGACGACCCACGCGTCGGACCTTCTCTCCTGACGACAGTTCCGTGACGCTTAGGGGGTCCGGCCGACGAGGTGAGGTAATGCTCATCCGGAACGCGGCGCTGGCCGACGGGCGGGTCCGTGACGTTCGGGTCGACGGCGAGACGATAGCCGAGATAGACGAGGGGGTGGACCCCGATGACGGGGAAATCATCGAGGCCGACGAGCGCCTGCTGCTGCCGGGGATGATAGACGCCCACGTCCACTTCCGCGAACCGGGCTTCTCCCACAAGGAGACGTGGCTGACCGGCTCCCGGAGCGCCGCCGCGGGCGGCGTGACGGAGCTTCGAGCAGAAGGCCCGGTTCGCGTCGGCCTCCGCTGTCGACTACGGCATCAACGGTGGCGTCACCGCCGAGTGGAAGCCCGACGAACTCCTCGGGAAGCCGCTGACCGCCCTCGGAGAGATATTCCTCGCTGACTCGACCGGCGAGATGGGCATCGAGGTCGACCGCTTCGAGCGGGCCCTCGAGCGCGCCGCGACGGCCGACGTCCTGATGACCGTCCACGCCGAGGACGCCGAACTGTTCGACGAGTCGGCGACCGACCGCGACGACGCCGACGCCTGGAGCGCCTACCGGGCCGCCGAGGCGGAGGCGGAGGCAGTCGACCGCGCCTGCGCCGCCGCCCGGAACCTCGGCATCGAGGTCCACATCGCCCACACGTCGACGCCGGAGGGCGTCGACATCGCCGAGAAGGCCGGCATAACCTGCGAGGCGACGCCACACCACCTCTTTCTCTCGCGCGACGATCTCGACGACCTCGGCACGCTCGGCCGGATGAACCCGCCGCTCCGGAGCGAGTCGCGTCGGGAGGCGCTGTTCGAACGGCTCGTCGACGGCACGGTCGACATCGTCGCGACGGACCACGCCCCCCACGCTCGCGAGGAGAAGGACGCGGGCATCTGGGAGGCTCCGAGCGGCGTCCCGGGCGTCGAGACGGCCCTGCCGTTGCTACTGGAGGCGGCCCGGACGGGCGACCTCGACTACGGGCGGGTCCGCGACCTGACCGCCGCCAACGTCGCCGAGATATTCGATCTCCCGCGGAAGGGACGTATCGAGGTCGGCCGCGACGCCGACCTCGTGCTGGTCGACGAGACCAACAGCGTCCCCATCCGCGGCGAGAAACTCCACTCCAAGTGCGGCTGGACGCCGTTCGAGGGGTTTCGCGGCGTCTTCCCCGATTTGACGATGGTCCGCGGGACGGTCGTGTACTACGACGGCGAATTCGCGGAGGCGGACGGGGAGAACGTCCGGTCGTCAGCCGCGGACGGCGGTCACTGACGGCACCGCGAGCTTGACCTCCTCCGTGTGAACGCGGAGGAATCCCCCCACGAGATTTCAGGCCGAGCGAAGCGGCCCTAAACTGCCCCGAATCGAATTTCGCGTACTTACAGCCAGCAGTGTCGGTATCAGTCGTCGGCCTCGGCGCCGTGGTCGTGGCCGCCGGCGGCCTCGCCGTCGCCCTCGGAGGCCATCTCGTGGCCGCACTCCGGGCAGGTGACGTGGTCGTGTCGTAGCGCCGCCGAGGACTCCCGGACCTCTCGCATGACGCTGGAGATGCGTTCTTCGGCCTCCAGTTCCTCGTCGACGGTGAGCTCGACGCCCTCGACCTCCAGGAGGAACTTCGCGACCTCCGTAATCTCGTACATCAGGTCGTCGAGCTCCTCGGCGGCGTAGAAGTCGCACATCGCGCCGTAGAGGAAGGTGGCGCCGGCCGTCCGGACCTTCTCGTCGAAGCTCGCGCGGGCCTGGTTGACCGCCTGCGGGCTGTAGGTGTCGGTCATAAACGGCACCAGTTCGGGCAGGTTCTCGCCGATTTTCGTCATCTCGACGCCCGTCTCGGTGCGGAAGTCCGCACAGAGCCGCGCGATGGCCCACTCGCGGGCGGTGATGTAAGTCCGCTCCCGGAGGAACTCGTTGGCCCGGTCGTACGTCGAGCCGTCGATCTTCGAGAATCGGGCGTACTCCCGGACGTCCCGGGGGATGTCGGCGTCGCGGTCGGCTTCGGCTCCGTCGGCGTCCGTCTCCTCCGCGACGCGTCTGACCGCCGGCGTCGGTTCCTCCCCGTCGGCCGCCGCCTGCGCGTCGTCTACCATACCGGAAGTTCCGTTCCGGCCCGGAAAAAGCGTATCGGCGATGTCTGACGGACGGCGCACGCGTGGCCCTCCCGTCGGTCGGGCCACGCGAGGAGTGAGCGGGGAAGCGAAGCGATCCGTGAGCCGGGAGGCCGACCGGCAGGGAGGCCTCCGGATGTGCGAGCGAGGAACGTAGTGACTCGCGAGCCACGTGCGGAGACTGAAGCGAGGGCAACGCGATAAGCGAACGGGGAGCAGGGCGACGGCCGCCGAGTATACGAGGGGCTTTTGCCCTCGGCGGTCCTGTTTTCGCTCATGAACGTTCTTCTGGGGATAGGCGGCAGCGAGGACTCGTTCCGCGCGCTGGAAGAGAGCGTGGCGCGCACGGCGGAGGCTGGCGACAGCCTGACCGTCGCCATCGTCGAGACCCCCGACTCGGAGCCGACCACCGAGGAGATACGGCCCCGGGTGGAGGCGGCGCTCGCGGAGGCGGGGCTGGACGCCGAGATACGAACGCTCTCGGGACACCCCGGCAGTCGGTTGCTCGAACTCGCAGAACGGGAGGAACACGACCGCATCGTCCTCGGGGGCGGGCAGACGAGCCCGCTCGGGAAAGTCCAGTTCGGCTCGATGGCCGAGTTCGTGCTGTTGAACGCCAGAACGACGGTGACGCTCATCCGATGAGTCGAGAGTACCCGACCGAGATTGCGGGGCCGTACGAGGCACCGCCACGCTCGGTCATCGACAAGGAGGGACGAGACATCGAGGTCCGGCGCTACGACGGGGAGTTCGGGGAACTCGTCGAGATGTACCTTGCTTTCGACCCGGCGGACCGCGCCCAAGGCATCCCGCCGACCGACGAGGCGGCGGTCCGGGAGTGGCTGGAGTCCCTGCTCAAGACGGACTGCATCAACGTGCTGGCGCGCCACAACGGGCGGGCGGTCGGCCACGCGGTGCTCGTGCCGGACCGCCACGGGGAGTATGAACTGGCCATCTTCGTCCTCCGGGAGTACCAGGAGGCGGGCATCGGGACGGCGCTCGTTGAGACGCTGCTCGGGGCCGGCCGACGGGAGGGCGTCGAGCACATTTGGCTGACCGTCGAGCGGTGGAACGCCCCGGCCATCGCGCTCTACCGGACGGTAGGCTTCGAGGCCAGCGGCCCCAACCGCTTCGAACTCGAGATGGCCGCGACGCTGAGCAGTCCGGACGGCTAAACCGACAGGACCGGCTGTGAGGCATGGGCCAGCACGTACTCGGCGGCTTTCTCGATGACCGCCTCGGGGCTGCCGGTGACGGGCTCCCGAGGCACGACCACGAAGTCCGAGTCGAGCGATTCCGCGACGTCGAGAATGACGCTCCCGGGGTGCTGAGCGAGACGGGTCCGCGAGAAGCCGTACGCCGAGGAGTGGTCGACGGGGACGTCCTCGGCGAGGGTGCGGACACTGGCCATCACCTGCTCGCTCCGCCTGGCGATCGCGGCGGCCTCGACATCGTCCTCCTGCATCGCCGCGGCGGCGTCCTCCCCGAGGACGTATAGCGCGTGAATGACGGCGTCGTACCGCTCGGCGATGGCGACGGCGTACTCGACGGCCTCCATGGCCTCCTCGGAGCCGTCGACCGGCACCAGCACGGTTTCGACCTCCATACCCCCTGAGTCGGAGGGGTCGGTCAAAAACCCTGCCCGCGTAGCTTTATATCGAACCGGGGCCGAGTATCGGTATGTTCAACACGGTGATCGTTGCGACCGACGGCTCCGAGAGCGTCTCCCGGGCCGCCGACTGCGCGCTCGACCTGGCCGCCCGGTTCGACGCCACCGTCCACGCGCTGTACGTCCTCGACGAGACGCAGGTCGAGTCGCTACCGGAGGACGTCCACGACGAGGTCCGGGACGCCCTCGACGAGCAGAGCACCGAGACCCTGGAGGCGATGGCGGCGGTCAACCGGAAGCGTTCGGACCCCGTCGACCTCGAGACGGTCGTCCGGGTCGGCCGGCCCACCGAGCGGATAATCGGCCACGCCGAGGAGGTGGACGCCGATGTCGTCGCCACGGGGACCCGGGGGCGCCACGGCGAGCACTCCTTCCTGCTCGGAAGCGTCGCCGAGCGGGTCGTCCGGACGTGTCCGGTGCCGGTGCTGACGGTCCGGCAACTGAACTGATACGGACCCCCGACGACCCGCTATCGGCCGGCTGGAGCGACCCACGGCGGTCCGTCCGAGGAACGCAAAGCGCGGGATTATTGGACCCGGCCGCCCTCGCGGCAGTATGGACGACCGGCTCATCGACGACGACACCGTCCCCCTGTCCCGGCGCTCGGTGCTCCCGGGCGAGGGGTTCTTCATTCCCGACTCCATCGACAACGCCGAGGCCGAACGCGAGGCCCGGGAGACGCTGGTCGGGGCCGACCGGGTCGTCGTCGCCGACCCCGACGCCGACGGCCTCGCTTGCGTCGCACTGCTCCGGGTCGCTTTCGGGGAGGCGGCGCTGTTGCCCGCCAGCCCCCACCAGATTGCCGAGGCCCTCGAATACATCCTCGAGTTCGGCGAATCGGGGCCGGAGGTGTACGTCTGTGACCTCTGTCCCGATTCGGAGCGCGACATCGAGCTCCTGCCGGCGGTTGCCCGCCAGGCCGACGGCGTCCGGTGGTTCGACCACCACCAGTGGGACGCCGAGTTGGCCTCGACGGTCCGGGAGCACGCCGAATTGGTGGTCGGCGAGTCCGATGAGGAGTGCACCGCCGACGTGACCCTTCGGACGCTCGACCACGAGTTCGACGAGCGGTACGCCGAGCTGGCGGCGGTCACCCGCGACCACGACCTCTGGCTGCGCGAGGACCCCCGGAGCGACGACCTGGCGGACTACGCACACTGGTCGGACCCCGAGGAGTACATCGAGACGGTACTGGAATACGGCGCGGACCTGCCGGCCGACGTCGAGGCGTTCCTCGAGGAGCGACGCGTTGAGAAGGAGGCGCTCATCGAGCAGGCCGTCGACCGCGCCGAGTACGAGGCCATCGGCGAGTGGACCGTCGGGGTCACCTACGGCCGGTGCTCCCGGGGTCGGCCTCCATCCGCGGCACCGACGCCTTCGAGCGCTGCCACGAGGTCGCCGGCCGGGTCAACGGCGGCGGCCACCCGAAGGCCGCGGGCTGTAAGCCCGATATCTACGACGACATGCTGGACTACGCCCACCACTGGACGACCCGCGGCGCCGTCACGAAGCAAGTCATCCTCGACGCGTTCCGCTCGCTGGCGGCAGAGGATGGCGAGCGCGCGGACGCCTGAGGCGGTCGCGCGCCCCCTTGCGGTGTATCGAACCGCCCTTCGGGCCGCTGGTGAACTTTTGTCGAGGCCAGCCGTCGCTCCGGCGATGAGAACGCCACGACGCCCGCCGTGTGCCGGGGGCGACCCGACCGATGCATCCCGACCTGCCGTAGTGAGCGGGTTCCGCTGTCGCCATCTGTGAGTCAAAAAACCCTTACGAGGCCTGTCGTACCTTGCCAGTGATGGAGTGGTTCGTCCTCGCGGCCTATCTCGTCGCGCTCACGGCGCTGACGGCCCTCGGCGCGCCCATCGCGGCGCCGCTGTTCCGCGCCCTCCCCCGGAACGGTGCCGCGTTCGCCCTCCCGGCGGCACTCGTCCCGTTCACCGTCGTCGTGTTCTGGGTCGGACAGCTCACCTTTGGCCTCCACACGCTCGCTATCGGGGTCGGCGCGGTCCTCGCCGGTGCCGTGCTCGCCTCCCGGGCCGACGCGTCGCCGGAGTGGCGATCGGTCGCCGCGGGTTACGGCGTCTTCGCCGTCGGGTTCCTCCTGATGGTCGCCTTCCGGGCGGCCGACCCGGGCATCACGCCCGCCGGCGGCGAGCAGTTCCTCCACTTCGGGCTGGTCAACGCCATCGAGCGGGCCAACAGCCTCCCGCCGGAGGACATGTGGTTCGCCGGCCGCGAGCTAAAGTACTATTACGGGACCCAACTGCAGGTCGCGAGCCTCTCGATGCTCACCGGTACGCCTCTCCGGTACGGGTTCAATCTCGGCATCGCCACGTTCTACGGACTGCTGTTCGTCGTCGCCTACGGCGTCGGCGGCGCCGTCGTCCACCGGCAGGGCCACTCCTATCGCCTGGGCGGCGCCGTCACCGCGTTCTTCGTGGCGCTGGCGGGCCCGACGACGCCGTTCGTCCGGCTCGCGACGCCGCATCTGCCGGACGCCGTCGCCGACCGCGTCGAACCGGCGGCGTTCGGCTTCGTCGCCGACCGGTTCAACGGCGGGGATCTCCCGGAGACCGTCGCTGACCTTTCGAGTGCGGGCGACTGGGGGTGGTGGTACACCCGGTACGTCGTCCCCGGGACGATTCAGGAGGTGCCGCTGTACTCCTTCGTGAAGGCCGACCTCCACGGGCACACGCTCGCCAACGGCTACGTCCTCTTCGCCGGGGCGCTGGCGCTCGCCTACTACGCCACGCCGGCCGTCGCCCGCGGGCGCCGCCGCGCCATCGTATTCGGCGGGCTGGGTGCGGTCGCCGGTCTATTCGGGTTCATGAACACCTGGTCGCTCCCGACGGCGGCCGGCCTGGCGGTGCTCGCGGTCGCCGCCGCCGACGCCCACCCGGCTACTCTGCTCCCGGCACCGCTGGCCGAGCGCCTCCGTCCCTCGGAGGCGAGCACCGACGACCCGGTCGGATTCGCCCTCCGGGAACTGTGGCGGCTAGTGCTCGCCGCGCTCGCCGGGGCGGCTGTCCTCGCCATCGGCGTCGCCGTCGCCTCGCCGTTCCTCGTCTTCGGACAGATTCCGACGAACAACGGCGTCGGCGTCCTGCCGCCGCGGAGTCCCCTCGGACCGTTCCTGGTCATCTACGCCGGCCTCGTCACCGTCTTTGCGCTGTACGTCTTGGTGCGGGGCTGGCCGGTTGCCTCCGGGACGGCGAACCGGTGGGTCGCCGCCGGGGGTCTGGCGCTCCTCGCGGCGGTGGCGGCCACGGTCGTCGTCCTCGATTTCGCCGTCCTGGCGGTGCTGGGGCCGCTCGTCGTCGCCGGGTGGCTGCTGGTCCGGACCGACCGCGCCGGCTTCGCCGTCGTGTTGCTGGTGGCGGGCGCCGGCCTGCTCCTGTCCTTTGAGCTGTTTCACGCCCGTATCCCGCAGATAGACAACCCGCGGTGGAACACGTCACTGAAGGTGGCCGTCCAGGGGTGGACGCTCGGCGCGGCCGGCGCGGGCGCGGCGGTCGCGGTCCTGCTGACCCGCGGCTACGCGCGGCTTGTGACCCGGATCGGCGCCCGGCAGGGGGCGGCCGCCGACGGCCCGGAGGCGGCGTCCGCCGGTGCGAACCCCGGGCCGAAGACCGACGGCGGACAACCTGGCGGCTCCGACTCCGGACCCACGACCAGCGCCGGCGGCCCCCCGGCGGCCGCGTGGGCCGTCGTCGTCTGCCTGGTCGTCGCGGCCCTCGTCGTCAGCGTGGTGTTCCCGGTGCTGATGTTCTCGACGGAGATCGGCTCCGAAATCGCCGAAGACCGCTACGATCCCTCGGTGGACGGCCTGACGGCCGCAGAGCGGTTCCACGCCGAGGAGTACGACGCCCTGCGGTGGCTGAAGGACCGGCCGGGCCATCCCACCATCGTCGAGGCGCCCGGCGCCTCCTACCGGTGGACGGGTCCGGCCGCCACGTACTCGGGGCTCCCGAGCGTCGTCGGGTGGGACCACCAGGAGGAGTACCGCAGTCCCGAGGCCTACGAGCGGCGCGTCAACCGCGTCGACGCGATTTACACCGGCGACGTGACCTACGTGTACGTCGGCCCGAACGAGCAGGAGCGCTACGGGTCGGAGTTGCGCTCCTTCGACCGCGAGGCGTTCTCCGTCGCGTTCGAGGGCGGTGCCGTGACAATATACGAGGTCGACCACTCGGAGCTGCCCGACTCCGGGGAGTGACCCCACAGCCATCTTGTCACTCTCAGGCCGCCGTGAGGGAGATACCTACTCCAGGTAGTCGGCGACGAACTCGCGGTGCTGGCGCTCCCGCTCGTCGCGCTCTGCTGGCGTCGCGTTCTCGAGCCACAGCGGCAGACACGCCATCGCGTCGATGCGGCAGGTCAGGCGGTACGTCTCGATGCGCTCGCGGGCGGCATCGTCGAGCGTCCAGTCCGGGCGGGCGCTCTCGTAGGCGGTCCGGAACTGCCGGCGGAGGGCCGCGACCCTATCGTCGTCCTCCGCCGTCGGGTCGAAGAGGTGCGACTCGGCTTTCGCGAGGTTGTATGCCGGGTCGGCGGCCCGGAGGTTCGCCCAGTCCAGCACCGCCCGCGTCTCGCCACTGTCGGGGTCGACGAGCAGGTTGCCGTACCGGTAGTCCCAGTGGCAGTACGTCGGCGGGTCCGGGTCAGGGAGCGCTGGAATCGCCTCCCGGAGGTAATTGCCCAGTGCCGGCACAAGGTCGGCGAACCGGTCTGGCCGGTCGGCCAGTTCCGGGAACCACCCGCCGCTCTCGAGGCTCGCGAGCGCGTCCTCGCAGTTCGACAGCAGCCACGTCCGGGTGTCGTCGTGGCGGGGGTGTTCGTCGGTGTCGAGCACCGCGAGGTCGCCGCCGCGGACGCCGACGGCCCCAACCGCCGGGAGTCGGCCGACCTCGTGGAGCGCCGCGAGGTTCCGGCCGGCCTCGGCGACGACCCGGTCGCGGGCCGCCGCCGGCAACGCTCCGGGTCGGCCTTGGAAATTCTCCCCCTCGACGTACTTCATCAGGTAGAACGGCGCCGGGTACTCCTCGTGGGCGTCGACGGAGCCGTACACGTCGGGGACCGGCACCGACGTCTCGCGGCCAATGAGTTCGAGCAACCGCGGCTCAGAGCGGGCGATTTCCGGCGGGACGAGGTTTGCGGTCGTCGCCTTCAGCACCGCCTCCCGGCGGCCGCCGGGCGTCTCGCAGGTCAGAAAGCAGACGAGGTCGGTGCCGTACCCGCTGCGCTCGAGGGACTCGACGGTCCAGTCGGGCCGGCAGGCCCGGACCATCCCGGCAACTGTCTCGTCATCGATGTCGGCTGAGTCGTCGATGTCGGCCCCATGGCCGATGTCGCCCGAGTCGTCCATGGCGGGGACTGTCGCCGGTGGTACAAGAGCGATGCGGGCGCGTGCTACCGGTTCACGTCGGTGCGCCTACCCGTCGATGACCCACTTCTCGGAGTAGGTTGTCCCGCAGTCGCAGGCGGCATAGGCGTGCATCACGTCGCCCTCGGCGTAGAGGCCGCCGGCGCCCTCGTTCTGCTCCTCGGCGAAGGCGAAGACGAACCTCGCGTAGTGGTCGTCGCCGTCGCCGGCGGGGCAGGCGCCGCCGGTGCAGTCGTCGTCGATGTCGCCGTCGGTGTCCATCGCGGCGCCGGCGAACTCCATCGGGTCCAGGCCGGTCGCGCTCCGGAAGGCGGCCTTGCCCTCGGTGCCGGGTACTACGAGGACGACGCCGTCCTCGACGCGGGTGCCGATCTCGAGTAGGTCCTCGACGGAGCCGATCCCGCCCTCGTGGAGATACACGAACACGTCGTCTGGCCGGTCGCCGGCGAGGAACGACTCGTAGCGGGCCGCCGCGTCGCCGCCGCTCATCCGTCGACGTCCTCCGCGATGGAAGCGAGGTCGTCATCCGCCGCCTCGACGACCCGGTAGACGGCGTCCTCACCGGGCGCCCGGAGGCCGTACTGCTCGCCGTCGACGACGACGTCGACGAGCGCGGTCCGGCCGGGTTCGAGGCCGGCCGCCTCGACCCACTCCGCGAGGTGGTTGTCGCCGTCCCGCTGTCGCGCCATGCGGGGGTTGTCGTAGAGGCCCCGCACCTCGAGGTCGCCGTCGAGGCTGACCTCGACGGGGGCGTGGTAGGTCGTCCGGTCGGCCTCGACGCGGACGACGCCCTCGGGAATCGTCCCGTCGGGAACGCGGAGCTTCGGCCGGTCGAGGGCGCCGCTTTCGACGATTTCCGCGCGGACCGTCTTGACGCCGTCGGAGGAGACGCTGGGCATGGGTGCACCGGAAAGAGAAGCGGTTACTCGTCCTCGTCGCCGCCGAGCAGGTCCTCGACGGACTCGTCGCCGCGGGTGACGATTTTGGCGTTTATCTGGCGGGTCTCGTCGGAGATTTCGGCGCCGCGGACGGTGACGCGCTTGCGCTCGCCGTCGACGGTCGGTTCGAAGCCGACGCCGCCCTCCAGCAGGACGGCGGCCGTGCCCGTCCCGGAGACGTCCTCGCGCATCGGCCGGCCGGCGGTGTCGGACCCGCCCGTTACCTCGAGTTCGTAGCCCGACAGCCCGACGGCGCCGCCCTCGACGGTCTCTCCGATGGAGCGGCCGATGAACCGGTTCGCGTCCTGTCCGTCCACGTCGAAGGAGTGCGTGGTGCCCTCGTCGGGGTCGCCGACGACGACCTGGAAGTCTGCCATACGAGTGGCAACTGGACGCGTCGGCAAAAGGGTATTGAAACCGCGCGTGGCCTCGTACTGCCGGCTGTAGTCATTTTGAGAGTCCGCCGCGATAGCCCGTCCGATAGTGATTACCCCGAATCATTTCAGCCCTGATCGCACGAAGGCGCGCGGTCGCACCGGTAAATAATTACAGTATTCACTACGAGCCCGGGGCCCTCTCCGGACGGACGCACTCCGGATGATTCCAGTCGGCAGTACCAGACCGCCGACCGGTCGACGAAGGCGCCGTCTCGGCCTGCTGGGCGACGTACTCGCGCTAGGTGGCGTAGACCGCCGCCCCGAAGCTCTCGGCCGGGTCCGGGGGCCGCCGGACCGTCGTTCGCCGACGACATCCCCTTCGTCGTCGCCGTCGCGGCGTTCGGCCCCGTCCGCATCGCCGGCCAATTCCGCGGGATAGAACACGACGAGGCCGACATCGGTCAGCAGGTC
>PXSL01000032.1 GCA_003022815.1 Halobacteriales archaeon SW_5_68_122 | reverse complement strand
GGTATGCTCGACGCCTCCCTGGAGGTGACCGTTGGCGACGGCGTCACCTTCCGGTTCACCGTCGTCAACGGGGGCGACACGCCCGTCGAACTCACGTTCCGGGACGCCTGCCGGGCGGACTTCGCCGTCTACGCGGACGACGCGGAGGTCTGGCGGTACAGCGACGGTCAGATGTTTGCACAGGCGCTGTCGACGGCGGACCTCCAGCCCGGCGAGTCCGCGGCCTTCGAGGCGACGTGGCCCGACCCCGACCCCGGCGACTACACGGCGGAGGCGACGCTACGGGTCACCCAGGGGGAGGTGTCCGAACGGACCCCATTCTCGGTGTAGTCACCCGAGGTCGGCCTCGAGCAGTTCTCGGGTCGCCCGCCGGACGGCCTCGTCCGAGGAGTCGCCTGGCTCGAATCCCAGCCCCGAGAGCTTCTCGAGAGAGAGCCGCATCCGCGGGACGTCGCCCGTCCAGCCGCGGTCGCCGCCCGTGAACTCGTAGTCGGGGTCGACGCCCATCTCCTCGCCGACGATGTCGGCGATGGCCCGAACCGACGTCGTCGTCCGGGTTCCTAGGTTATAGGTGTTGACCGGCGCGTCGGCGTGCTCGACGACGTGGCACATCGCCTCGATACACTCGGAGATGTGCATGTAGGACTTCTCCTGGCGGCCGTCGCCGAGTATCTCGAGCGTGTCGGGATCCGCCCGGAGCTTGTGGATGAAGTCGGGGACGACCGCGCCGAGCTGTAGCCGGGGGCCGACGATGTTCGCAAACCGGAACGTCCAGACGGTGAACCCGTGGCTGTGGGCGTACACCGAGAGCAGCGACTCCTCGGCGAGCTTGGCCGCGCCGTAGGCGCTGATGGGTTCCAGCGGCGCGTAGTCCTCGGGCGTCGGCCGCGGCGCCTCGCCGTACACCGTCGAGGAGGACGTGAAGGCGATCCGGTCGCAGCCGACCTCGTCCATCCGCTCGGCGACGTTCGCGGTCATCGCGGTGTTCAGCCGGAACTGCTCGTCGGGGTCGTCGGTGTCGACGGCCTTGTCGGCCGCGAAGTGGAATACGGCGTCCGTCTCGGCGTCGATCGCTTCGGCGACGACCTCGGGGTTCTGGAGGTCGCCGGCGACGATTTCGGCGGCGTCGGGCACCCACTCACGGCGGCCGTTGCCGAAGCGGTCGGCGACGACGACGTCGTTGTCAGCGACCAGTCGGTCGGCCAGGTGCGACCCGACGAATCCGCCGCCGCCCGTGATGCAGATTTCCTTCCCGGAGAGTTCCATTGGTGGGTCTGCGAGCGGCGCCGACATGTTCCTTGTGGGTTCGGGGCGACGGTCGGGAGGCGTCGGAGCGCCGCCCGCCCGGCATCGAAACCCCCTAACGCGCGCCGCGAGAAGGACCGTCCATGGAGGGAGCCAACGACGTCGTGGTCCTGCGTCTCGGCCACCGGCCGGGCCGCGACGAGCGAATGACGACCCACGTGGGGCTGACCGCGCGGGCGCTGGGGGCCGACCGGGTCGTCATCGCGGGGCAGGCCTCCGACCCGAAGGCGACCATCGAGGAGGTCACCGACCGGTTCGGCGGTCCCTTTAAAATCGAGACCGCCGACGGGTACCGGCGACGCCTCCGGGAGTGGGAGGGCACGGTCGTCCACCTGACGATGTACGGCCTGCCGATCCAGGACGTCGAGGGCAAGATCCGGGCGGCCCACGAGTCGGGGCCGGTGCTGGTCGTCGTCGGCTCCGAGAAGGTCTCCTTCGACGTCTACGAGGCCGCCGACCACAACGTCGGCGTCACCAACCAGCCCCACTCGGAGGTGGCGGGGCTGGCGGTCTTCCTGGACCGGCTCTTCGAGGGCCGGGAACTCGACCGGGAGTGGGCTGACGCCTCCCACCGGGTCGTCCCGAAGGAGACGGGCAAGCTGGTCGAGTCAGTCGAGGAGTGAGCGTCGCCGGCGACGAGCGACCGCGAACCGAGAGTTAAAGGGACTCCGCGGCGGAACACCGGTAATGGCTTTTGAGGAACTGCTGAACGACCCCGTGATTCAGAAGTACCTCCACGAACTCGTCGGGCCGACGGGGATGCCCGTCGCCGCCGCGCCGCCGGACGGCGAGGTGACCGACGAGGAGCTCGCGGAGGAGCTTGGGCTCGAACTCAACGACGTCCGCCGGGCGCTGTTCATCCTGTACGAGAACGACCTCGCCTCCTATCGTCGCCTGCGCGACGAGGACTCGGGGTGGCTGACCTACCTGTGGACCTTCCAGTATCAGAACATCCCCGAACAGCTCGAGGCGGAGATGGAGCGGCTGCTGACGGCGCTGGATGAGCGCCGCGCCTACGAGCGGGACAACGAGTTCTACCTCTGCGGGGGGTGTCAACTCCGCTTCGAGTTCGGCGAAGCAATGGAGTTCGGCTTCGAGTGTCCCCAATGTGGCGGCCAGCTGGAGACCATGGAGAACGAACGGCTCGTCACCGCGATGGACGAGCGCATCGCCCAACTGCGCGACGAACTGGACGTCGAAGACGAGACGCTGGAAGCCTGATGGTCGTCCTCGCAACGAAGGTGTACGTCGGCGGCGAGGCCAGAGGCCGGGCGATGGACTCCCTGGAGTCGCTCGTCGACGACGCCCTCGCGGACCTCAGGGTCGAGTTCACCGTTGGCCTCCGGGACGACGGCTTCCCGTCGGTAACGGTCACTGGCGCCGACGCGGCCGCCGCCCGCAACCTGCTGGCCGACCGGTGGGGTGCGGTCACGCCCCACCGCGAGGCCGACGAGACCCACGTCGGCACGCTGGATTCGTGGGACGACGACGGGTTCGTGCTGGACGCCGGCGAGTCCGTCCGGGTGCCGGCCGACGAACTCGGCCTCGGACAGGGGTCGCCCGCCCAGATACGACGGCGGTTCGGTCTCGTCCAGCACGCGCCGCTGCGGTTCCGCGAGCGCGAGGAGGGACCGCCGCGACTGGCCGACGACGAGCGGGACCGCCTCTACGAGTGGACCCGGGGGACCGACCGGGTGAACGTCAACAGCGCGACCCGCGCGGAGGTCCGGGCGACGGTCAACCGCGCCGGCCACGCCGAGGACATCGTCACCGTCGAGCGACTCGGCCTCCTCGAACAGAGCGTCGTCTGCCGGGAGGGGACCGACGCTCCGGGGCTACTGGCCGACATCGGCCCGCACCTCCGGTCGGAACTGCTCGCGGTCGTCCCCTGACATGAACCGGCGCCTCCTCGCGGCCGTCGCTGTCCTCGCGGTGTTCGGCCTCGCTGGGTGCACGACGCTATTCGGCGGCGGCGCCGCCTCCCCCGAGAGCCTCTCGGAGGACGCCGAGTACGAGTTCGACACTGGACAGGACGGCTACATCGTCCTCTACGAGGACAACTACACAGCCGTCTACAACGTCTCGAAGACCGACGACGAAACCGTCGAACTGTACCGAACGGACTCGCTGACCATCGAGCAGCCCCTGGACATACGCGCGCTCCAGTTCCGGTACGCCAACGGGTCGGCCTACCCCAATGGAACCGTCGTGCGGTACGTCGACGGCAACGCCACCCGCGTGTACCCCGACGGCACGACCGAGCGGACGGACGCGCTTTCGGTCAACACCACCCGCAAGCGGACGCAGGTCGCGTTGCCCGCCGACGACGGTCACCTCGCCTTTACCGCCCCGAAGAACGGCAAGGAGGTTGCGGTTCGGCCGCCGGTCAACGGGAGCTTCGAGGTCGCGCTGCCGCCGAACACGGGCGCGTCACTGCCGCTGCTCTCGGAGGTCCGGCCGGACAACGACGACCGTCGGACGGTCGACGACCGGGTCCACCTCGCCTGGGGGGAGCTGGACACATCGGTGCTGGTCATCCGGTGGTACCTCGACCGCGACCTGTGGCTGTTCGGCGGGATGGCCGCGATTGCGGTTCTCGTCGGCCTCGCCGGCGCCGCCTACTACTACCGCCAGGTCCAGCAGGCAAAGAAGCGCCGGGAGTCGGAGGGCCTCGACGTGGATGTCGACGACGACGGTCGGGACCCGCCGCCGGGGATGGGCTGACACGCCCGGGCCGGGCGAAGTCGGTGCCGTTTACCCGCTGGCGGCTCAACTCGACGCCATGGATGTCGCGCTGGTGTGCGTCGGCGACGAGCTGCTGGCCGGCGACACCGTCAACACGAACGCCGCGTGGCTCGGCCGACGCCTGTCCGACCGGGGCGTGGACGTCGAGCGGGTCACGGTCGTTCCCGACCGGGAGGCCGACATCGCCCGCGTCGTCAACGAGTACCGCGCCGACTACGACGCCGTGGTGGTCACCGGCGGCCTCGGTCCGACTCACGACGACGTGACGATTGCCAGCGTCGCCGCGGCGCTGGCCCGTCCGGTCGTCGAGAGCGCCGCCGTCATCGAGTGGCTGGCAACCGAGGGCGGCTACGCCCGCGAGGACCTCGCGGCGGGCACCGCCGACATCCCAGAGGGTGCCCGTCCGCTCCACAACGACGAGGGCGTCGCCCCGGGCTGTGTCGTCGAGAACGTCTACGTCCTGCCGGGGGTCCCCGAGGAGATGAAGGCGATGTTTGAGCGGGTCGAGGCGGAGTTCGAGGGCGAGGAGCGCCACGTCGGGGTCATCGTCGTCGACGAACCCGAGAGCGCACTGGTCGGCCGGCTGGCGGAACTGCGGGAGCGGTTTGACGTGACCGTCGGAAGCTACCCCGGCGAGAACGTTCGGCTGAAGCTCCAAACACCAGACGAGGCGGAACTGGAGGCGGCCCTAGAGTGGCTCCGCGCCAGCGTCGACGAGGCCTAATCAGCGGTAGAGATACCAGAGCCACCCGATGGTGACGGCGAGACTCGACAGCAGCACGACCCAGCCGCTGACGTCGATGACGCCGGTCACCAGCCCGATTCGTCGCATACCGGACCACGGAACGCCGCCGTCAAAAGTGGCGCGGTCCAGGTGACGGCTGAACGTAGCGAAGCCGTCACTTGGACCGCGCCGCTTTTGACGGCAGCGTTCCGTGGTCCGGTATGCGACGAATCGGGCTGGTGGTCAACCCCATCGCCGGCATGGGCGGCCGCGTCGGGCTGAAGGGCACCGACAGCAAGCTCGAGGAGGCGCGGCGCCGCGGGGCCGAACCCCGGTCGCCGTCGCGGGCCCAGGAGGCGCTGTCGCACCTCCGGGAGCAGTCCGCCGAGGTCGAGGTCTACACCTACGGCGGGGTGATGGGTGAAAACGAGGCCACCGCGGCGGGCTTCTCGCCGACCATCGTCGGCCGGCCGGACAGCGAGGAGACGACGGCCGCCGACACCCGCGAGGCCGTCCGGCGGCTGGTCGAGGCGGCCGTCGACCTGGTGCTGTTCGTCGGCGGCGACGGCACGGCCGTCGACGTCGCCGGGACGCTCGAGACACTCGACGCCGAGGTGCCGGTTCTCGGCGTGCCCGGCGGGGTGAAGGTGTACTCGTCGGTGTTCGCGGTTACCCCGCGGGCGGCCGGCCGCATCGCCGCGTCCTTCGAGCGCACCGAGACCCGCGAGGTCAACGACATCGACGAGGACGCCTACCGCGGCGGCGACGTCACCACGGAACTGAAGACGCTGGCGGAGGTGCCGGTCGGCGAGGAGGTCCAGTCCTCGAAGCAGATCGGCGGCGGCACCGTCGAGGCGCTCGCCGAGGCCGTCGCCGGCGACATCCGCGACGAGGCGGGCACATACGTCCTCGGGCCGGGGTCGACCGTTGATGCCGTCAAGACGGAGCTGGGGTTCGCCGGGTCGCCGCTCGGCGTCGACGTCTGGCGGGACAGCAGGGTGGTGGCGGCCGACGCGGCCGCCTCGGACATCGTCGGGTCGCTCGGCGACCGCAACGTCGTCGTCGTCTCCCCTATCGGCGGCCAGGGGTTCGTCTTCGGCCGCGGGAACGACCAGATATCGCCTAAGGTCATCCGACGCTCCGAGGTCGAGGTCATCGCCTCCAAGCAGAAACTCGACGACATCGGCGTGCTGCGCGTCGACACCGGCGACCCGCGACTCGACGAGGAGCTACGGGGTTGGCAGCGGGTCCGGGTGGGGAAGTTCGAGCGGCGCTTGCTAAAGATGGTCTGACAATGACTCAGTGTAAGTCATTTCGGTATCGACCGCACGACGGCGTGCAGTCGTGTCGGTGAACAATTATAATAGTTATTATGAACTGCCGCGGGACGGGCGGTGACCGATTGTGACATCAATGTGGTTCTGCAACGTGACGCCGCTCGACTGGAGCCTCGGCCCGCTCGTGGTCCGAGTTGCCTACCTGTTGTAGTCCCACTCGTCGTCCGTGTCGCCACTCGTGATACCGTCTTCGCCCTCGAACTCCTCGTTCGGCCACTCGACGCCGTCGCCGCGAAGCTGCTTGTACGCGTACCCGCCGAGCGCGACGAGCATGAGCACGAGCAGTAGCGATCCGGCAGTGGCGGCGAGTCGTCCGGCCGTTTCCAGCACGCTACCGCCGGCGGACTGCAGGATCATATTACTTCCAGTACGGTCCCAGAGGGAAAGAGGTTTTTCCGGCCGTCAGCCGCCGGATTCGGACTCGACGGTCCGCTCGCCGTGAACCCACTCTCTGGTTACGTTCCCGAGGCCGACCGTTGCGAGGAGCACCCAGCCGAGCACCGCCAGGAACTCGGGCAGAGCGACCCAGGGCACGGCACTGAGACCCGCGCCGATGACGGCGCCGGACCGGGGCCGGCGGGCCCCATCGACCTCGGTGAGCCAGGTGCCCACGACCAGATAGCCGAACCCTCCCAGCACGACCGCCGCGAGTCCGAGCGCAACCAGGCTGATCTGCAGGAGCACCGCCAGCGTAGTGAGCCGCCCGAGCTGAGTGACGGCGTACGTCCCGACGAACGCGAGGAGGCCGAACGCGACGAGACCGTACGCGACCGTGAGGGGGGACCCCTCGGTCATGAGGTCGACCGCCCGGTGGACATCCTCCTCGCAACGGGCCAGCAACCCGCCACCGGCCGCCAGGACGAAGACGAACGAGAGCACCCCGCGGGCCGCACCCGAGAGACCGAGCAACGCGGACAGGTCGGCGGTCTGGCCGACGACCATGACGACAGCGCACATTGTACGTGTCCCTCGGTAGAGCGGAAGGAAAGCCTGTCGACAGCGGGGCCGTTCGGTCGCCTCGGACGGCAGTGGTTGATAAAAGGGAGTAGCGCACTCCGGCGGTGATAACGGCGTTTCCGAACGCCTCTTCCCGCTCGCGGGCTGTGGCTCGCTTCTTCACGAGGTCTCTCTCGCTGTGCTTGCTCGGCCTCGCTATGCAGTCGACGGCCGTGCGTACGTCAGCTCGCCCCGCGAGCGGTCGGCCACGTTCGAGTTTCCACCCGACATCGGCTGACCAGCCGGCTCTCGCTTGATTAAAATACGGTGCGAGGGGAACCCCTTAAGTCCGCGGAGGGCCGACATGCGGATATGACTGCCGCACCGTTCGGCGGGGGAGGGCGCCGGCCGTGAGCCTCTCGTATCCGGTGGCGTCGGACCACCAGCTGGCGCGGCTGCTGCAGATCGGGATGGTGCTGGAGGAGGTCGTCGAGGCCCGGGCCTACAAGCACCACGAGACCCTCGACGAGGAGCAACTGGACGACGACATCATCTCGCTGCTCGGAGAGGCCGCCGAGGAGTCCGCCGACCACCGACACCGCCTCGAGCGGCTCGTCGACGAGCTGGACGCCGACCCGGTGGCCTACGACGAGATCGAGGAGCTGGTCGCCGCCCAGTACGAGTCCGACACCGACTTCGACGGCGTGCTGTACGATCAACTCTGCAACGAGGAGACGGCCTACAAGTTCTACGACGACCTCATCGCGGCCATCGAGGGCTCCGACGTGCGGTTCAGCATCGGCCGGGACCGACTGCTGTCGGTGCTGGAAGAAATTCGCGAGGAGGAAAAGGAGGGCGTCGAGGACGTGACCGAACTGATGGAAACCCGAGCATGAACACTCACGACCAGTACCTGAAGGCGATCTACCTCATCCAGGAACAGGAAAACAGCCCGGCCTCGACCGGCGCGATAGCCGACAAACTCGAGGTCAGTCCGGCCAGCGCGAACGAGATGATAGGCAAGCTCGAAGACGAGGGGCTGGCCGACCACGAAAAGTACAACGGCGTCTCGCTGACCGAGGAGGGTATCGTCCGGGCCCGCGAGACGCTTCAGACATACTGCATCATCGAGCGGTTCCTCTGGAGCGTCCTCGAGGTCGAGGAATTCCGTAGCGAGGCCCGCGCCTTAGAGAGCGTCATCGACGAGACGGTTGCCGAGCGGCTGGACACCATCATCGACCGCCAGGAGCGCTGTCCGGACTGCTTCGACGCCGAGACCGACGCCTGCGAACTGCTCGACGTCGCCGTCGAATCCGAACCCGCCGACTGACTCTCGAAGTGTTCAAGTGCGCGCCGTCGGTAGATGTCGGTGGAGCCCCGTGGTGTAGTGGCCAATCATAGAGGCCTTTGGAGCCTCCGACGGCAGTTCGAATCTGCCCGGGGCTATCTGTGAAGAGCGAACGCGAGGAGCGATGGCCGCAGGCAGATGCGAACCCTGCCGGACGCGTACAGCGAACGAACGTGAGCGAGTACGTCCGGCTCCGGTTCGAATCTGCCCTGGCCGGTGGGTTCCCCGCCGTCCTTAACGCCAACTATAACTCCGTGCCCAGTTCATTCGAGTCATAGCATGCAGCCCGACCCCAATGAGCCCGTCGAGGCGTGGCCGCTCGAGGGCGGCGACCCCGGCCGCGAGGTGTGGTACTCGCTGGTGAGCCCCCGCGACGGGTCGGTCGCGTTCTGGTACCGGTACACGCTGCTGTCGACCGAGTCCGGCTACCAGGAGGGACGGCTGTGGGCCGCGCTGACCGACCGCGAGGCCCCCGAGAATTCGACGTTCGTCTCGGCGGCGTTCCCCTTCGAGGAGGTGTGGGCCGACGCCGATTCCTTCGAGTTGACCGTCGGCAACGGCGTGCTCACCTCCTCGTCAGCGACCGGCAGTGTCAACGAGGTCGCCTGGGACCTCGAGTACGATCCCGACAGCTACGCGTTCACGCCGCTCCGGAGCGAGACGCTGACGGACCTGCTGTCGGCCGCTCTCGGGACGGGCAAGCACTGGAGCCGGAACGAATCGGTGTCGATGTCCGGCGAGGTGACCGTCGGCGACCGGACGGTCGAACTCGAGGACGCGCCGGGCCACCAGGGCCACACCGTGTCCTCGACGACCCCGCCCGAGCAGTGGACGTGGGTGCAGTGCAACGACTTCGAGGAGGACGATTCGGCGGTGCTGGAGGCGCTGCGGCTGGACGACAAGCTCTCGCTGTGCTTCCGGGTCGACGGCGAGGTGTACCCGCTCAACCGGCTCCCCGACGTCCTGCCGGCCAGTCCCTCGGCGAACGTCGTCGAGCACGACGAGGTGGGCCACTGGCGGTTCCGCGGCGAGGGCGAGGGCATCGAACTGCAGGCCACCGTCGAGTCGCCCGACGACCACTGGCAGACCGTCTCCTACATGGTGCCAGACGACGGCCTCCGGTACAACGCACACTGCTCGCTATCGACGGTGACGGTGACCTACAGCGTCGACGACGGCCCCGCGAGGAACATCACGAGCGACGCCGCCCGCGCCGAGTGGGTAAGCGACGAACCGCCCATTAAGGGCGAGTACGAACCGAAGTGGGAGTGACGCCGACGGCTCAGACTATGATTTCATCCAATGTGATGCGGAGGAGTAGCAGCCAGCGGCCGAGCAGGAGCACCCGCGAGCGAACGGTAGCGACCGATGACTAACACCGAGCGCCAGAGGCGCGAGGCGGCTGGAGGAGGGAGCTATTTTTCATCGAAGTGGTTCGAGAGGCGCCGACGGCGCCTCTCGTCATCCAGCGAATCGCCGTGGCGATTCGCGTGGATTTTTGCCGGGTAGCGAGGGACCGGAGGTCCCTCGGACCGTGTGAGCGGGCCGTCGGCCCGCTCGCAGAAGCCGGAGGCTCGCCGTGCAAAAAGTTCGTTCTACATGTAAGCGGCGTCCCACCGGCTTGGCTTCAGCGCGTTGCCGCATTCCTTGCACTCGAGGCGGCCCATCGCGTCCATTGAGGTGACGAGGTTCTCGCAGGCGCCGCAGTAGTAACCGTATTTGTTTTCGCGGACCTCGTCGATATAGACGGTGTAGAAGGGGCCTTCCGACCCGCGATCGACATCGCTGCGGTCGATGTAGTGCTCGTTGCCGTCAATGACGATGGGCCGGACGTCGATGCCCTCCTCGTCGACGTAGACGTTCTCGACGAACGCATTGCCGTCGATCTCGACGGAGCCCTCGCCGACCATGGTCAGCCCCTGGTTCTCCCAGAAGCGGTTGCCCTCGGAGTTGTCCGCGAGCACGAGCCCACGGATGGTTTCGGCGCCGTGCTTCTCGAGGCGCTCGCGGGTCTCCTCGTATAGCTGCCGGCCGAGACCTTGCCCGCGGGTCGTCGACCTTCTCGGCGAAGCGGTCGACCCCGTACCACTGGCGGATGGCGTTCTCGATGGTGCTGGGACTCAACGAGTACGACGCCTCCATCGACCGTAGCGCGATGGACCGAACTGGCGGACCGTCAGCGGTCGTCGCTTCGCGTACGTTCATGTCGGTCAGTTACGACCGAGGCGTGATAAAACCGGACCACGCCGGCGCCGGCAGTGGACGAACGTCCGCTAGGGTGGGCGGTCAGCAGGGCGTCGGGGCCGTGGTCGGCCTGCCAAGCGAACGCGTAGAGCCGCTTCACGGGGACCGAGTCGAGCCGGCGTCCGTCGGCGGCCCTCCGGTCGCACCGGTTCGAACCGTCCCGTCGGCGACGACGGCCCCGTCCTTGACCAAGAAGAGCGGCAGCCCGTCGGCGACGGACCGCGGTGTCGTAAGCCTAAAGGGACGATGCCGCGTTTTTACGGTCAAGATGATTGACGTGTACGCAGTTCTCGTCCAAAGGTGGATACATGGGCGTTGAAATCAGGGAATCGCCCGTCTCCGGCGAGGAGTTCGAGGAGATGAAGCGGTTCGTCCACGACTACCTGGCCGCAAGCGTCTGGCCGCCGAGATCGCCGAAGAGGAGGGGGCGAACGTCGACGTGACCCGCGTGGCGGCGCTGTTCCACGACATCGCCAAGCTGGAGGCCGAACAGGACCTCCACGCCGAGGCCGGCGCCCGCGTCGCCCGAGAGTACCTCCGGTCGAGGACCGACTACCCCGAATCGTTCGTCGAGCAGGTGTGTGACGCCGTCGAATCGCACTCCTACGACGGCGACCTCAACGACGTCGCCCTCGAGACACAGTGCCTGATGGAAGCGGACCTGCTCGACAAGGTCGGCGCCAACGGGACGGCACTGATGCTCCTGCGGATGGGCTACGAGGCCCGCACCCACATGGACGCAAACGAGATGGTCGGCCGGGTGCTCGAACGGGGCGAGGACGCCGTCGCCCGGGTCCGGTCGGACGCCGCAGAGAGCATCGCCCACCAGCGCATCAAGCGGGTCCGCTGGTTCAAGGAGTGGCTCGAGACCGAAGTCGTCGACATGGAGCCGGGTGACCCGCCGGACGTCGAGCCGTAATCATACTGCCGGACGTACTTTCATGAACATCTGAATCGGTAATCGTCCACGTATCCGGGCGAACACGACGGGAAACCGGACTGCGATTCAAGTAGTTACGTCCGGCAGTATCAGGCCGCGAACCCGCTGACAGCGTCGTAGAGGAAGTAGGCCCCGAACAGGACGAGCACCGCGGCGCTGAGCACCGCGACCACCGGGGCGGCGTTCTCCATGCGCTGTTCGGCGGCGACGAGCGCCGCCGGGAAGCCGACTATCCAGACGACGATTCCGCCAAACAGGCCGACGACAAGCGCGGGGTGGCCCGTCTCGACGACGACGAGACCCGTCAGGGCGTCGGCGGCGTACGCCAGCACGTCGACACGGCCGGGCGCCAGCAGGCCGACCCCGACGGTGAGCCAGAACAGTATCTGGTAGGGGTTCGTCAGCGCCAGTACGAACGCCTTCGTGAAGCCGCGGCCCTCGGGAGCGGCCGCCGCGCGGAAGCTCTCGCGGGCGTCCCTGACGGCGCCGTAGGCGAAGTACAGCATGAGCAGGCCGCCGACGGCGACCATCGCGTTGCGGAGCGTCGGCGCCCGCTCGACGACCGCCACCGCACCGGCCAGCGCCAGCGCGAGGAACACGAGGTCGGCGGTCATCGCGCCGAGGCCGGCCTTGAACCCCGAGCCCCACCCCCGGAGCACTGACTCCTCGGCGATGACGGCGTTCATCGGACCCGGCGGCGCTGCCAGCGCTAACCCGAAGGCCACCCCGGCGGCAAACGTCGACAGGAGGGTCATCACACGCCGGTTGCGACCGGTTCAGCAAAAGCGTGGTGTGGTGAGAACTCGTGACACGGTACGGGCCGTGACCCAGCTACATTCCCCGTCCCATCAGCCGGCTCCGGACGATATCGGCGTCCTTGTTGCCGGCCCCGGTGTTGACCAGCAGCACCTCGTCGTCGGCGGCGAGTTCGCCCCGCTCCCGGAGGCGCCAGGCGCCGGCGGCGGCGACGCCGCAGGCGACGCTCACCTCTAAGCCCTCGTGCTGGGCGACGGTCGCGGCGCTGTCGAGGGCGTCCTCGTCGTCAACGGCGACGCCGGCGCCGCCGCTGGCCCCGACGGCCTCCGCCGCGGGGAGGCCGCCCGCCGGGTCCGGTATCTCCAGGGCGCCGACGACGGTGTCGGGCACCTCCCACAGTCCGGGGTCGGTGCCGGCCTCGACGGCCTCGACAATGGGCGCACAGCCCTCCGGCTGTGCGGCGTAGACGCGGGGCGTCGAGTCGGCCAGCCCCAGGTCGGCGAGTTCGCGGGCGGCCTTCCAGACGCCGGCGGCGACCGTCCCGTGGCCGACGGGAACGACGACCGCGTCCGGGGCCGACCACCCGAGGGCCTCGACGGCCTCGTAGTAGACCGGCTTCACGCCCTCGTGGCGGAACGGCGAGTCGAAGGCGCCGGCGGGGAACCACGTCTCCTCGTTGGCGGCCGGCAGCTCCTCGCGCTCGGCCTCGTAGCTCTCGCTGGCGTCGTCGAACCGTCCCTCGACGACCCGCATATCGCCGCCGTGGACGTTTATCATCGCCTTGTTGACGAAGTTGGTTCGGCTGGGGACGAACACCCGCGACAGCAGGCCGGCGCGGGCGGCGTAGGCGGCCGCCGACTGGCCGGCGTCGCCCGTCGTCGGCAGCGCCAGCGTGTCGGCGTCGGCCCGGTCGGCCGCCTCGGCGACCAGCGCCAGCCCCCGGTCGGTGACGCTCCCCGTCGGGTTGTGGGACTCGTCTTTGACGTGGAGCGTCTCGACGTCGAGTTCCTCGGCCAGGCGGGGAGTTTCGACCAGCGGCGTCGCGCCCTCGCCGATGCCGTCCGGGACGAAGGGGAGCAACTCGCGGTGCTTCCAGCCGCCCGCCCGGCCGGCCAGCGTCCCGCGGTCGAGGTCCGTCCCCGCGAGGTCGTAGGCGGCGTCGAGCGTCCTGCCACAGTTCGGACAGCGGGTCGCCGTCGCCCCGTTGGTCGTCGTCCTGCAGTCCGCACAGCGAAACGCCTCGAAACTCGTCATGCCCGCAGGTAGGCGCGGGCAGCCCAAATCCCTGTCCTTCCCGGACGGTCCCGGCAACGGAGTTGTAGTCGGACCCACAAGAGATATTCAACTGAACCCCGAAGGCCGACCACGGGCCGACCGACCGCACCACCGGAATCCGGTCGGCCGAGCTACACGACGCATGAATGCTCCCCGACGACCGAGATGGACGACGAGCGGAGCCGGGAACTCGCCGAACAGTTCGCCCCGGTGTACTACTTCGACGCTTTCGAGAAGTGGTTCCCGACCGACCCCCGGCCCTACGAGAGCGAAGCCGACGGCGACCCGGTCGTCGACGGCTTCGACGCGCTCGAGGGGTACACCGAACAGTTCCGGGAGGCGGAGGCGCCCCCGAACCCGACCGTCTTCTACCGGGTCGTCACCTACAAGGACTCGACGCTCGCGGCCGTCCAGTACTGGTGGTACGCGGCCTTCGATCAGTTCTCGGTGAACTTCCACTGGCACGACTGGGAGGTCACGCAGGTGTTCGTCGACATCGAGAGCGGGGAGCCGAAGCTGTTCGTCGCCAGCTCCCACTCCCGGAGGGTGCCGAACAACGAGTTCCTCGGCCCGGAGACGACCCAGGTACCGCGGGTGCTACCGGAGCTGGGCTCGCACTCCGGCGGCCTGTCGGTCAACGACATCCGCGACCAGTTCTCCCGTAGCCCCATCGAGGACACCATCGCCGACGTGACGAACGACGCACTCGAGGACGTGGTCGGCGAGATTCCGGCCGCCTACGGCCTGCCACGGGACGAGGGCTTCCGGCTGCCGTACGTCGTCCCGGAACTCGGCGGCGAACCCATCTACGAACACGAGGACCTCCAGGCTATCGACAGGGCGGCGCTAATCGACGAGACGCTCACCGTCCGGTCGTTCGACGAGCTTGCGGAGCCGCCCGAGGACCTGCCCCGGCGGGAGACCGGCCAACTGTTCGCATTCGACCCCGAGGACGCCAAGAGCGAAGGCGAGGTGGATGTGACCTACGAGCTCACTCCGACGGCGGAGCTAGAGCACATTACCGCCTTCACCGGGCCGCAGTTGAGCTTCGAGTTCGCCATCCCGGAGGCCGGCGAGGACCTCGTCTCCGACCACATCACGACCACGAAGGTACCGTGGAACCAGCCCCGCTACGACAACCCGGCCGACGACATCTCCGACCCGGCCCACCGGCAGGAACTGGCCGACGAGTACGAGGCCATCGGCGACCCGGCGCCGGTCAACCGCCTCGTGGCCGCCGTCCGGCAGGTCGAGACCGACGACGACGCGCCCGAAGACGAGGGCGTCAAGACGAGCGACTCCTCGACGGAGAAGGCGGTGCTCGCCGAGAGCGACCCCGTCGCGGTGCCGACGTTCGCCGGCATCGCCGTCGTCGAGGACCTGCCGGCCGGCGAACACCGGCTGACGGTCAACGGCGCGGGCGAGGCCCCCTACAGCGAGCGCGTCGAGGTGACCGAGGAACCGGGGACGGACCTGGCGGGCGTCAACGGCGAGATAGCGCTGCCGCCGTCGAATGTCGCGGTCAAACTCGAGGTGAACGCCGACGGCACGGACGCAACTCTCGAGAACCTGGCCGTCGAAGACGACTTCGGCGGCCGCCTCTACGAGTCCCGGATGGACGGCTCCGAGGCCGTCTACGTCCACCGTGGCGGTGCCTACACGACCGAGGTCCGCGATGCCGACGGGGCGCCCGGCGCGTTCCGGGTCAACCCCGCCGCCGACGCCGAGGAACGTGTCCGCATCGAGAAACCCCAGACCGGTAAGGCATCGCTCGCGGACTTCGTCTCGACCATCGGCGAGGAGACCGCCCTCAGCGTCGACGCGGTCACGGACGTCGCTCTCGACGAGGTGGGCGACCCCGTCGGCGGCATCACCGGCGGGAGCGGCGACGGCGAGTCGACGGAGACCGGCGACGGCGACCGCTCCAGTCCGACCCCGACGGAGACCGACTCCGGCGGGGACGGCGACTTGATATCGGAGACCACCGGCCGGCAGACGGCCGGCGTCACCGGCCTCCTGCGCGCGCTGAAGGCCGTCACCTCGGCGGCCGACAACGCCGCCCAGCAGGCCGAAGCGGGCGACCGCAGCGGCGCCAACCGCAGCCTCGAGACGGCCCTGCAGCGGCTCGAGGAGGTGTCCGGCCGGCTGGCGGACGCCCGCGGCGACATCGAGGAACCGATCGCCCGGGCCGTCGAGCGCCGAACCGAACAGGCACAGCGGCGGACCGAACAGGCGCTTTCGACCGAGAAGCTCTGAGATGGTACCTCGTAGAGGGTGAGAGGCATGTGCAGTATTGGTACTCTGAGGAGAAAGCGAACTGCCAGCCGGGTAGACATGCGTATAGAACGAACATCCGAGTGAGCGTTTGACTCGACGTACGGACCTCGAAAGCCCTCGGCCGGTGGCGGGCCGCGCTGTGTGGGATATCCTCGCTACGCTCGCATAGGGCCCACACAGCGGCCGCCACGCAGGCCTCGCCCTTTCAGTCCACCAGGTCGCTGGATGGTCAACCAGCTGTCCCTGGCGGACTGAAAGGGCGAGCGGCGCTCGGCGGTGCCCCGGCGACGCTAGCACCGCAGGCCAATGGCCGAGGAGCGCAGCGAGCCGCGGCACCCCGAGCGCCGCGAGGGCTTTCGAGGTGTTGCGGTTCGTTACAGAGCGATCCAGTACGAACCACCCGTACCGTACGTGCCCTGTCTCGAGCGAGCGAGAGACGGGAGACGAGGACTGTTGTACGACGCCCCGAATCGTCGCGACGGGCAGACGGAAACCTGTTTGATGGGGCCGCCCGAACGTCGCGTATGCATGTCGTCGTCGCCGGCGGGGGCCTCGCCGGCCTGGTCGCCGCCCGGCATCTCGCGGAGGCGGGCGCCGAGGTCGAACTGTTCGAGGCCGACGAGCGGGTCGGCGGCCGCGTCCGGTCGCGGGTCGTCGACGGGTTTACGCTGGACCGCGGCTTCCAGGTGCTTTTCACCGGCTACCCCGCCGTGGGGCGGGAACTGGACCTCGATGTCCTCTCCGTGCGGCGGTTCGCGCCCGGCGCCACCATCGCGGCCCCCGGCCACCGCTCGACGCTGTCGGACCCGCTCGGCGACCCCGGCGCTGCCGTCCCGACGCTCTTGAACCGCGACGTCACGCTCGGCGACAAACTCCGGCTGTTCCGCCTCCAGCGCGAGCTCCGGGGTCGGGACCCTGAGCGCCTGCTCGCCGGCGACGGCACCTCCGTTCGGGAGTACCTTGCCGACCGGGGCTTTTCGCGGGCGTTCCTCGAGCGGTTCGCCGAGCCGTTCTACGGCGGCATCACGCTGGACCGCTCGCTGTCGACCTCGAGCGGGGTCTTCGAGTACACCTTCCGGATGCTCACCGAGGGCGACACGGTCGTCCCGGCCGAGGGGATGGGGGCGATTCCGGCCCAGTTGCGCCGTCGCGCGGAGGCGGCCGGCGCCGTCGTCGAGACGGGCCGGGCGGTGACCGCGGTGTCGGGCGACGGCGCCGTCGAGACGGACGCCGGGAGCGTGTCGGCCGACGCCGTCATAGTTGCGACGGACCCGAAGGCCGCCGGCAATCTGACCGGCGTCGAGACGCCGTCCGAGGGGAAGGCCTGCGTTACCGTCCACTGCTCGCTGCCGGCCCACCAGTCGCTGGACACGGGGTCACGCATCCTGCTGTTCCTGAGCGAGCGGTCGGCCGACGACGACGCCCTCGCGGAGACGGTCCGGGAGGCGCTGTCGTCGTGGTACCCGGAGAACCACTTCGGCGAACTGGAGGCCGTCGGCGTCGACCGCGTCGAGTTCGCGCAGTTCGCCCAGCCGCCGGGGTTCCGGGCGGGACTGCCCGGCGTCGACGCGCCCGACGGGCCGGTGTACCTGGCGGGCGACTACACGCGATGGTCCTCGATACAGGGCGCCATGGAGAGCGGCAAGGGGGCCGCCGACGCCGTGCTGGCGGACCTACAGCAGTCGGCGTAGCTTCCGTAGTGGCGGGAACTCGTGGGTCCGGCCGGCGTCCTCGTCGCGGACTATCGGTCGCAGGCCGCCCGCCGTCGAGACGAGCGGCGACGCGAAGTCCGCGGCGGACATCCCGTTGACCGCGACGCCGGCCGGCAGGCGACTGAACGCCGGCAACACGAGCACGCCGGCCGCGTCGTGGGCCTCCGGGCCGTACAGGTAGCAGGGCCGCCGCATCCCCTCGATTTCGATAACGGGGTGGTCGTGGCCGACCACGTACCAGTCGGCTTCGGTCGTCGGCTGGGCGTGGCCGTGGGTGACGACGACTGACGCCTCGCCGTCGAGACGGTATTCGTCGGCCGTCGGGCCACCCCAGACGGAGTCCAGCATCGAGTCGTGATTGCCGGGCGTGACGACGAGTTCGCAGTCGACGGCCTCGGCGGCCGCCCGGAGGTCCCGGACCGTCTCGACCGCGCCCTTCGGCAGCCGGTCGAAGGAGTGCAACAGGTCGCCGGCCACCACCGCCTCGGCGGGTTCGTACCGCTCACAGAGGGCGCCGAACCGCTCCGTGAGGTCCTCGTGTTCGCCGACGCGGAACTCGACGTCCGAGACGGCGTCCCGGCCGACGTGGAGGTCCGCACAGACCAGCGCGTCGGCACCCGGCAGGTAGGCCGCCCGGTCCCGCGGTTCGAACTCCATGCCCGGGGTAGGGGTGCCGCGGGCAAAGCGTTTGTTGCCACACCGCCGGCGACAGGTTCACCGCATGGTCAACGTCCCCGACAGCAAGCGGGCCGCGACGCAGTCGTCGCCACGACGGACCTCGGCGGCCGCGTCACCGACGCTCTCCGGGACGCCGGCCGCTCCTGCGAGGTCGAGGCGATCCGAGCGGCCGGGCGGGGGCGAGCGGCGTTCGACAAGAGTTATTATCACGTCGGAAAACGAAGGACCGTGCCCTCCGAGACCGACGTCGAGCGGCCACGGGACGTGTCCGCAATCGCAGAACGGTACTTCAGGGCCCAGGCGCTCGCCACCGCTCTCCTCATCGTCTTCGTCGAGGGCGTCGTCCTGGGGACGTACCTTGCAATCTCGTTTCTGTCAGCGGTCGTCGTCGGACTATCGTTGATCGGCGTCGCGTGGGCCCCGGTGTTCCGGACGGGCGGGACGTTCCACCTCCGGACCGACGACGGCCCGGACGCGGTCGTCGACGCGCTGATCGGCCCCGTGCCGCCGGTGCTTCCGCTCCACTGGGGGATGGCCGACGAGGTGGACGCCGACGGAGACGCCGTCACATACCGTACCTCGTTTCTCTTCGGTCTCCGCACCACCACGGTGACCGTCCGGACCCGGACCGAAACGGCACCGGACGGGACCCGCCGGGTCAAACTGGAACTCGAGATGGACGGCGACCCGTGGGCGACCTACACCGCGGACGTGAGTGGCGGCGACGGCCGGACGGACGTCGACGTCGAGTACGCCTCCGGCCGTCGGTTCGGGTTGCGGCGCCTCCCACGGGCGCTGGTCACGGGCCGGTACCGCGAGGAAGCGCTCGCCGCACAGGGGTACACTGTCGTCGAACAAAGAAGGGAGATTGGGCTCTGATAGTATGGTTACTGTACGTCATTACCGAATCGACCGCACGCAATTATGCGGTCGTACCGGTAAACAGTTACAGCAATCACTATGAGCGGGCCTCGGGCCTACCGGTTACGGCGTCGCAGTCCAGCATTGCGAGACACTCCTCCTGGGTCGCCATGCCGGTGCCGCCGCCGTAGGTGGCGACGATGAGCGACGGGATGGTCACCGAGATGTGGAGCGAGTTGTCCTGCAACAGCGTCGTGTTGACGATGGCGGCGTGGGACTCGGCGACGTTGGCTTCGTCCTGGCCGCAGGCGATGAACAGCGATGCCAGGCCGTTGGCGGGGTGTGCGCCGTTCGTCTGGCCGTCGACCATCAGCGCGCCCAGCGTCGCAATCTTGCCGTGGTGGTCGAGGCTCTCCGGTTCCGCGCCGAGGTGGTGGATGCAGGTGTCCTCGTCGAGGGTCACCTCCGCGGTGACCCGCTTGCCGCGGGTCATCATGGTGTTGACGGCGGAGGCCTTCTTGTCCGTGGAGGTGTTGCCGTCCAGATAGAAGTTCTCGACGTAGCCGGGGTACTCCTGGAGAATCCAGTTGCAGGCCGCGAAGGTGGCCTTGCCGACCATGTTCTGGCCGGCCGCGTCGCCCGTCCGGTAGCCGAACCGAAGGTGGGCGAAGTTGTTCGTCATGTAGTCCTCGATTTCGACCAGCTCGGCAACGCTGGAGGTCTCCTCGGCCTGCTGCTTGATAGTGTCGTAGTGCTCGAACACCCAGTCGCGGAAGTCCCGGGCACTGCGGGCGTCCTCGAAGACGAACACGGGCGCGCGGTTCATCTTGTCGTCGGTCACCGTCGCCGTCGCGCCGCCGCTCATGTTGATGGCCTTCATCCCGCGGCTGTAGGAGGCGACGAGCGTTCCTTCGGTGGTCGCCAGCGGAATCGGGTAGTAGCCGTCGGCGTGTTCGCCGTCGACCTTCACCGGGCCGGCCAGGCCGAGCGGCATCTGGGCGACGCCGATGAAGTTCTCGACATTGCCCTCCCCGCGGGCGGCGTCGAAGGAGAACTCGGGGACGTGTTCCAGTTCGACGCCCGTTTCCTCCTCGATGTACTCGTGGCGCATCTCGATGGCCGCCTCGCTGTAATTGTCCTCGGCGTCGCGCGGAATCGACGGGAGCTGTCCCTCGTCGCGGATGGTGTCGCCGATCTTCAGCGACAGGTCGCCGAACGGCTTGGCGGTGAACTCGACGGATATCTCGTGGTCGCCGGCGGGAACCTCCATGTCCTCGACGACGACGGTGACCGTCCGGCCGACCGGGAACTGGATGGGGTCGTTCTCGGACACCTCGTCGAGGCCGAACGTCTTGCCGTCGGCCGTCTCCAGGTGGACCCGCTTCGGGGCTATCTCCCGGTCGTTAATGATCAGTCGGCTGATGCCGGCGAACTTGGCGTCCTGGAGCCGGTTTTTGACTTCGAACTCCACCCCTCGGTCCGTGTCCTTCAGGCTCCCGTAGGTGTAGAGTCGTTTTAGTACTTTGTCCGGGACGTCGAGTGAGACGAAACTGCCCCCCGACCCGACGAGGTTGGCGTAGACACGCTTCAGAATCCCGCTGTCCGGAGTCGGAATGACCATTGGTATCCCTCACCCACTTCACAAACGTTTAAAAAGATTGTGTGGGTCCTCCGGGCAGTGTTCAGATAAGCGGCGGTGGCCTGCACAGTCCACTGCCGGGTGGGACTGGAAGGGGCCGACCGGGTCGGCGGCTCCGGACGTTCACGGCGCTACGCGCCGTGAGATCGGGAGAGCGACGCTCTCCCGGTGACGCTAGTAGAGAGAGAGCCTGCGGCTCCCTCAAGCAGTCGGCGCTGTGCGCCGACGACAGCGAGGGACCTCCGGTTCCTCGGGCCGCTGGCGTGGCGGCGACGCCGTGGTTCGAGAGAGCGACGCTCTCTCGTCATCTGCTCACGGGCGGCGGAGCCGCCCGTTCGCATGGCCCGCGGGATCGAAGGTCCCGCTCACTCACGAAAGGCGCGAAACCGGAAGAGCGAAGCTCTTCCGTAGATCGCGGATCTCCGATCCGCTCACTCCCGGAAATCGCTGATTTCCGGAGACAGCGAGTCAGAGCCGCCGAGCGAGAGGGGGCTTCTGAGGTGGGCTCAGTCGAATCGTCACTGCCTGATCCCGTATCTGAACAGTACCGGCCGACCGGAAACCGGCCCTTTTTCGAGGCGACCCCGCCTACCGACGACCGATGACCCTCTCGGAGGAGGCCCGCACCCGCATCGCGGACCTGGTCGCCCTGCAGCCGACCAAGAACGGCGAGTTACAGGACCACTGGGACATGGACAGCGGCAGCGAGGTCCACCAATACCTGGAGTCCGAACTGGAGGAGTACTACTACCGCAACGAGGACAGCCTCATCTGTGCGACGCCAGCAGCCGCCGAGGAGCTGGGCGTCGACCCCGACGACGAGGCCGTCCGCGTCCCGGAGCTACAGGTCCGGATTCTCGAGGTGCTGGCCGGCCCGGACGCCGACTCCGGAGCCTCGAGGACAAGGGCCTCGTCGCCGTCGTCGAAAAGACGGTGCCGACGTTCCGGCTGGCCGTCGACCGGGACGAGTTCACCGTCGAGGTCCTCGACGACGACCGCTCGGCTTAGCGGCGCCGCTCGCGCTTCCGCTCCAGCAGCCGTTTCGTCGCTCTGCCAGGGCCGCCCTCGATGGGCCAGCTCTTTCGCCGCCAGGCCGGCGGCTCCGGCTCGAACGACGGACAGTCCGCTGAACACTCGGCAGCCGTCTGCTCGCGGCCTTTGGCGGCACACCACGGGAACGGGCCCGACGGGTCCCGCATCCGGAACTGTCGGCAGTCGGGCCGCATCGTCTCGGCGTATGCGCGCCACCCCTGTTCGTAGGCGCGCTCGGCGACCTCCAGCCGCTTGTGCCGCTTCCAGTCGGGGTCGGCGTACTCGAAGCGGGCCGCCGAGGCCCCGCCTTCGGGCCGCTCGAGGATGCGGGTTCCCGGTGCCGCGACGGCCAGTGACCGGGGGTTCCACGCCGTCTCCGCGTGCCGGCCGTCCGGCTCCTCGGCGATCGCCAGGATGCCGACCTCGACGGGGATGGCCTCGAGCAGCGCCCGCTCGACGTCGCCGTCGGCCGCCGTCGCCAACCAGGCCTCGTCGGCCAGCCCCAGCGCCACGTCGTGTTCGAGCTGGCCAGAGAGCGCCCGGGCCGCCGAGGCGTCGAGGTCGGGCTTATTCTCAATTGCGACAACCCGGTGGACCCACTCGGGGTACCGGAACCGGCGGCGCAGCTCGATCCGGTTGCCGCGCTTCCGCGTCTCGACGAACCCCCTGTCCGCGGCGCGGTGGACGGCCTCCCGGACGTACCGCCACGGATAGCCCGGGTCCGGCAGCGCCTCCCGGTAGTAAGCCCACGAGGCGGGCGCGTTGCGCGCGACGTGCAACAGGTCTGAGTCAAGACGTTCCTCGCCGAACGGCGCCCGCCGCTGTAGCGCATCTTCGGTGGTCTCGACGACGACGGTGTCCCACCGCCGGCGACGGGTGCCGAGTTGCCGGGCGACCAGCGGGACGATGTCGCCCGCGTCACCCTCGCCGTCTGGCGGCCAGTTCCGTTCGGCCCAGGCGCAGACCCGCAACTCGAAGCCGAACTCCTTCACGCTCGCCGGTGGGAGCGGCGTGGCCGTAAGCGGTTCGCCCGCGGTCGCGGTCGGCTACATTTTTCACGCCCCGCACGCAAGAATTGCCCATGGCGAAATACGACCACTACATTGACGGCGAATGGGTCGCCGGCGAGGGCGAGGACTTCGCAAGCGAGAACCCCGCGACCGGCGAGACACTCGGGACGTTCCCGCGGGGCACCGAATCGGAGGTCGGGGCGGCAATCAAGGCCGCGAACGACGCCTACGAGGAGTGGCGCGAACTCTCCTACGTCGACCGCGCGGAGTACCTCTGGGAGATATATCACGAACTCCGCGACCGCCACGAGGAGTTGGGCGAGATCGTCACCAAGGAGTGCGGCAAGGAGATAAGCGAGGGGAAGGCCGACGTGACGGAGGCCTGGCACATGGTCGAGTGGGCAGCCGGCGACGCCCGCCACCCCCACGGCGACATCGTCCCCTCGGAAATCGCCAGCAAGGACGCCTACATGCGCCGCAAACCCCGCGGCGTCGTCGGCTGTATCACGCCGTGGAACTTCCCGGTCGCCATCCC
>PXSL01000031.1 GCA_003022815.1 Halobacteriales archaeon SW_5_68_122 | reverse complement strand
GGAGTCCTCGACCGTGACGGCGTCGGTCGACGACCCCCTGTCGCCCGCCCCGGAGAACCTGCCGGGGAGCGTCCGGCCGGACGAGGAGGCCGACCCCGTCGCGCCGCTGTCGTGTGACCGGACCGGCGTCGAACGCCACGACCAGCGGTTCGACGAGGACGCCCTCCGGTGGGGCGACTACGGGCAGGACGGCGAAACCACCCTCTCGATGCGGGTCGACCGGCTGTCCTACGAGTACGGGGAGACGCTCAACGCCAGCCTGACGAACGTCACCGACGAACCGGTCGAGACCGGAAACAGCGCCAGGTACGCCCTCCAGGTTCGCACCGAGGAGGGCTGGCAGGACGTCCGGGTCATCGACTCCGGCGCGGCCTTCGAGTACACCGACGAGGCCGTCTCTCACGCCCCGGGCAAGGGGTTCGAGTGGTCCATCGAGTTGACCGAGGAGGGGGTCGTCGAGGCGTCGGCACAGAGCGACGTCGAGGTGTGTCCGGACCTCCAGTCGGGGCGACACCGACTGGCGTTCTTCGGGGTTGAGGACGGCGCCGTCGCCGTGGCCTTCGACCTCTCCGCGTAGCCGCCCGAGTTTCGGAGCCGTCTATTGACCGCCGTAGCCTGTCAGGTCCCGCTCGAGGACGAAGTCCGGTTCGTCGACGAACGGCACCCGGGCGCGGGCGGCGTCGGAGACGTGCCGCGGCGTCTCGGGGACCAGCACCCGGGCCCGGTCGGCGCCGGCCGCGGCGGCGTCCCTGGCGATGGCGGCCGCGAGTTCCGACAGTGCCTCGTGGTCCTCCCAGGCGGCGACGCCGTACTCGGCCCACGTCTCCTCGGCCCCCTCGTCGTCCTCCCGCTCGAACGTCCGCGTCCGGTAGGTCATCGCCCGCCGGCGGTCCTCGCCGCGGAGAGCGAGCGTCGACTCGGCGTCCCCGAGCCGGCGCTCGGTCACCTCCGCGAGCGCCCACGACTCCTCGAGGTCCAGTCCCAGTCCCCGGAGGTGACGGTCGGCGTCGCTGCCGCGGAAGGTGCTCCAGGCGACGGTCGGGTCGTGGCCGACCGCGAGTTCGCGGGGCGCCTCCGGGTCCGCGTCCGGTTCCAGCCAGCGGAACTCGGCGACCGGCTCGAAGCCGACCGCCCGCGCCTGCCCGAGGCCGGCGGCATTCCACGAGAAGACCATGTTCCGGCAGACGGTCGCGTTCCTGACGGCCGCCCACTCGAAGGCGGCGCGGCTCAGGCGGCGGCCGACCGAGGCGCCGCGGAACTCGGGGGCGACGCGCATCCCCTGAGCCCACGCCTCGTGGTCCGACAGCAGCACCGCCTGGAGGACCCCGACCGGCCGGTCGTCGACGGCAGCCACGAACGTGTGCTGTTCGGGACCGTCGGTGTCGACCCACTCGTCGAACACCCGGGGCAGGTAGTCGCCGCCCAGTTCCGGCCAGGTGTCCTCGGTGAACGCGACGACGGCCTCCCGGTCGTCATGACGGGCCTGTCGCACCTCGACCCCGTCGGCCGCCGTCACGTCCAGGGCACCGACCGTTCCTGCAGTTCGCCCGCCACCGGGCGGCGCATCGCCTCCTCGACGCGCTCGACGTTGGCCAGCGCCCACATCAGCTTCACGTACGCCGTCGCCGGCAGCGTGTCGCCGGCCTCGACGACGCCCGCCTCCAGCAGGTCCCGGCCGGTGTCGTAGACGCGGTCGCAGACCCGCCCCTCCAGGCACTGGCTGGTCATCACGACCGTCGTGCCGTCCTCGACGAGCGCCTCGATGCGGTCCATCCAGCCGGTATCGACGTGGCCGAGGCCGGTCCCCTCGAGGACGAGGCCCGCGGCGCCGTCGGCCACGTCGAGGGCCCCGTGGCCGGTCCCGGGGACGAACTTCACGAGCTCGACGTCCCGTTCGAGGTCGGCGTCGAGCGCGAGGTCGACGACGCCGCGATCGGCGACGGGCCGGCCGAAGGCCACGTCGCCGGTCTCCCACTTCACCTCGCCGAGTGGCTTCGCGCCCACCGTCTCGAAGGCGTCCCGGCGGGAGGTGTGGTTCTTCCGGACCCGGGTGCCGCGGTGCAGCGCACAGACGTCGTCGGACGAGTCCGTGTGCATGCAGACGAGCACCTCCGAGTGGTCGGTCGTGGCGGCCTCGACGGCACAGACGGCGTTCATCACGTTGTCCGAGGAGGGCCGGTCGGCCGACCGCTGGCTGCCGGTGAACACGACCGGCACCGGCGTCTCCAGGGTGAACGACAGCGCCGACGCGGTGTACTGCATCGTGTCAGTGCCGTGCATCACGACGACGCCGTCGGCGCCGCGCTGGATCTCTTCGTGAATGGCTTCGGCGAGGTCGACCCACACGTCGGGCGTCATGTTCTCCGAGAGGATGTTGGCGACGACGCGGCCGCGGTAGTTCGCCCGGCCCGCCAGTTCCGGCACCGCACGGAGGACGTCCTCGGCATCGAACTGAGCGGTGACGGCGCCGGTCCGGTAGTCGACCGTCGAAGCGATGGTCCCGCCCGTCGAGATGAGCGCGACCGTCGGCAGTTCCTCGTCAAAGGTAATTTCGGAGGTGCCCTCGGCGTCGCCCAGCTCGCCCACGTCATAGGTGTTGGTCCCCGACGTTGTAGCCGCCGTCGAGCTTGACGACGAGGTGGTCGGCCGTCGTCGACGGCATCAGCACGCCCTCGTAGCTGGCGGCGCCGCGGTCGACGCGGACGCGGTCCCCTGGGTTCATGCACGTCGGTACCGGCCGCGCGCCCTTGAAAGCCACCGTTCGGCTGGGAAAGACCGATACCGCTGGGAGCCCTCGCTCCGTCATGAGCGGCGACCGGACCCGGACCCGCGAACGAACCGCCGAGAGCGAGGTCGGCACCGAGTTCGAGGTCGAACTCGGCGAGGAGGCCTCCGACCCCGAGCCGGCGCCTGCCGAGAACGCGGGACTCCGTCAGCGGGTTGGCGGCCGTGCAAAGCGGCTGTTCTCGCCGCGAGCCTTCATCGCCGCGCTCCTGCTGTCGGTCGGCGGGCTGGTGGCCGTCGACGCCGTCGTCCCGCTTCCGGGGGCGGGCCTGCTCGGCGTCTTCGCCGCGGCGTTCCTGTTCGGGCTGGTCTCCGAGCGCCGGCGCTACCTCGAGACCGCCGTCGCCGGCGGCCTCGCGTTCGGCGTCGGCAACTACTTCGGCCGGGACCTCCGGGACGGCCTGACGCGAGATATTTGACGACACTCACACTGATTGCCGTGGGCTGTTTGCCGGGACGACCGCCTACGGTCGAGCGGTCGATACGTACTGACCCGCGGCAATCAGTATCAAACCTTTAGCCGCCACTCCTCGCCGTCGGGTTCGACGACGCCGTGGGCGGCCAGCCCCTCGAGGGCGTCGGCGACGACGTCCGGCGGCGCCTCGACCCGGCGGCTCAGTTCCTTCGGCGTTGCCGGGCCCGTCACCAGCCCTCGTAGCAGCTCGCCGTAGAACCGGCCGTCGACGCCCTCGAAGTGGGCGCTTATCTCGTCGAGCGTCTCGGTCAGCCGGCCCTGGACCCACCGCTGGGCCATCGACAGTTCGTTCTCCAGCCGCTCGAGCCGACGGAGGTCCGCCGCGAGAGAGCCGAGCTCGTCGCCCAGCCTGTCGTCGCGCCGGGTGCGCTCGACGTCCAGCGAGACGTATCGCCAGGCGGTGATGTCCAGGCTCGGCGACGCCGAGTAGGCGCTTTTGGTGCCGAACTCGTACGGCGAGACGTTGACCTCCAGCCGGAGGTTCCGCGCGATTGAGAAGTACTTCCGGCGGCCGTCGTCGACGTGGGACTCGACGAGGCCGGCCTCCTCGAGCTTGCCGAGGTGGTCGATGACGGCCTTCGGACTGACGCTCAGGTACTCGCTTATTTCGGTGACGTAACAGGGCTTGCGGGCGAGAAGCCGGAGGATTCGCCGCCGGTTCTCGTTGCCGAGCAGGTCCAGGAACGCCGCCGAGTCCATTACCGGAGGTTGACGCCCCGAACGAAAAAGGGTGACGCGAACCGTCCGCCCCGTCGACGGGTTCAGTCGCCGCCGGAGTCCTCCGGCGGCCCGCCGTTCCCGTTTCCGGAGTCGTTCCCGTTGTTCTCATTGCTCTCGGCCGCCCCATTCTGGTTGCCGTTGCCGGGGGCGTCCTCCGGTGGGCCGTTATTTCCCTGCGAACCACTTTCGTTCGGCGCCTCCGATTCGTTGCCGCCGCGGTCGGCGGACGCGTTGGAGCCGTTACCGTTCCCGCCGTTCGAGGACTCCGACTCGTTGCCGTCCTCGGGGCCGGTCGCGGCCGGCGGCATACCGATCGGCGGGCCGCTCCCGTTGCCGGCTGGCGCGCCGACGCTCCCCGCAATTTCGGCGACCGCTCGACCGCGCATATCACTCGCGTTGGCCCGTATCTCCGCTAGCGCGGCGTCATTGGGCCCTCCCGCCTGCGCGGCGAGTCGCGTCCGATCGGCCGCCAGCTCCAGTTCGGCGGCGCCGACCGCCACCTCCGTCGCGATGGCGTACCGTGTGACCGAGGCGGTCTCGTTGAGACGCTCCTGACGCTGCTGGAGGCGCTTCTGGCGTTCCTCCAGTTCGGCCGCCCGGTTCTCGATGAGCGCCCGGCGCTGTTCGGGGTCGTCGGTCCGCTCGAGGGCGGCGACGAAGATTCCGTTGTTCACCTCGTCCTCCGCCTCGGCGCTGCTGGCCTGCATGAACGAGGACACCTCCGCGCCGAACGAGGCGTCGGTCGATGCGTTCGTCTCGGCGTCGGCCTGGGCACCGGCGACGCTCCCGGCGGCAGCCGCCGAGAGCAACGCGATACCGGCGATCAGCCCGACTACGACGGCGGTTCGTCTCATTACCGGAACTGTCGGACCGCTACTCGGGAAAAACCTCCCCTCCGTTCTTATCGTTCATCGGACCGTCCTGACGCCCTCAAATAGCCGAACAGAGTTTATCGAGTCATCATGGCTCTTCGATTCCACAGAAGTGCCGTCGCAGGAGCGCGGCGGAATTTGATGGCTGATACTGCCGGCTGTACGTATCTCGGAATCTTGGTGCCGTAACACGGCTTGCATCGAACGGCTGCTGTCGAATGCCCCGAACCGATTTTCGCGTAACCACGGCCGGCAGTGTGATTGCACGACGGCATAAGCCTCCCGGCCAACCTTTATCCGTGTGACCGAGTGACATAGGGTGGCCCCATGTTCGAACGATTCTCGAGCGGGTATTACCTGGGCCGGCTCTACGTCGAGCCCCACGGTGACGGCCGGGCAGTGATGCAACGGGAACAGTACGAATGGGTCGCAGAGCAGCTGTACGACGCCGAGGACGATCCGGAGCCGCTGGTCATGAAGATCGGCTCCGCGCACGTACCGGTCCGCGGCGCCGACGGCGTCCCCGGCCGGACCCTCGCGCTCCCGGAGGGCGTCCTCCCGGCAACGGGCGTCGAGAACCCGCCCGCCCTCAGCGAGGTGCTCTTGGCGAAGGCCGACCGGGCCGCACAGCTGCTCGAGTTCGGCTCCGTGGCCGACGACCCCGCGGGGTTTTAGGCGTCGCACACCGTCGGTCCGACGATGCTCGACGACCTCCTCGGCCGGACCGAATTGAAGGAACACATCGCGGAACTCGACGCCGAGCGGGAGAGCCTTGAGGCACAGCTGGAAGCTGAACAGGAGCGGCGCGCCGAGGCCGCCCGCAAGCGGCAGGCCGCAGAACGGCGGGTCAACCGCCTCGAGGACCGCATCGCCGACCTCGAGGGCAAGGTCGAGACCACCGAGGAGCCCGCCGACCTGACGTTCCGGCACCGCGAGACCGCCCGCGAATCCCGACTAGAGGCGGTGCTCGAACGGCTGGAGTCGTTCGGCGGCGACGCCGAGAGCGTCCTGACGGCGTTCGTCGACGAGGAGGTGCCCGAGGCGGTCGCCGACCTCCTGGGGGACCGGACGGCGATGGTCTCCCGTGCCGCGCCGTGTCTGGTTTGTGCCGACGACACCGGCCTGCTGGCGGCGGCCCTGCGGCCGCCCGTAACCCCCGAGCCGTTCTGTACGTGGAGCGACGGCCCAGAACTCGACCGCGCGTGGCTCCGGCCGACCGGCCAGTACGCGCTGGCTTTGGTTCGCTTGGACGTGTTCGCCGTCGGCGTCTACGAGGGCGACGAGCGCGTCGACTTCGAGGGCTTCGAGAGCGACGTCAAGAGTGACCACTCGAAGGGCGGCTTCTCACAGGCGCGCTTCGAACGGCTCCGCGACGAGCAGATCGCCGACCACGTCGACCGCTGTACCGAGGCCCTCAAGGGCGTCGACACGGACCGACTGTACCTCACCGGCGACCGCCGGCTCGTCGGGGAGTTCGACGCCGACGTAACGGCCGCCGTCGACGCCACCGGCAAGCCCGAACCAGCGCTCGAAGACGCCTTCGAGGAGTTCTGGACGGTCCGGCTATACGGCCTCTGAGCGAGATTTAAGCCCCCGGGCCGCCTCCCCGGCCGTATGCGCGTCGCCATTCTCGCACATGGGCAGTTCCCCGACCGAGCGAAGACCGCCGTTGGGATACTCCGGTACGCAGACGACGAGGTCGTCGCCGTCCTCGACCGCGACGCGGCGGGCACGACCGTTGCCGACCACCTACCCGACCTCGAGTCGGACGCGCCGGTCGTCGAGGGCGTCGCCGACGCCCCGGCGTTCGACGCCCTTATAATCGGCATCGCGCCCATCGGCGGCGGGTTCGAGGAGTCGTGGCGGCCCGACGTCCGGGGCGCAATCGAGCGCGGCGCCGATATCATCGCGGGCCTGCACTACTTCCTGAACGACGACGGGGAGTTCGCCCGGCTGGCCGACGAGCACGGCGTCGAGTTGCGCGATGTTCGGAAGCCGCCCGACGACCGACTGCTCGACGGGCAAGATGACGACCTCGCTGGAGCTGGTCGAGGCCGCCCGCGAGGCCGGCCTCGACGCCGGCTTCGTCCCCACCGGCCAGACCGGTATCATGATTGCCGGCTGGGGCGTCCCCATCGACCGCACGATCAGCGACTTCACTAACGGCGCCGTCGAGCGGATGCTGAAAGCGCGGGCCGACGACCATGACTACCTCGTCGTCGAGGGGCAGGGCTCGGTCATCCACCCGGCGTACTCGGCGGTGACCTGCGGCATCGTCCACGGCGCGATGCCGGACCACATGGTGCTGTGTCACGAGGCGGACCGCGAGGCGGTCCACGGCTACGAGTCCTTCCCGCTGCCCAACCCCGGTCACATTGCAGAACTGTACGTCGAGCTGGCCGAGTCGGTCGCGCCGACGGAGCTACTCGGCGGCGCGCTCAACACGTCCGGGCTGGACGAGACGGCGGCCGAGGCGGCGCTGGACGAGTACGAGGCGGCCATCGGCGCGCCGGCCGTCGACCCCGTCCGGCAGGACGCCGGGGAGCTGGTCGAGCGGCTATGAAGGGCCGCTTCGAGACCGTCGAGCTGCCGCTTTCGGTCCCGTTCACTATCGCCCGCGGCACGACAACGACCGCCGAGAACGTCATCGTCGAGCTGGAACACGACGGCGAGACGGGCTACGGGGCGGCGGCGCCGGCGGCCCACTACGGCGAGACGGCCGCGACCGTCGAGGCGCTACTGCCGGAGCTACTCGCCGTGGTCGAATCCGTCGACGACCCCCACGCCCGCCGCGAGGTCCACGAGCGGATGCTGGCCGTCGCCCGCAGGAACCCCGCGGCGCGGGCCGCCGTCGACCTCGCGCTGTGGGACCTCGCCGGGAAGCTGCTCGGGGAGCCGGTGTACCGCCTGCTGGGGCTGTCGGCCGACGCCGAAACGCCCGCGACCTCCTACAGCCTGGGCATTGCCGAGACGGCGACGATGCGGCGCCGCGCCCGGGAGGCGGTCGACGCCGGCTACCCGGTGTTGAAGCTGAAGCTCGGCACCGACCGGGACCGCCGCATCCTCGAGGCCGTCCGGGCCGTCGCGCCCGATGTCCGAGTACGCGTCGACGCGAACGAGGCCTGGACTCCGAAGGAGGCCGTCCGAAAGTGCGAGACGCTGGCGGAGCACGGCGTCGAGTTCGTCGAACAGCCGGTCCCCGCCGAGAACCCCGAGGGACTGCGGTACGTCCACGAGCACTCGCCGCTACCAATCGCGGCCGACGAGTCCTGCCTCGCCGCGGCCGACGTGCCGGCGGTCGCTGACCGCTGTGACATCGCCAACCTGAAGCTGATGAAAACCGGCGGCCTCACACCTGCCGTCGAGTTGGTCCACGCCGCCCGCGCACACGGGCTGGAGGTGATGTGCGGCTGTATGCTGGAGACCAACGCCGCCATCGCGGGCGCGGCCCACCTGCTACCGCTGCTCGACTACGCCGATCTTGATGGGTCGCTGTTGCTCGAGGTCGATCCCTACGGCGGCGTCCCGGTCTCACGTGGCCGGTTCGAGTTGGGTGCCGCGGAGGCCGGGACGGGTGCCGCGCCGCGGTAGAATCTGATTACGTCGTGGAGCCGGCTCTTCTGTCGAATTCGAGACGACCGTCGATTACGTCTCCCGGAAAGCCCTCGGCGCGCTGGCGGTCGCTCGCCGACATATCCTCGCGTCGGCTCCCTGCAGTCGCCTCGCTCGGATAGGGGCCGCCGAGACGACTCCCCTGCGGCGCCAGCCGCCTCACGGGTCGTTACGCTCCCCGTTCGGCCAATCGAGACGCTCACTTCGTTCGCGTCTCGCGCGCCTCGCCCTTTCAGTCCGCCAGGGAGCCATTGATTACTCCGTCTACGCATCGCTTCTCGTTCCCCGAGGCGCGTGCTCGCCGGCCGCCGAGAGCGTTCCGCGAGCGACGGCCGGCAGACACCGCGCGAGGGACGAGTAGCGCAGTCGAGCGAAGTGAGACGAGCAACGCAGTCGGCTGGGGAGGTCTGTGGGTGCGGTGCTGGCCTGGCGGAATCGAAGGGCGAGGGCGGCTGACGGCCGCTGTGGGGGCACTGTCCGAGCGACCGCCGGGAGCGAGGATATCCCCCACAGCGAGGTCCGTCAACCGACCGAGGGCTTCGTAAAGGGAAGGTGGCTGTCGCCACACCACCGACCAAAGGTTTCGTAGAAAGGACCATCGGAAAGGAGTTCCGTGTTGTCACTCGGGCGGCACGACGAAAAGCGACAGCGCCACGAATACGCCGGCGACGGCGCTCCCGAGGCCGACGCCGACGGCCGTCGGAATCGCCAGGAGCCACCCGGCGAGGGCCCCGCCGGCCACCGAAGCCGGCATCGCCGCGAGCAGGCCGTCGTAGCGCGTGGGCGCCTCGTCCATACCGGCAGTACGAACCGCCGCCTAATTAAATTTAATTACTAGCGACGAGCCGGTCTTCCGTCACTTTCCCCCAGGACGGGTTTCTGAGTTGGTCAAAGCTACAACAGTCTGATGTCAGTTCAAGTCCTTGTTGTCCAGATAGTTGTTGAGCAACTGTGGCACGATGACGCCGACGAAAATTAGTATCCCAATCGGGACGGTATCGTTCAGGCTCGCCACGACGCCCCCCACGTAGGCCAGTGCCAGTCCGACCGTTGCGAACAGAAGAACGACTTTGTTTTCGCGGGACACCATACGACGCCGTCGACTCCCGATCTCAAGTATTCTGTGGGGTGCCTACTTGCCCCAGAAGGGGTCCCGGTTGCGGTGTTTGTCGAGGTACATCCGCAGTGCCTCGAGTTCGTCGGCGGGGATGTCGTCGGACAGTTCCTGCTCGAGTATCTTGGCGTGCTTCTCGGGCAGTTCCGTCCACAGCTCGTCGCCCTCCTCCATCTGGCGGCCGACCGTCGGGCCGTCGATGGAAGCGGCCACCTGGTCGCCGGTGCGGGCCTCGTCGACGTCCTCGCCGGCGTCCTGCAGGGATTTGAGCTCGCCGACCCGCGTCGGGTCGCCGTCCGCCCACTTGACGACCCGGGAGTTGCGCTTCAGCGTGCCCGACAGCACCTCGACGCCGACGACCGCGGGGTTGGACTGCCGGAACACGTGGTCCTCGAGCACCCGGAACCGGCAGGGGCGCTGTATCTTGTCCAGTACCTGCTCCTGCTGGGCGGCCTCGATGGCCTCAACGTGCTCCTCGTAGGACTCGACCAGCTGGTAGATGACGTCATTGACGAACAGCTTTACGTCGTCGGTCTCAGCCTGCCGGCGGGCGTCCTCGAGAACGTCGACGTTGAACCCCAGCACGGCCTCATGTTCGGGGTCATCGGCCGTCGAGCCGACGGCGACGTCACGGGGGGCGACGTCGCCCACCTCCGCGCGGACGACCGGCACCTCCGCGTCCTCGAGGGCGGCGGCGATGGCCTCCAGCGAACCGAGCGTGTCGGCCTTGACGACGACTCCCTCCTCTTCCGTGGTGACCTCGATGTCGGCCAGTTCCGCGCGGACTTCCTCGATGACCGCCTCGGGGTCGCGGTCCCGGATGGCGCGGACGGGCGCGCCCGCCATCGCATCGTCGAGGTCCGGGGCGGCTATCTTCACGCCGGCGGCGGCCCGGACCTCCTGGACCTGCTCGAACTGCCGCTCGGTCCGTATCTCCGCCAGCGGCCGGGGCTGCAGCAGCGCCCGGACCTCCGTGACGATCGGTTCGCCGGTGCCGCCGACGACGATGGTGTCGTCGCCCCGGACGGTGCCGTCGTACAGCACCAAATCCAGCGTCGTCCCGAAGCCGCGCTCCTCGGTCACCTCGAGAATCGTGCCGACGCCGGGGCCGCCGACGTCGATGGCCATCTCCTCCTTGAGGTAGCGCTGGGACAGCCCCATCAGCACGGTCAGCAGGTCGGGGACGCCTTCGCCGGTCTCCGCCGAGACGGGGACGACGCCGATGTTGGCCCGGAAGTCCTGAACCCGCCAGTACATGTCGGCGGAGAAGCCATTGTCCGAGAGGTCGCCGATGAGCTCGTAGAGCTTCTCGTTCAGGCGGTCCTCGGCGCGTTCGCTCTGCTTCTCGATGGTCCGCTGGACCGGCTCGTCGGGGTTGGGGTTCCAACCCGGAATGGTGTCGATCTTGTTGGCCGCGACGATGAAGGGTGTCTGGGTCCGCTTGAGGATGTCGACGGCCTCCAGGGTCTGCGGCTGGAAGCCGTCGTTGACGTCAACGACGAGAACCGCGATGTCAGCCAGCGCGCCGCCGCGGGACCGTAGTGTCGAAAAGGAGTGATGGCCCGGCGTGTCGATGAACAGCAGGCCGGGCAGGTCGAAGTCCTCGGGGTCAACGAGCCGACCCGCGATGTTGGAGATGGTCGACAGCGGGACGGCGGTCGCACCGATGTGCTGGGTGATGGCGCCGGACTCGCCGGCCGTGACGGCCGAGCCACGCACCTCGTCCAGCAGGCTCGTCTTGCCGTGGTCGACGTGCCCGAGTACGGCGACGATAGGCGTCCGTAGCGATGCGGCGTCCCCGGCGTCGGTTGCGTCGGCGTCAGACATAGAAGAGCACTCCTTGTACAAGGGTCGCTTTCGACGGCATATAACCGTTTCAATGTCTTTCCGTCGGCGCTCCGCCGGGACGGCTCACTCGGTGACGGTGAAGCCGCCGACCATTCCGCTGCTCTGGTGAGGCTGGCAGTAGTACTCGTACTCGCCGGCGACCTCGAAGGTGTAGGAGTGTGTGTGGCCCTCGCTGTAACTGAACTCCTCGGCCTCGCCGGGCCAGTCGGCGCCGTCCGGTTGGCTCTCGGGGGCGACGCTATGGCCGCCGTCGACCCACTCCCACAGCACCGTGTCGCCGACCGATATCTCGAAGGAATCGGGCTCAAAATTGAGCCCGTTGGCGCCGACCGCGACCCGCTGGTCGGGGTCCGGCGGCGGCGTCTCGGTCGACGCCGCCTCCGTCTCCGTCGGCGTGTCCGTGTCCATGTCCGCCTCGGTCTCGGTTGGCGTGTCCATCCCGTCCTCCGTGGCCGTCGGCGTGTCCGTGTCGTCGCTCCCCGAATCGCCGTTCCCGGACCCGTTCTCGGAGTCGTCACTCGTACAGCCCGCGACCGATACAACACCTGTGGCAATGAGGCCTCGCAGATAGCGCCTGCGTTCCATACCGTAACGATGGCTACCGGCCTTTTGAACGTTGACCCAAATTCCGCCCGAAACCGGCGGCGCGGACCCGAACGTTGATAGCGAGTGCCCTGCAAGTGCCTCAAGACGGGGGCACTGCGGAACCTGGTCGTCGACCCCACCAATGCCTCGGTCGACCCGGACTTCCCCCGCGACGACCACGGCAACTACCTCGTCCCCGTCAGCCGCGTGCAGGCGGTGAAGGACACCGTCATCGTCGCCCGCTGACTCGATGCAGGTCCTCGACTCGTCGGCGTTCATCGACGACTACACCACCGAGGAGCCGATCGCCACCATCCCGCTGGTCAGGGAGGAACTCGAGGACGAGGCCGGCTACCGGTTCGACGCCCTCGAGGGGTCGGGCATGCGCGTCCACATCCCCGACCCGGGGACCGTCGAGCGCGTCGAGCGGGCCGCTCGCGAGACCGGCGACGCCGAGACCCTCTCGCGGACCGACGTCCGCCTGCTCGCGGCGGCCTTCGAGCTGGACGCGAGGCTCGTCACCGACGACTACGCCATGCAGAACGTCGCCGAGAAGCTCGACGTCGGCGTTGAGGTCGTCGCTCAGGAGGGCATCGACGAGCGCCGCGACTGGGACTTCCAGTGTCAGGGTTGCGGCCGGACATTCGACGACCACCGCGACCGGTGCGCTATATGCGGGAGCGACCTCGAGCGGAAGCGCCCCTAGTCGAGCTGTTCGAGGCCGACGTCCACCAGCTGTTCGAGCACCTCCTGCTCGGTGAGGCCGTACTCCGCGGCCAGCCCCTCGATACGTCTGGCCATCTCCTCGTCGCAGACCAGGGTGTATCGGGGCACGGGCCGATGTACGCCGCCATCTAGCATAAATGCCCGTCAGACGAGCGGCCGACGACCCGCGACCGGCAACGTTAATCGCCCACGGCACCCTACCGCCGGCAATGAGCGCCTCCACCGACCGGTCGCCGGCCGCCACCGTCGCCGCGGCGGCCGGCATCGGCCTCGTCGCCTTCCTCGTCGGCCTGGTGTTCGTCTCGCTTGCCGTCCCGCTCGTCGGGTCGGTCGCCCCGGTGCCGGAGGGCTCCCCCGAGCGCGGGGCGCTCCTCATGGTCGCCCAGTACGCCGGTATCCTCGCCGTCGCCGTCCTGTACGTCGACGCCAACGACTGGTCGACCTCGGACCTCCGCCTCGAGCGGCCGGACCTCCAGGACCTCGCGTGGACCGTCGCCGGCGTCCTCGTCCTCTTCGGGACGCTCGCGGCGGCGACGCTGGTCGCCGAACAGCTCGGTCTCGGCGTGACAGAACACTCCGTCGCGGAGTCCGCCGAGGACAACCCCGCCGTGCTGTTGCCAATGATACCGCTGTCGGTGCTGGTGACCGGCCCCGTCGAGGAACTGCTGTACCGAGGCGTCGTCCAGACCCGACTCAAGAAGGCGTTCAGCGCCACGCCGGCCGTCGCCATCGCCGCGGCCATCTTCTCGGTCGTCCACGTTCCGGCCTACGCCGCCGGCGGCGGCCTCGACGCCGCCCTCCTGACGACGCTCGCGGTGCTTTTCATCCTCGGCGGCGTCCTCGGCGCGCTCTACGAGCACACTGGCAATCTGTTCGTGCCTGCTGTCGCCCACGGCGTCTACAACGCCGTCACCTTCACGAACACTTACCTCGAGTTGACGGGCGGTCTCTAGTCGATTCGGAGCGTCCGCTTGTCGGCGACGGCCTCGGCCTCCTCGAACTCGCCGCCGCCGAGCAGCCCGCGGGCGGCCCGCTTGCCCCACTCGACGGCCGGCTGTGTGAACGTCGACACCGCCAGCAGTTCCCCGCACAGCACGCAGGCGGCCTCCATGTCGTACAGCAGTCGGCCGACGCTCTCGGCGTCCAGCCGGTCGACCTCGAGGCGGACGTTCGGGACCCCCGCCGCGGCGAGCGACGCCTCGGTGGCCTCGAACTCCGCGTCCAGAAGCTCCCCCAGCGTCGATTCGCCGAGGTACGACAGGGCCTCGATGTCCGTCTCCGGAATTGCCTGGTCGGGCCGCTCCGTGGGCCGCAGCATCGTGACGAATTTGTCCTTCCGGCCGGCCCGGTACAGTTGCAGTTGGGAGTGCTGGTCGGTGGCGCCCAGTGCTCGGGCCGGCGTCTGCCCGAGGCCGTCCTTGCCGAGGCTCTCGGCCCACAGCTGTGCGAACCACTCCGCGAACGGCTCCAGCGCCTCCGCGTAGGGGATGACGGCGTTCGTGGTCGCGCCACGCTGTTCGAGGGCGTAGGCGACGGCGCCGTAGGCGTAGGCCGGGCCGCCGCCCAGCGCCGCCGCCGGTAGCAGGCCGACCGCCGACAGCGCCGAGAACCGGCCAGGCACGCCCTCCGGCACCGGGCAGGTCGGCAGGTCGTGGGTCGCCGCGAGGTCCGCGAGCGGCCCCGATTTGCCCGTCGTGACGACGGTCCGGTCGGTCCAGTCGACGCCCGCCGACTCCATGGCGTCCCGGACCACGAGGAAGTTCGACAGCGTCTCGGCGGTCGTCCCCGAGCGGGAGACGGCGTTGACCAGCGTCTCTCCGAGCGGGAGGTCGGCGAGCAACCGCCGCGTCTCCGCCGGGTCGACGTTGTCGAGGGTGTGATGTTCCTCCAATCTTAGGGCAGCGGTGACGGTCTCGGCGCCGAGCGCCGACCCGCCGATGCCGACCGTCAGCACCGCCTCGGGGTCGAATCTCGCAACGGCGTCCCGAATCGCCGCCGGGTCGGTGTCGGCCGGCAGCGCGAGGGCCGCGTAGCCGAACTCCCGGTCTTCGGTGCCCGCCTCGATGCGGTCGTGGGCCCGGCCGACCCGCTCGTCGAGTCGCTCCAGCGACGCCTTGGCGACCCCCGGGTCCGCCTCCGAGGAGAGCGCGTTACCGATGTCGACGTTCATGCCTTCGGACGCGGGCCGCGGGAGTAAGGCCTTGGCGGTGGCCGGTGCCGGGCGCCGCACCGCCGATACCGCGGCGCTTATTCGCTGGTCGGCCCTACGCTCGCCGATGAGCGACGACTACTCCGGGCTTCTGGGGGCGTTTCCCTACGCCTTCCGGCGGAGCGACTCCCAGCTCTTCCGGTCCTACGCCGCGGGTGGCGGCCTACTGGCCGTCGCGCTCGTTGCCTTCTTCACCTTCGCGCTGGTGGTCACCATCGCCTCGACGGCGGCCCTCTCGGGGGGGACCATTACCTTCGTCCGCTCCGTGTTCATCCTCTTCGGCTTTCTCGTGGTCGCGCCGCTGGTGGCGCCGGTGCTGCTCGTCGCCCGCCGCCACCGCCGGGCGGGGAGCGACCCCCGCTACGACGCCGGCCTCGCGGCCGCCGGCGGCGTCTACCTCGTGACCCTCTATCTGGGCGCGGTCGCCTCGATGCCGGCCCGCTTCGAGATCGACGGGGAGGTGTCGACCCGGCCGGAACCGGGGGGCATCACCGCGCCGCTAATCGAGGCGCTGTACGCCGTCCCCGAAGCGCTGTCGTGGACCATCCCGCTGGCCGGCGCGGTACTCATCCTCTTGGCCCACCGCCGACTCGGCTGACGGCGCCCCGTCGAGAAGCGGCCCACGGCGGCCCATCGGCGCGCATTGTCGTGACGAAACGCCGAAGAGTGTTGACACCCAGGCTCCGGACATGAGCGACGATGACGCACGGGAGGGCCGCTTTCTGGTCACCCACGCCGACGAGGAATCGGCCGTTCTGAAGGACGTCGACCGCGGGCAGGTCCACACGCTGGCGGACAACCCGGGCGTCGAGGCGGGCGACATCCTCGAGGGGGCCGTCGAGCCGGAGCCACCGATGGAGGTCACCTACGCCCTCGTGGAGGTGGAGACCCGCCGACACCCCACCGTCGAGGAGAGCCCCGAGCCGCCGACCGCACAGGAGCGCGAGGTCGCCGCCGACCAGCCGGAGGGCGAGGTGACACGCACGGAGCGGGCCGGCACCGGCGAGTTGCACGTCCTGACCGTCCCCGAGGGCGAGACGGAGGCCGCCGTCGCGGACGTCCTCGAGGACGAGGCGACGCTGGCCCGGGCCGCGCGGCTGGGCATCGAGCGCGTCGAGGTCCGCAGCGAACCCGGCGTCGTCAGCGTCCGATATCTGCCGTAATTACCCGGGATGCGGCCGCTCGCCGAGTATCTCCACCCCGTCGCCGACCCGCAATTGTCGGCCGACGGTCGACTTGGGGACGAAGGTGTTGACCATCAGCCGGAAGTGGTGGTCGAACCACGCCTCGCCGGCCCACTCCGGCAGGGTCTCGCGGCGCTTCTCGACGAACCGCTCTTGGAAGCCCGGCGTCTCCTCGCCGGTTTCGGGGTCCCGCGCCGGGACGACACAGCGCTGGCAGGGGTTCGAGCCGAGGAACTCACAGTCGCCGACCCGGAAGGCGACGGCGGTCTCGCGGTCGGCGTAGAGGCGGTCCTCCCAGAACGGCTCGACCCCCGAGACGACGAGGTTCGGCCGGAGCCGCCGCTCCGTTCCGGCGGCGTCGATCCCGTCGAACCAGTCGGCGACGGCCTCCAGCGTCGCCGCCGCGACGACGGTCGGTCCCGAGGCCAGCATGTCGTCGGGGAACCCGCCGGTCTCGTCGCGGCGGAGTTCCACCGGCCGGCCGAAGAACGCCGAGAGCCACGCCTCGATTCCCTCGCGGTCGCCGATGTCGAACGCGGCGGGGTCGCCGTCCGGGCCGCACAGTGTCAGCCGCCCTGCCTTCGGGTCGAACCACAACCGGAGTTCGTGGACCCGCGGCTCGTTCTTGCCGTTGACGTACTCGCCGGACGCCTCAACGATTGCGAACTCCCGGTCGTACGCGAGGCCGCCGTCCTCGCGCACCTCGACCCGCTGGAGGGTGTCGTGGGGGTCCAGCGACTTGACAGGGTAGACGTTGACGCGCTCGAGGGTCGGCGTCGCCATCGACCGACGTGTGGCACCGGCCCCCGAAGAACCGTTCGGTTCGGGGCCGTCGCTCCCCCTCGGGCACCGTTTCGACGCGGAAACGACAACCCTTATTCACCGGGGCCGCACACCGGATTTCATGGACCTGTCGGCATCGAACGTGGAGTACTCGAACTACACCGACCGCCAGTTGGTCGCGATACCGCTGGCGCTTTTGTCGGTGTCGGTGGTGGTGCTCACCGCCGCGACGGTGCTGGTCGGGACACCGGTACCGCTCGGCATCGAGTTCACCGGCGGTTCGGAGCTGCGGGTCGTCACCGATGACTCACCCGAGGAAATCCAGACGACGTTCGAGGAGGACGTCGAGTCGGTGACGCCCATCGCCGGACAGTCGGACACCTACCGGCTGACGTTCCAGACCGACAATGCCGGCTCGCTTGAGGACCAGGCCGAGGCGGCTGGCTACGAGATCGAGTCCGTCGGCGAACGGTCGGCCAGCTTCGCCGCCGACACCCAACAGCAGGCGGTCGTCGGCCTGCTGGTGGCCTTCGCCGGGATGGCCGTGCTGGTGTTCCTGATGTTCCGAACGTTCATCCCCTCCATCGCCGTGGTAGCGTCGGCATTCTCCGACATCGTGATTCCGCTGGCGCTGATGCGACTGTTCGGCATCGAACTGTCGCTGGGAACGGTTGCGGCGCTGCTGATGCTCATCGGGTACTCCGTGGACTCAGACCTGCTATTGAACAACCACATCATCCGGCGCCGGGGGGAGTTCTATGAGTCGACGTTCCGGGCGATGCGGACCGGGGTAACTATGACCATCACCTCCATCGCCGCGATGATCGTGATGACCGTCGTCGCGACGGTGCTCGGCATCCCGCTACTGCCGGAAGTCGGTATCGTGCTCGTGTTCGGCCTGAGCGCCGACCTGATGAACACCTACCTGCTGAACGTGAGTCTGCTCCGCTACTACAAGTACGAGGCAATAAACGCATGAAACTCGGATTCAGAGAGAACTGGCGAATCTGGCTGCTCATCCTCTTCGTTCTCGTGAGCACGGTCGCCATCTTCGCGCCGCTGGGCGGCGGCAGCGACGCACCGGTCAACGGCACGGACGACAGCGCGGCCACCCAGTCGACCGCCTCGGAGTACACCAACCTCCAGTTCGGCCTCAGACTGTCCGGCGGCACGGAGGTGCAGGCGCCGCTGGTCGGGATGACCGCCGAGAACCAGGAGTTCGACCGGGACGAGGCCGACGAGATAGAGTCGACTGTCGAGGCCGAACTCCGGTAACGTCACCCGCGCGGAGTTCGCCGCCGCCCTCCAGGCGGCCGGCCTCTCGGCGAGCGAGGACGACATCCGGATGGGCGTCACCGCCGCCACCCGACAGGACACCGTCGAGGTGCTCGACAATCGCATCTCCCAGAGCGGCCTCAGCGGCGCGACCGTGACCGAGCGAGCCGTCCCGGGAGGCCAACGGTTCATCTCCGTCGAGGTGCCCGGCGCCAGCCGCCAGCAGGTCATCGACTTCATCGGCGAGCGCGGACAGGTCGAGACGGTCGCGCTGTACCCGGTCCGGACCGGGAACGGCACCGAGTACCGCACGACCACCGTGGCCACACAGGACGACATCGATAACGTCGGCAACGCACGGCGGGCCGACGAAAACAATCCCCAGCCGTCCGTCTCGGTCACGCTGACCGACGACGCCGCCTCCGAGTTCCAAGCGGACATGCAGGAGTACGGCTTTGCCCAGCAGGGCGGAACCCGGTGCGGGGAGTACGACCGTAACGCGACCCTCGAGGAGAACGTCCAGCAGCTCGAGCAGTCCAACGTCGAGAACCGGTGTCTGCTGACCGTCAGGGACGGCGAGGTGGTGTTCGCCGCGCGGGTCACGAACGACCTCGCCGAGAGCTTCCGGACCGGCCAGTTCGAGGAGAGCCCCGTCTACGCGTCCAGCGCCGGGTCCTACGAGCAGGTTCGGGAGCTCGAGATCAACCTCAAGACCGGCGCGCTGGAGACCGACCTCGACATCCAGAACCGCGGGCGGACGTCCTACCTGCAGCCGAGTCTCGCCCAGCAGTTCAAGCCACTATCGGTGCTGACCGGCGCCGCCGCCGTCCTCGCGGTCTCGCTCATGATATTCCTCCGGTACCGCCGGCCGGACGTCGCGGCGCCGATGATACTGACGGCGGCCGCCGAGGTGTACATCCTGCTCGGCTTCGCCGCCGCGGTCGGGTTGCCGCTGGAGCTGTCCCACATCGCCGGCTTCATCGCCGTCATCGGGACCGGGGTCGACGACCTCGTGATAATCGCCGACGAGATAATGCAGCAGGGGGAGGTGC
>PXSL01000030.1 GCA_003022815.1 Halobacteriales archaeon SW_5_68_122 | reverse complement strand
GTGACGCTCGGACCGACCGAGTGTCACCGAACTGCCAGGGCTAACATCAGATCCCATCTGTACGGCGGACCGCAGGGGTGGAATCCTCATTTCCTTCGGACCTAATCGTAGTCCGCGATGGGGCATAAACCCACCGGAACTCGAACGGTCCACGAGCGAAGACAGGTTCGAACTGCCTCCGACCGCGTCGCGTGCTTCGCCGCCCGCCATGAGTGACCACGGCAGGCGAAATCGAGCGTCGAGTCGGCCGAAGCCGACCCGACCTCCGTACTAAGTTCGAGTGCCGTGTTACACTTAAGCGCATCGAACCCAGGACGACGCCGGAACGCGATTCCGCGTCGCCCCTCGTACTTGAGTCGAAGTGCCCTGTTACAGTTAAGGGCATCGGATTGCTCCTCCCGCCGTCCGGCGCGAGGTGCGTGCTTCGACTTCAGTGCCCTGTCAGACATAAGGGCGTCGGTACGAGACGACTTGGAGGGCCGTCCCGGCGGGGCGTCGGCCCCGCGTTGCTTGCATTCCATCCGATGGGTGTGTTGCTCTTAACTCCGTCGAAGTGAACCGCCCACGTCACGCGGTTTCATGCCTCGCGAGACGCCCGACCACGACCGGCCGCGCTCCGGGCGCGCGCATCACGTTTTCCTGGCAACGTAACTGTCGGGTTCTCAGTAGGAAAGTGTCGCGCGGCTGGAAGTCGCGTCCGTCATTCCACGCGTGCACGCACGGTCGGGTCAGGTGAGGGCCGCGCACTGCTGGCTACGTGTCGGGGTGTCATAGCCGTTCGGAAAAATGCGGGTGGTTAGATTTCCTCGAGGTGCTCGATACCCTCTTTGGAGACGTTGGCCTCGGTTATCTCCTCGGGCATCCAGTCGGGGCTGTCGTCCGGGGCCTCCTCCTCCCAGGCCCATCCCTCGTAGATGTGGACCTTCTTCGTGCCCTTCTCTCGGAGCCGGAGATCTGCGCGGTCGGCATCCCGCTCGGAGCCGGCGGGGTCGAGCCGACGGGCTGCCTTCAGCGCCGCTTGGCGCGGGGTCCGCCCCGAGAAGACGCTTGTCTCGTCGCCGGACTGGTTCCGTAGCGCGAAGTTGCGCTTGTCATCGTCGTCACGTGCCATGGTTTGCTCTCCTCCGTGAGATTACTGCGCACACGCCGTTATAAATATATCCCCCGAGTGGGGCGTCCCAACCCCGTCGGTTTATAAACGCCGCCGCGGGGCGGGTCAAAAACCCGCCGACGGGACCCGTCATCCCCCCGAAATCGACCCCGAGTGCGCTCGCGCGCACCCCGCCTACGGTGGGTCAGGGCACCCCGCGGCGGGTCGGAGCTCATTCCCGCCGGCGCGCGCACGGTACACTTATGTGTCTCGTGTGGTGAACCACGCAACACCAGCCGATGGTGCGAAAGAAGAAGCTCAGCCCCAGTGGGGCCAAAGACGAAGACGGCGAGTACCACAATGTCCACGTCAACCTTCACGAGGACGAACTCGCCGTCGCGGGCATGGAGATCGGAGACGAGGTGTTCGTCCGGGTCCGGGACGGCAAGATCATCATCCAGAAGGCCGACCCAGACGGGGTCGAACACGAATTCTGATGCTGTCGGGGCTGCGTCGGCGAGGAGCCGTCGGGGCGAGCCGCCGAACAGTACGAGTCGGCCGAGCTGTCCCGCCGTCGTCGATCACGTCCGGCAACGTGCACACCGCCCGACGGGATGGCCGAGACCGGGCTACTTAACCGCCTTGCCCGTCCTCTCTCGGTAATGACGCTCTACGGCGCCGCGAAACCGCTGTTGTTCGGTCTCGACCCCGAGACCACCCACCGGTCGGTCAAGGGACTCCTGAAGACCGTCCGAGGTACCCGCCTCGAGGGCGTCCTCGCTGATTACTACACGGTCGTCGACTCCCGGCTCCGGGTCGACGCCTTCGGGGAGACGTTCTTCAATCCCGTCGGCGTCGCCGCGGGGTTCGACAAGAACGCCGAGGCCCCGTCGGCGCTGGCGGCGCTCGGCTTCGGCCACGTCGAGGTCGGCGGCGTCACCGCTGAACCGCAGGCCGGCAACCCCCGTCCTCGCCTGTTCCGGCTTCCCGAGGACCGCGCGCTCGTCAACCGCATGGGGTTCAATAACGACGGCGCCGACATCGTCGGCGAGCGCCTCGCCGAGGCCAACGCCCGGGTCCCTATCGGCGTCAACATCGGCAAATCGAAGGCCGCGCCCAACGACGAGGCCGAGGACGACTACCTATACACCTTCGAGCGCGTCCGTGAGGGCGGCGACTACTTCGTGGTGAACGTCTCCTCGCCGAACACGCCCGGCCTGCGGGAACTCCAGGAGCGCGACCGCCTGGAGTCCATCCTCGGAACCCTGCAGGACGCCGGCGCCGCGCCGCTTCTGGTGAAGCTCTCGCCCGACCTCACCGACGAGGCGGCCGCCGAGGCCGTCGAGGTGGTCGACGACCTCGGGCTGGACGGTATCATCGCCACCAACACCTCCACGGACCGCCCCGACCGCCTGCGCGGCAACGCGGCCGACGAGACGGGCGGCCTCTCCGGCGACCCCATTGAGGACCGGGCGACGAGCACGGTCCGGTTCGTCGCCGAGCGCACGGACGTCCCCGTCGTCGGTGTCGGCGGCGTCTCCGACGCCCGCGGCGCCTACGAGAAGATACGCAACGGCGCCTGCCTCGTCCAGCTGTACACCGGCCTCGTCTACGAGGGCCCCGGCGTCGCGGGGCGCATCAATGAGGGCCTGTTGAACCTGCTCGAGCGTGACGGCTTCGACTCCGTCGCCGAGGCCGTCGGTGCTGACCTGTGAGCCGTCAACGGGGGACTACCCGAAAATCTGCCGGCACTACCGCAATCCGTTCAGCCGGAACTCGAAGCCGGCGACCGGCACCTCGAGGTCGTGCTCGATCAGCACCTGCGGGTGGAGTTCGCCCAGCACGCCGACGGCCTCGCCGTCCAGCACGACCGCGGCGGTCCGGCCGTCGATGAACGAGGGATGGTCCGTCGGCGGCGTCTCAAGGTCCTTCCCGAATGCGCGGGCAACCGCCTGCAGTCGACCCTTGGCGGCCTCGTAGGAGGCATTGTGGCGGGCGACGACAGCCGCGACCGAGCGGTGTTCGGCCACGTTGGTCGGCTCGTCGTGGTCCTCGGCGGCGGTCAGCCCGATTTCCGCGAGGTCCTGGGGGTACGCCCGGTGAGTGTTGCGCTCGAGCACCATCAGCAGTGACGGTAGCGCCCACGTCCGGACGACGGTGTAGTCCTCGCTGTACGGTTCGGTGATGGTCGGCGGCCGGCGGGCGCCGAGGGCGTCGTCGTCGGGCGACAGCGACATCCGCTCGAACAGCTCCGGCTCGCTGGTCATGTGGAAGTTCAGTAGGTCCTCGAAGCCGAGGCCGACGAGGGCGTCCCGGGTGGCGTCCTCGAGTCGTGAGGCGTCGTTGCGGTCGCCGACCGTCGAGACGTCGGGGTACTGCGGTTCGAGGTCGTTGAATCCGTAGGCGCGGCCCACGTCGTCGATGAGGTCCGTCGGGTGGCGTACGTCGACCCGGTAGGGCGGTATCTCCACTTCGTAGCTGAGTTCCCGGTCGTCGGCCGTCGAGGTGTCACCGACGCCGGCGGCACCCTGTGGCGCGTCGGCCGTGTCGTCGCCGGCGGAACCGGCCGTCCGGGTCGCGTGCGAGGGGACGTCCTCCAGTTCGACGTCCTCGTCCGTGTTTCCGCGCCCGCCGTCGCCGGTCCCGGAGGCGTCGGCGTCGAGGCCGGCCCGCTCCAGCAGGTTGACGACGTCCTCGCCGGCGATGTCGATGCCCAGCGTCCGCTCGATGCGCTCGTGGGAGACGGTTTTCGTGCTCGTCGAGAGGTCCGGCCGCCGCAGTTCGCGGTCGGCGTACTCGACATCGACGGCCTCGATCCGTCCGCCGCGGGCGTCCAAGGCGTAGCAGACGATGGCCAGCATCCTGTCGATGGTCCACTGGTTGGTGCCGGTCATCTCGACGAACAGGTCCCGGGAGCCCTCGTCGACCTCCGTTCGACGGCCGTTGATGACCGGCGGGAACGAGAACAGCCCGACGCCGTCGTAGATGGCCGGGTACCGCCCGAGGTCCTCGACGAGAGGGCCGTACTTGTCACCAATGGGGTGCTCGGAGAGCACCTCGGCGGGCGTCCGCTCGGCGTCGTCGTCCAGCGGGACGAAGCTGTCCTCGTCGGGGTCGACGCCGCGGTAGACGATGCGCTTGTCCTCGTCGCCGGCGGGCTTCAGCATTGCCAGGTCGTGGACGCCAATGGCGCCCTTCGCGCGCTTGCGGCCCATCGTCGCGTGGAGCTTCTCCTGGAGCTGGATGAGCGACTCCAGGGCCGTCTCGTCCATGTCCAGCCCCCGGACGACGGCGCCGGTCACGTACGGTCGCTTGTCGGGGACGGACTCCTCGACGGCGATGGTCCACTCGGCGTCGTTCGTGTCCGGGACGTAGACGCCGCGGTCGGTGCCGTACTGGTAGCGCAACGAGCGGGCGACCCCCTCGACGGAGAGCCGGTCCAGCCGGTCGGGCGCGAACTCCAGCTCGAACTCGCCGTCGTCGGTCTCGCCCTCGAACTCCAGGCCGAGCGCGAACAGGTCGGACTTCAGCTCCTCATCGTCCCTATCGGTGCCGGTCAGCCGCCGTAACTCGTCGGGGTCAACGTCGACGACGGGCATCAGTGGACAACCTCCACGTCCCGCAGCAGTTCGAGGTCACACAGCGTTCCGTGGACATCGCGGATGTCCTCGAAGCCGTACATCAGCATGAGCAGCCGCTCCAGGGCCAGCCCCCAGGCCATCACGTCACAGTCGACGCCCAGCGGCCGAAGCACCTCCTCCCGGAAGATGCCCGAGTTGCCGATTTCGATGAGTTCGCCCGTCTCCGGGTGCTCGCCGAACAGCTCGAAGCTCGGCTCCGTGTATGGGTTGTAGTGGGGCTTGAACTCCAGGTCGGTGATGCCGAACGCCTCGTAGAACTCGGTGAACGTGCCCATCAGGTCCCGCACGGACAGCTCCTCGGCC
>PXSL01000029.1 GCA_003022815.1 Halobacteriales archaeon SW_5_68_122 | reverse complement strand
CAGGACGCGCTGTTGCACCTGACCTCGGACCGCGCCGACGTGGTGCTGGAGGCCGAGGAGGCGCTGTTCGGCGACCGGGAGGCGGCCAACGGCATCGAGGCGACGGCCTTTCCCGGCCGCGTCGACCACCGACGGACCGGCTTCATCGGCCGCGGCATGCCCGCCGAGCGGGCCGACGAGGTGGACGGCATCCCCGAAGACGCCGAGGTGCCCGACGCCTCGAAACTGTTCGTGGGCTTCAACGCCGGCTTTGCCGGCAACCAGGCCAGCGAGGCGTTCGTCACGCTCGATTCGGGCCCCTTCGAGGGCGGCACAACCAAGCACGTCTCGACCCTCCAGCAGCGCCTGGACCGCTGGTACGAGGACAACAACCACGAGGAGATGGTGAAGAAGCTGTTCAGCACCGACCGGGCCGGTGACATCGAGGGCGTCGGCGACAACGTCGGCGCGAACAGCGGCGTCACGCCGGCCGACGCCGAGGAACTGGTCGAGGCGGCCCGCGAGCACGGCGCCATCGGTCACGCCCAGAAGATGGCTCGGGCCAACCGCGACGACGAGGGCAACTTCCGGACGCTGCGCCGCCACGTCGAATCGACCGACCAAGGCATCGCCAGCCTCCACTTCCCGAGTCTCCAGCGGGAGATATCGACGTTCGAGGAGATACGGCAGGCGATGAACGCGACGGACGTCGTCGAGGAGACGCCCGCCATCCGCCAGCGGGTCAACAACGGCATCCTCCGGTATGTCTTCGTGAAACACCGTGGCAACTTCCTCGTCCCGCCGCGGGAACTGCGGGCGCTGCCGACGCCCGAGGGCAAAGTGCCGTAACGGCCCGGGTCAGGACCCCGCCCCGTCGCCCGTCAAACGCCGCGCCCTGACGCCGACGGCCGCCCCGGCGGCGCCCGACAGCGCGTGGAACGGCACGACCAGCAGTCCCAGAAGCAGGTTCTGGACGCCGAGAATCAGAAGCGAGAGCTCGCCGGCGGTCGCCGACTGGGCGACGCCGACGACAACGAAGCCGACGAACCCGGCGGCGCCGCCGAGCGCGCCCGCCCGGGCGCCGGCACCGACGTGGCCCGCCCGCCCCGAGAGCGCGCCGGCGACGAGGCCGCCGGCCACGCCCGCCAGCAGCACCGCAACTAGGAGGTCCGCGTCGGTCAGGAAGTCGACCACGACCGACCCAACGACCGCGGCGGCCGTCACCGCGGCGCCGGCGAGAACCCGTCGTTGCACACCGGCCGGTCGACCGGCGCCGCGAAAACGTTAGTGGATGCGGCCGGACAGCAGGCCGACGAACCCGCGGCCGAACGCCTCGTAGCGGCGTTCCTCGGTCCGGTCGGCCAGCGCCTGCCGGGCGGCCCCGACGCGGCGCGAGAGCAGGGCGTCGGCGTTCCCGAACGGCGCCCGGAGGACATCGGCCGGACCCTCTCCCGGCGCGCCCGCCGCGACGAACGCGCGGAACAGGGGGTTCAGCGGCCGGCCAACCGGGTCGTCGGACGCCGTCGCATCCATCAGCGTCACCCGGCCGCCGGGGCCGACCAGGTCGCACCACTCCTCGACGACGGCTTCGGGGTCGTCGAAGAGGCCGCAGACGAACGCCCCGAGGACGGCGTCGGCCTCCCGGACCGGCGGGTCGGTCGCGTCGCCGCGGACCACCGCGACGTTCGCGTCGGGGGCACGAGCCCTGGCCCGCTCCAGCAGCGGCCCGGTGATGTCGACGCCGACAACGCGGCCGGCGGCGCCGACCTGCTCGCGGAGGTACGGCAGGTTCGCGCCGGAGCCACACCCCATCTCGACAACGGTGTCGCCAGGGCCGGTGACCCGGTCGGCCGCCGCCCGGCGCCACCGGCCGACCCCGGGTGCGGTCGCCACGCGGTCGTACAGCGCGGCCCAGCGACCGTAGAACGAGCGTATCGACATCAGCGGACGTCCCGGACGGTCGCCACCACTTCGGCGGCGTCGGCGCCGAGCAGGTAGCAGACCGGTTCGACGCCGAAGCCGCCGGTCTGGTAGAGCACGTCGACGGCGGGGTCATCGGCCAGCGCCGCCTCGATGGCGTCATCGAGGTCCGCCTCGGCGTCGAACTCGGCGGTCTCAAGGCCGGCCGCCTCCAGGTCTGCGAGCAGGTCCTCGTCGTAGCGGACGTTCAGCGCCGCCCGGGCGGAGTTGCCGGCCGCGCGCGCCGCGAGCAGTACCGAGGCGACGTGCTCGGAGACGCCGAACTCCGGTTCGCCCGGGACGGCGGCCTTGCCCTTGACGTCGAGAATGCGGCCGGGGACGGCCGCCACGTCGTCGATGGTGGTCGCGTCCGGGAGCGCCTCGACGAGGTTGGCGCCGACCGCCGGGATGAGCGAGGCGAACCCGCTCGTGTTCTCCAGGGTCCGGACGCCGCGGCCGACCGACGAGCGAACCCGCTCGGTCGTTCGCAGTTCGCCCTCCGGGTCGTGGACGTCGAAGGTACCCTCGAACTCCGCCAGCGGCGGGAAGGCCGCCTCGTGGAGGCGCGCGAGGGTGTCGCCGCGCTCCAGGCGGCGGATCAGTACCTCGGCCTCCACCAGGGCGGCCACCCGGCTCATCTCCCCGGAGGCGAGGCCGTCGGCCAGCGTCTCGACGAGTTCCCGGACCCGCTCGTCACCGGCCAACTCGTCATTGGCCTCCACCTCGCCGTGGGCGTACTTCGAGACGGCGCTCTGGCTGATACCGAGCAGGTCCGCCACCTCGCTCTGGGTGAGGTCCCGCTCCCGGAGTTCGCCCGCCAACAGCGACCGGAACGTCGGCAGGAACTCCTCGACGACCATCTCCTCGATGAACTTCATGAGCGCTGGTCGCCCCCGAACTCCTCGTCGGACTGAATGCGGGAGGCCTGTGGACCCGACTGGCCCTGGTACTTCGAGCCGCGTTCGGCGCCGTACGGCCGCTCGGCAGGGCTTTTCAGTTCGGTAAAAATGAGCTGTGAGATCCGCATATCAGGATTCAGAGATACCGGTGCGGTGCCGAGATTCGACAGCTCAAGCGTTATCTGTCCTTCATAACCCGGGTCGACGATACCTGCTGTCGCATGGATGACAACCGCGAGCCGGCCGAGCGACGACCGTCCCTGGACCGTCCCGAGGAGGTCCGGCGGGATCTCGACGCGCTCCTTCGTCGTCCCGAGCACGAAGTCGCCCGGGTGGAGAATGAAGTCATCGCCTGCCTCGACGTGGGTCTCCTCGACGTACTCGTCGACCTCCTGCTCGCTGTCGGGGTGGATGCAGGGGATGTTGGTGCGCTGGAACTCCAGGAACTTCCGACCCAGTCGGAGGTCGATGCTCGCCGGCTGAACTTGCAACTCGGGGTCGTCGAGTGGCTCGACGACCAGCTCGCCGTCCGCCAGCCGGCGGCGGATGTCCGCATCGGAGAGTATCATACCCCGACAAGGAGGCCGACAGGGGCTTAAATGCCCGCGGTAGCAGTGGGACGGTACCGCGACTCCAGCGGCTTTTTCCGCACGTCCCGCCCACTACCGGGCATGAAACAGGCAATCGTCGCCCGCACGGACCTCGGGATGGGGCAGGGCAAACTCGCCGCACAGGTCGCCCACGCCTCGCTTTCGGCTCACGAGTCGGCCGACGACTCGGCCCAAAGCGAGTGGAAGTCCGGCGGCCAGAAGAAGGTCGTGCTGAAGGGGTCCGGCGAGTCACAGCTCCAGGAGCTGGCCGACCAGGCCCGCCGAGAGGGGTTGCCCTTCTCGCTGATACGGGACGCCGGCCACACGCAACTGGAGCCGGGCACCGTGACGGCACTGGCGGTCGGCCCAGGCTCGGAGAACGTCGTCGACAAGGTGACCGGCGAGCTGAGTCTCTACTGATAGCCCGGCAATCAGAACGAACTAGTCACCACGATTTATGGTGATAGAGGGCGTTCAATACGACGAACCGATGGACACGAGCGAAAAGTCCGGGGACGCGTCCGAGTACGGGACGGCCGAACTGAACGACCGCGGCCGGCTCACGATCCCCAAGGAGCTACGCGATGACCTCCAGCTGGAGGGCGGGACGGAGTTCGTGGTGGTCCGCGAGGGCGGCGACATCAGGCTGATACGCCAGCTTCCCGACCTCGAGACGCTCACCCGGGACGAGGAGTGGGGCGAGGAGGCCTTCCGGGACGCGGGCGAGGCGACGTTCGGGGGGTCCTAATGGGGCGTCGGATTCTGCCGGACCTCAACGCGCTGTCCATCCAGCTCGTCGACGACCACCCCGGCCACCCGTACGTGGCCGAGGCGCTGGTGCCGGCGCTCACCGGGTCGGACACCCTCGTCGCGTTCGGATACCTCCCGCTCCGGGTGCAGTGGGTACTCGAGGACCTCGGCTTCGAGACCGTCGCCGCGAGGAACGCCGTGTCGTCCCTCCTCGAGTACCCGATGGAGTTTGTCGACGTCGACGACGAAACGGTCCGGGACGCGTACGAAATTAGCGCGGCGAAGAACCACGACGTCTACGACTGCTTCTACCTCGCGGTGGCGCGGCAGGTAGACGCCGACGTCATCTGTACCACCGACACGGACTTCGAAGCGCTGTGCTCGGGGGAACCGTTCGAGTACCGGAACCCGGTGCCGACGGAGGTTCTAGAGCGGTTTCACGAGGTTGCGTAGCGACCCGACTCAGTCGGACCCGCGCCGGTACTGCCAGGGGACGGGCGCGTCGCGGCCCAGTTCCTCGGCGACCCGGGGCGTAATCACTATGAGGCTCTCGCAAGACGCTTCACGCGCCGGCACCCAGGGCGGGTATGCGCGAGGCCCACCCCGTCGAGCGCGCCGTCGGCATCGAGTACTACGTCTCCGAGGGTGCCGGCGTCGGCGGCCGCCTGCGCGACCGGCCCGGCGACTTCTTCCGGGCGACGCTCGCCGGGTGGGACACCAACGACTTCGCGGCGGCGCTGTCCGACGAACTGGGCGTGAGCCGCGAGCGGGTGTCGTGGGCCGGCACCAAGGACAAGCACGCGGTGACGACCCAGCTGTTCTCCGTGCGGCTCGAGGCGTCGGAACTGCCGGCCCTCGGGGACGCCGACATCGAGGTGCTGGGCCGGGCCGGCCGGCCGGTGCTGTTCGGCGACCTGGCCGGCAACGAGTTCGAAATCGTCGTTCGGGACGCCGAACGGCCGGAGAACGCCGAGGGAATCGCCGAGGAACTGCGCGCCTTCGCGGCCGACGGCGACGGCCGGGGCGACGAGGTGGCGGTCCCCAACTGGTTCGGCCAACAGCGGTTCGGCTCCCGACGGCCCATCACCCACCGGGTCGGCCTCGACATCGTCGCCGGTGACTGGGAATCGGCGACCGTCCGCTACGTCTGCGAGGCCAGTGAGCACGAACCGAAGCGGACTCGACGAGCCCGCGAGGAGATCGGCGAGACCCGCGACTGGGACGCGGCCGTCGAGCGGCTACCCGGTCACCTGCGGTACGAGCGGGCCATCGCCTCACGGCTCGCCGAGAGCGCCGACGACCCCGCCGACTACCGGGCGGCCCTGGAGCGGTTGCCGACCAACCTTCAGTCGATGTTTGTCAACGCCGCCCAGTCGTACGCGTTCAACCTGATGTGCTCGGCGCGGCTGGAGCGGGGGCTCCCGTTCGATCGACCGGTCGCCGGCGACGTGGTCTGCTTTACCGACGACGATGGCCTGCCGGACCCCAACCGCACACAGGTCGTCGACGAGGGCCGCATCAAGACGGTGGCCCGTCACTGCGAGCGCGGGCGGGCGTTCGTGGCCGCGCCGCTTGTCGGCACCGACACCGAGTTCGGCGGCGGCGACCCCGAAGACATCGCCCGCGGCGTCCTCGACGACCTTGGAATCGAGCCGGCGGACTTCGCGCTGTCGGGGGAGTTCGATTCGACGGGCACGCGGCGCGCGGTCCGGGTGGCGACCGACCTCGAACTCGCCGAGGACCCACTGACGCTGTCGTTCTCGCTCCCGAAGGGAAGCTACGCGACGGCGCTGGCACGGGAGTTCCTGAAGGTCGACCCCGACCTGCTGGCCTAACCCGCGAGGTCGACCTCGACCGGCCGCCCTCGACCTGCTGGCCTAACCCGCAAGGTCGACCTCGACCGGCCGCCCTGACCCACGGGGCACCGTGTACAGCCTGCCCTCGCCGCGTTAACGAGCCGTGTGGCGGGGCCGGGAACGAACTGACCCCACATCCCGTGTCGATCCGGCTCGCGAGGGCCTTCGAGCTTCCGCGGCGCTGACCCTGTCAACGGTTCGCACGCCACCGCCCGACTTTTGACTCCCTCTCTCGACCACTTCACATGGACGCCGACGAAGACGCCTACGGGCAGGCGATGGTCGACCACTACGAGGGCCGGCAGACCTGGGAGATACTCGAACGGGACGACGGCTGGTTCGGCACCTCCCGGGGGAATGACCTCTACTTCGAGCCGTACCCCGAGTGGCCCGACCGCCTGCAGACGGCCGCAGACCGCGCCGAGGGGCGCGTCCTCGACATCGGCTGTGGCGCCGGGCGCGCGATGGCCCATCTCGCGCCGCAGGGCCACGATGTCCTCGGCATCGACGTCTCGCCGGGCGCCGTCGAGGTGTGCCGCCGCCGCGGGCTCGACGCCCGCGAACTCGATGTGGCCGACGCGGCCGCCCTCGACAGCGGCTTCGACACCCTGCTCATGTTCGGCAACAACTTCGGGCTGGTCGGCACCCGCGAGCGCGCCCCGGAGGTGCTCGGGGCGCTCGCGGCCGTTGCGAGCGAGGACGCGGTCCTGTTCGCCGAGAGCCGCAACCCGACCGAGACGGACGAGGAAGACCACCTCGCGTACCACGAGCGCAACCGGGAGCGCGGGCGACTGCCCGGCGCGCTCCGTATCCGGGCGCGCTACCGCCGGTACGTCACGCCGTGGTTCGACTACCTGCTGGCCGGCCCCGAGGAGATGCGCGAACTCGTCGCCGACACGCCCTGGACTCTCGAGGAGACCATCGGCGACGAGAACGGCGACTACGTCGGCGTCCTCCGGCCGTAACCGGCCGACTTATCCGACGCAGACGCCTTCCGACGGTATGGAGTGTCGGTGCTGTGCGAGCGCGCTCGAGCGGCCGGGCGACTACTGTCTGGTCTGCCGGAGCGAAAACGCCGACACCGTGGTCGTCGACTGCGAGCGCGAGCGGGCGACCGTCACCACCCTGCTCGAGGACGAGGTCGTCGGCCAGCGGACGGTCACGACCGCCGTCGAGAACGACGAGCGGTGGGCACCGACCGAACTTCGCAACTACGCCGGCCGGGTCGCCGACGAGGTGCGCCGGAAGCGCCCCGAGGAGGTGTACGCCGCCGGCGACCGCGAGGTGCTCCGGGCGGTCCGTGGGGAGCTGCGCTACCCCTTCTACCGGGTCGGCGACGAGGACCCGGTCGAGGCGGTCCGGCGCCGGCGCGGCGAACCGGCCCTCGAGGTGGTGGAGGCGTCCGTCGCCGAGAAACTCGGCGGCAGCCACTCGACGCTCATCGGCGACCGGGACGGCCGACGCGTCCTCGAGACTGTCGCCGATCACCCCCACGTCAAGAAGATCGTTCCCGGGCCAATCGACGCCGGCGGCTCCGGGTCACAGACCGGCGTGCGCGCGAAGGCCACCCGCGCCGACGACACCGGTAACGTCCGGCTGCTGATACGAGACGGCTCCAGCGTCCAGGAGAACCGCGTGGTCACGACCGCCGGCGAGCGGAAGCTCGGCGAGCACGTCCGGGCGGACCTCAACGACGCGCTGGCGAAGGCGGGGTTCCGCGACTAGTCCGGGGCGGCCTCTCGACGGACTCGACCCGCAGCGGCACGTCGAGGGTGTCGCCACAACAGCCGACGCCGACGAACTCCTCCCAGACGTCGCCGGGGTCGGCGCGCTCGCGGGTCTTCCGGAGGAACGCCCGGAATGAGGGCTTCTCGACCTGCATCCGGCCCCAGTCGCTGAGGTCGGCCGGGTACGACACCACGAGTCGGTCGGCCGTGCCGCTCGATGCCATGCCCGAGGTTTAGCGGCCGGCGACAAATGGATGTCGCCCGAGCAGGCGGAAACGTGGGGTTTATCCATCCGCTGGGCCGATAATACAATACTATGGCCGAACGAGGTTCGACCGGTAGCGCCGGGCGGTTCGGGGCCCGATACGGCCGGGTCGCCCGCCGCCGCGTCGCCGAGATCGAGGAGGACACCGAGAACGCACAGGTCGACGGCGACGACGTCAAGCGCGTCGGCACGGGCATCTGGGTCAACGAGAAGACCGGCGAGACGTTCACCGGCGGCGCCTACCGTCCGGAGACGCCGGCCGGCAAGACCGTCACGCGGTCGATTCGCGCCGCCCTCGGCGAAGACGAGGCGTAAGACATGAGCTACAAGTGCTCCCGTTGCAAGCGCGACGTCGAACTCGACGAATACGGCGGCGTCCGCTGTCCGTACTGCGGCCACCGCGTCCTGCTGAAGGAGCGGAGCCGCGACATCAAGGAAGTCAACGTACAGTAGCGCCGTTCTTCTCGTGACTGACCGTCCGCACGCGGCCACGCTGACCTTCCGTTACCCCGACAGCGACGCCGCCGGCCTCGTCGCCGCGGCCGTCTCCCAGGAGGTCGGCGAGATAGACGGCGACAGGTCCGCGGCGGCGGTCTTCCGCGACGGCGCCGCGGTCCGGGTCGATGTCGGCGCCGACGACCTGGTGGCGCTGCGGGCCGGCCTCAACACCTGGAGTTCGCTCCGGCCGCGAGGCCCTGCTCGGCTTCCAGCAGTTCGTGGTACCGGTTGCGGATGGTGACCTCCGAGATGTCGGCCACCTCGGAGACGGCCGCCTGGGTGGTCTTCTCGTTGGTCAGAAGCGAGGCGGCGTACACCGCGGCGGCCGCGAGTCCGACCGGCGACTTCCCGGAGTGGACGCCCTGCTCCTTGGCGTTCCGGAGTAGCTTCCGGGCGCGGTTCTCGGCCTCGTCGGACAGTTCGAGGTCACTGGCGAACCGCGGCACGTAGCTCTCGGGGTCGGCCGGCTTGACCTCCAGGCCGAGTTCCCGGATGACGTACCGGTAGGTGCGGGCGATTTCGCTCTTCTCGACGCGGGAAACGCCCGACACCTCGTCGAGGCTCCGCGGGACGCCGGCCTGCCGGGCGGCGGCGTACACAGACGCCGTGGCGACGCCCTCGATGGAGCGTCCGGGCAGCAGGTTCTCGTCGAGCGCGCGCCGGTAGATGACGCTGGCGGTCTCGCGGACGTTCTCCGGCAGGCCGAGCGCGCTCGTTCCACTTCCGGAGGCGCTGCATCTTCTGGCGCTGGCGGGCATCCAGCGAGTTGCCGTAGGCGTCCTGGTCGCGCCAATCGATGTTCGTCGACAGTCCCTTGTCGTGCATCATGTTGGTCGTTGGGGCGCCGACGCGGGACTTCTCGTCCTTTTCGGCGCTGTCGAAGGCCCGCCACTCCGGCCCCCGGTCGATTTCGTCGGCCTCGACCACGAGGCCACAGCTCTGGCAGACGGTCTCGGCGCCGCTGGCGGCGAGGTCGCCGTCGCACTCCGGACAGCCGGCACGCTCGTCTCGTTCGGTTTCCGTTTCCTCATCGGTCGTTCGCGTTCGTGTGTGCTTGTTCATGCTACTGGGCGGGTGCTACCAGGCAGGGGGGACACCCCGAAAAGACCCGGTCAGCTATCGATATTAAACGAACGTACGAAAGTTGTTTAATCTTTTCGTTATTTCCGCGCGTCGATTCGGGAGAACCCCTCTCGCGCCGGAATCTCCGACGATGTGCGGTCAGTTTATACACTCACTCGCAAGCGGCCGTCTCATCCTCGACGTCGCGGGACTCCTCGACGGCCGCGGTCAGCGAGATGTTGAACAGCAGCGTGGAGGCGACGCCGCCGACGACGGTGACGACGTTCTTGGCGGCGTGGTCGACGACGGCCGCCGACAGCGCGACGGCCGCCGGCACCGGCGTCAGCGCCACCACGATGAGCGTGAACGCCCCCTCGTAGAGGCCGATGCCGCCCGGCGACAGCGGCAGCACCTTCGCCAGGTTGCCGACGCTGACGGCGAAGAAGCCGACGGCGACGAGTTCCCAGGCCGCCGGCGAACCGCTCGACGACGCCCGCGACGTACTCGACGTAGGAGTCGTCGCTGACCCGGCCGAGCGTGGCCCGCACGAGGTTCCGGTCCGAGCGGGCCGTCGCCACGATGAGGCCGACGGCGGCGACGGCGGCGGCCCCGACGCCGCCGGCGACGTAGACGGCCGTCCGGCCGCTCCGCTCGGCGCCGCCCGACTCCCCGGCCGCGCCGATGGCGGTCACGTCGACGCCGGCGACCGCGAGCGCAATGAACGTCCCGCCCGCAAGCGCCGCGATGGTCAGCAGGTCGAATACCCGCTCGATGGCCAGCGACGCGAATCCGGACGGGTAGGGGATGTCGCGGCGGGCCTTCACCACGTAGGCTCGGACCCCGTCGCCGAGTCGGGCCGGGAAGACGAGGTTGCCCGTCTGACTGATGAACACCGCCCCAGTGAGGAAGCCGACCCGCTCGCGGTAGCCGAGCTCCGCGAGGATGTCCCGGTACCGGAGGCCCCGGAGCGGCCACGACAGCAGGTACACGAGCGTTGCGAGGCCGACCAGCGCCGGGTCGGCACTGCCCACGGCGTCGAGTACCGCCGAGGGGTCCAGATACACCGTCATCAGCGCGACGGCGACGAGAACGAGCAGCGTCCCCGCGGCCGTCGTCACCCGGCGGTCGAGGCGCGGACTGACGGCCACCTGCCACCACAGCCGGAGTATCTGACTGCCCATCCCGAAGACATCCCGGACCAGGTCGACCGTCGTGTCACCCTTCGGCGCCCACTCGACGGGGAACTCCCGGACGTCGTAGCCGGCCCGCTGAGCGCGGACCAACACCTCGGTGTCCCAGAACCAGTGGTCGTCCTCGACGTTTTCGAGTAGCGCGAATAGCGCCCCGCGGTCGAACGCTTTGAACCCGCACTGGTGGTCGTACATCGGCGACCGGAGGAACAGCCGGACCAGCGAGTTGAATCCGGTAGAGGCGACGCCCCGCTCGGGGTTTCGCTCCTGTTCGTTGCCCGGCATCCGCCGGGACCCCGTGGCGATGTCGTACCCCTCGGTGCGGACGGACTCGATTAGTTTCTCGAGGTGCTTCATCTCCGTCGCGAGGTCCGTATCGAAGTAGGCCAGCACGTCGCCGTGGCTCTCGCGGAAGGCCCGTTCCAGGGCGCCGCCCCGGCCGAGCCGTTCGTCGCTGTGGACGTGCCGAATCCGGTCGTCGGCGTCGGCCATCCGGTCGGCGATGTCGGGCGTCCGGTCGTTGCAGCCGTCCTCGGCGACGATGATCTCGAAGGCGCCTGCGGGCAGGAAGGAAGCGAGCGTCTCGAGCGTCACCTCGACGGTGTGTTCGATGGTGTCCGCCTCGTTGTAGGCGGGCAGGACGACGCTCACCTCCCGGTCGGTCATCGGCCGTGTGTCGGGCAGGCCCGCGTATCAAGTTTCTGTCTTCCGGGAACGGACCGCAAGACACCTTACCCGTCCGGAACACCACTTCCTGTGAGGACGACCCACGAGATACGGGTCGGGGACGCCCGCGAGGCCGGCGTCGACACCGGGAGCGTCGACCTCGTGGTCACCTCGCCGCCGTACCCGATGGTGGAGATGTGGGACGAGACGTTCGCCGCCCGGAGCCCCGCGGCCGCCGAGGCGCTCTCGACGGGCGACGGCGAGACCGCCTTCGAGGCCATGCACACCCTCCTAGACGACGTCTGGGAGCGGGTCGTCGACGCCCTCCGGGAGGGCGGCATCGTCGCGGTCAATGTCGGCGACGCCACCCGGCGCCTCGACGGGGCGTTCCGGCTGTACCCCAACCACGCCCGCGTCGTCGAGGCGCTGTCCGCGCTCGGTCTCCAGCAGTTGCCGGGGGTCGTCTGGCGGAAGCCGACCAACAGCACCGCGAAGTTCATGGGGTCGGGGACGCTGCCGACCAACGCCTACGCGACCCTGGAGCACGAGCACGTCTTGTTATTCCGGAAGGGCGGCACCCGCGCGTTCCCGCCGAACGACGCCGACCGCTACGCGTCGGCGTTCTTCTGGGAGGAGCGCAACGAGTGGTTCTCCGACTGCTGGGAGATTCGCGGCACCGGACAGGACATCGACGACGGCCGCCGGGAGCGCTCGGGGGCGTTCCCGCTAGAGGTGCCGCTGCGGCTCATACGGATGTACTCCGTCCGCGGCGACACGGTGTTCGACCCGTTCGTCGGCACCGGCACCACTTCGCTGGCGGCGCTTTTCGAGGGACGGTCCTCGCTCGGCGTCGAGCAGGACCCCGAGCTGGCGGCGGCCTTCGCCGAACGGGCGGCCGAGGCGCCGGCGCTGTCGGCCGAGCGTGCACGCCAGCGGCTCGAACGGCACCGCGAGTTCGTCGCCGACAACGGGGAGACGGTCAACTACGAGGCGCGACACTACGACACCCGCGTCGTGACCGAAAGCGAGCGGGAGATACGGCTCCCAACGGTCGAGAGCCTCGAGCGGGTCGGCGAGGAGCCGCTCCGACTGTCGGCGACCCACGAACCGCTCTGACCTCGAACTAATGGCCCATCAGTCGTCGGCGAGGGCGGGCGTCGCCTCGTCGGCGAGCAGACGGTCCAGCGCGTCGACCATCGCGCGCACGGAGGCGGTAGTGATGTCGGAGTCGGAGGCCGTGACGGTGACGGTGCGGTTGTCGCGGGACATCTCCACCTCGACGGTGACGACGGCGTCGGTGCCGCCGGTGATGGCGTCGACGTGATACGAGTCGAGTTGCGCGTCGGCAGTGGCGCCGAGCGCCGACCGGACGGCCGCGATGGCGGCGTCGACGGGACCGCTGCCGGTGCCGGAGGCGACCCGCTCCTCCGTGCCTCGCGGCTCCGACGACGCGCCGTTCGACCGTCCCGAGGCGCCCAGCGCCTCGCGGTCGACCGCCAGTCGGACCGACGCCGTCGGCGTGCCGCTGCCGGAGGCGGCGGTCAGATCGAGGAGTTTGACGCGGCGCTCGCGCTCGCGGCCCTGGACCTCCTCGGCGACCGTCAGCAGGTCGGCGTCGGTGACACGCTTGCCCCGCTCGCCCAACTCCTTGACCCGGGCGACCACCTCGCCCAGTTTCTCGTCGTCGACGTTGACGCCGTGTTCGGCGAGGGCGGCCTCGACGCCGGCCCGGCCCGCGTGCTTGCCGAGGACGAGCCGGCGCTGTCTGCCCACTTTCTCCGGGGGGTACGGCTCGTACATCGCGTCGTCCTTCAGGGTGCCGTCGGTGTGGATGCCGGACTCGTGGGTGAAGGCGTTCTCGCCGACGACGGCCTTGTTCGGCGCGGGCGGCACGCCGGTCGTCGTCGATACCAGCTGCCCGAGGTCGTAGAGCTTTCCGGTGTCGACCGTCTCGACGCCGTAGCCGTGCTCTAAGGTGATTGCGACCTCCTCGAGGGCGACGTTGCCGGCCCGCTCGCCGATGCCGTTGATGGTGCCGTGGACGAGGTCGGCCCCGGCGGCGACCCCGACCAGCGCGTTCGTCACGGCCAGGCCGAGGTCGTCGTGGGTGTGGGTCGACGTCGGCCCCAGCTCCGAGAGCCGCGAGTAGAGTTCCAGCGTCCGGTCAGGGGTGGCATGGCCAACGGTGTCCGGCGCGCATATCCGGTTGGCGCCCGCGTCGACGGCGGCGCCCATCAGTTCCTCAAGGAAGCCGAGGTCCGCCCTGGAGCCGTCTTCGCCGAGCACCTCGACCCACAGGCCGTACTCCTTAGCGTACTCGACGAGTTCGACCGTCCGCTCGACGACCGCCTCGCGGGTGGTGCCGACCTTCCGCTCGACGTGGCGGTCGCTGGCCGGCACCACGAGGTTCACGCCGTCGACGTCGCACTCGACGGCGAGGTCGATGTCGTCTTCGACGCCGCGTGCGAAGCTTGTCACCCGCGCCTCGAGGCCGAGGTCGGTGACCCGGGAGATGGTCTTCCGCTCGCCGGGACCGGTGCAGGCGCTGCCGGCCTCGATGACGTCGATATCGGCGGCGTCGAGCTCGCGGGCGATGTCTGCCTTCTCGTCGGGCGAAAGCGAGACGCCCGGCGCCTGTTCGCCATCGCGCAGGGTGGTGTCGAGGAACCGTACGTCGCGGTCGTCGAGGGGAGCCGTCGCTGGATGGTCACCGAACAGGTCGGCCACGGGAGAATCCTCAGTGCGTGACGAGCGGTCGGATTTCTCGACCAGCCGCCTCGCGGCGACTTACTCTATCCTCGTCGGCATCGGGTTGCATGGGTACCACACACGACGACGGGGGGACGTATGAACCTGCGGGTTGGCGCAGGAATCGTCCCAGTCCGCGCTCGGCCCCGGCTCTGAGCGGTCACAGCCCCTCGACGCGAACGGTATCGCCGGTCTCAACGCCGTCGGCGGCCCCGGCCGGCAGCTCGACGACGGTGTCGGCTCGCGCCCAGTCCAGTCCGGTCCACGCCGGGAGCCGACGCACCTGCCGGACCTCGCCGTCGACCAGCCAGACGGCGTCGATGTCGAACGGGACACAGACCATGTGGAGGCTTCGCCGGCGGACCCGCCGGAACGGGAAGGCCAG
>PXSL01000028.1 GCA_003022815.1 Halobacteriales archaeon SW_5_68_122 | reverse complement strand
CCACCGCCTCGGGCGTGCCGTCCTGTGCGGCGTCGGCCGCCGAGCGCACCGCGTCGGCGAAGGCGGCGTCGTCGCAGGCCATCGGCGGGAGGTCCTGGTTGACCGCGACGGAGACGCCGGGGACGGCCTCGACGGCCCCGAGGTCGGCGCGCTCGCCGGGGACCGTCCGCTCGTCGACGGTGAACTCGCAGGCCTCGGGGACGACGTTCCAGGCGCTGCCGCCCTCCATCTCGGTGACGATGACGCTCCCCCCGAGGTCGTGGCCCAGTACCTCGGTTCGGGGCGCGTCGGCGGCCCGGACGAGGTCGACGGCCTCCGTCGCCCGGTAGACGGCGTTGGCGCCGGCCTCCGGCTCGCTGGCGTGAGCGGCCTCCCCCTCGGCCTCGACGGTCACCGCCCGGCGGCCCTTGTGGGCGACGGCGACATCCGTGACTCCCGTCCCGGAGTAGCCAGTCGAGCCCTCGCCGACGACGGCGTAGTCCGGCGCGAAGCCGTCCTCGATTGCGGCTCGACAGCCGATCCCACCGGACTCCTCGCCGACGAAGGACGCGAAGGCGAGTTCGCCGGCCGGGTCGGCATCCCGGAAGGCGACCATCGCCGCCGCGAGGCTACCCTTCATGTCGGCGGCGCCACGACCGTACAGCCGGCCGTCGCGCTCCTCGAGGACGTACTCTCCGCCGTCGAGTTGGCCGTCGTCCGGCGGCACCACGTCGTGGTGGCCGACGAGCGCCAGCGACCCCCCGGCCCCGGCGTTCCGGCGGGCGATGACGTTGCCGACGCCGTCGCGTTCGATGTCGGCGTCGGTGTGGTCGTCGAGCCACCCGGCTATCAGGTCGCCGGCCGCCGTCTCGTCCTCGTGGCTCGGCACGGCGACCAGACGGCGGGCGAGGTCGGTGACGTCCATCGACCGCCACCACGGCTCCCGGGGATTTGAGTGCCCGGGACACGCCCGCCGGAGGCCGGCGAGAGGGCCGCCGCTCCCGGGGTCGTCACCGACCTATCACCGTATTTATACGCCTCGACGCCCCTATCTTCGGTATGGAGATTCTGCCGGACACAAGCGCGGTCATTGACGGCCGCGTGTCGGAGCGCGTCGAGGGCGGCTTCGACGGCACCGTCTACGTCGCCGAGGCCGTCGTCGGGGAGCTGGAGGCGCAGGCCAACGACGGCCGCGAGAGCGGCTGGGACGGCCTCGAGGAGCTCCAGCGCGTTGCCGACTACGCCGACGAAGGACGGCTCGCGGTCGAGTACGTCGGCCGCCGGCCGGACGCCGTCGAGCGCCGCGAGGCCGCCGAGGGCGAGATAGACGCCCTTATCCGAGACCTGGCCGCCGAGCACGGCGCGACGCTTTTGACCAGCGACATCGTCCAGAGCGAGGTCGCCGAGGCCAAGGGGCTGGACGTCGAGTACGTCGAGCCACGGACCGACGACAGCGACGACGCCGAACTGGCCCTGGAGCGGTACTTCGACGAGGAGACGATGTCGGTCCACCTGAAGACAGGGGTAGCGCCGATGGCAAAGCGCGGCTCCGTCGGCGAGATGTCCTACGATGCCGTCGCCGACGACCCGCTCGACGAGGAGACGGCCCGCTCGCACGCGAGCGAGGTCATCGACGCCGCCCGCTCGTCGGCCGACGGGTTCGTCGAGCTCTCCAAGCCCGGGATGACCATCGCCCAGATACGCGACCTGCGGGTCGCGGTCGCCGAACCGCCCTTTGCCGACGGCATCGAGGTGACCGCCGTCCGGCCAATCGTCAAGACCGAACTGGACGACTACGGGTTCGCCGGCGAGCTCCGCGACCGGCTGGCCGAACGGCACCGCGGCGTCCTCATCTCGGGGTCGCCCGGCGCCGGCAAATCGACGTTCGCACAGGCCGTCGCAGAGTTCCTCGACGACGCCGACTTCGCCGTCAAGACGATGGAGAAGCCCCGGGACCTCCAGGTCGGCCCTGAAATCACCCAGTACACCGAGCTTGGCGGGTCAATGGAGAACACCGCCGACTCGCTGTTGATGGTCCGGCCGGACTACACCATCTACGACGAGGTCCGGAAGACGTCGGACTTCAAGACGTTCGCAGACATGCGGCTGGCGGGCGTCGGGATGATCGGGGTCGTCCACGCTACCCGTGCCCGAGGAGGACCTCGCGCGGCCGGTCATCGTCATCGAGGACTTCGAGACCGGGACGCCCGCCTACGAGATTTACACGTTCAACCGCCAGGTCGTGACGGTGCCGCTGGAGGGCGCCGACGACGGCGGCGGGGAGACGGGCGTCGAGCGGGTCGCAAAACAGGAGATCGAGCGAGAGATCCGGTCGGCGGCCCGCGGCCACGTCGAGGTCGAACTGAAGGGCCGCAACGAGGCGGTCGCCTACGTCGAGGACGACGACATCTCCTACGTCATCGGCAAGGGCGGCGGCCGCATCAGCAAAATCGAGGACCGCCTCGGCATCGACATCGACGTTCGGACGTTCGACGAGCGGCCGGGCGGCAAGAGCGGCACCGGCGGCGGTGGCGGCGCCGAGGCCGCCGGCGAACTCGTCACCCCCGAGGTGACGAACCGCCACGTCGTCATCCCGCTGGGCGACCATCACGGCGAGACCGTCGAAGTGCGGGCCGACAGCGAGTACCTCTTCACCGCGACGGTGTCCCGCGGCGGCGAAATCCAGGTGTCGCGGGGGTCGGCCATCGCCGAGGAACTGGAGGCGGCCATCGACCACGGCAGACAGGTCACCGTCGTCCCGCAGTAGCGGCGGCGGCGAGAGCCGGAGCCGCCAGCGCACGCGTCTCGGCCGCATCGCCGGAGGGACGCGGCCGTCGGCCGCCGCTCCTCACTTCCCGGCTTCGAGTTGGACGAACGCGATACAGGCGACCCAGCCGTCGCCGGCGGGGTCCGGGACGCCGAGTTCTGCGGCGTACCGTCCGGGGTCGAGATCGGGGTCCGATCGGACGGACTCGACTGCCTCGAGAAGCGACCAGGAGCGGGTTCCGCCGGCCGCCACGGTCGTCTTTCCGTCGCCGGCGGTCTCACGGTCGAGTTTCGTCCACCCGTCGCCGCCGTCGTGGTGGATGCGCCAGCTGTGGGGGTTGAACGAGAGCTCCACGTCGGACCGGTTGTGGAGGGTCAGCGTTACCTCCTCGGCGGGTGTCCCATTGTCGAGGCGGCTCCGCTTCGGCGTCGCCGCGAGGAAGACGCTCGCGTCGCGCTCGACAGTGTGCGAGCAGACGGCCCTGTCGCGGGCCGTCTCGAAGGGCGGACACCGCCGGGCTCCGGCGGTCGGGGTCGGGTCCGTCCCGTCGGAGCCGGTCGGCGTGTCGTCGCCGCCGGCCGGGGCGCCGGTACAGCCGGCGGCGAGCGGCAACGTCGAGCAGACGGCGAGAAGCCTTCGCCGGTTCATACCTCGAACGACAGATCGGAGCAATAAGCAGGTTTGGATGGGTCAAAAAGCCGTTTAATCCTCGGCGACGCGGACCGCGGCGCTCGTCGGGCGAAAGCAGCCGTACGAAGAGCCGCAGATCAGTCGTCGGATGCGGCCGCCTCGGACCCGCCGTCGGCGGCGGCCTCGACGGGCGCCTCGATTTCGTAGAGGTTCTGTCGAGCGTCCGCGAAGTAGACGTCCTCGGTGACGATGTCGATATCCTCGAGACGTTCGAGGGCGTAGCGGACGGTCCGGGCCGACAGCATCGACTCCTCAACGATGTCCTTCTGAGTCATCGGCCCGTTGTACTCGAGCACCTTGTAGACGAGTTTCGCGCTTGGCGGTAGGTCTGACAGTTCTTCCCCTTCAGAATCAGTCATACGTACAAACGTGTAAGCAACCCGCAGACATAAGCATTAAGCCCAACTAGTTGGGTAACTCTCGGGGCGGCATCGAGGGTGCCCGAACGGGGCCGTCTCGGGAGCGAACCGCTTTTGACGACGGGTGGCCGAAGTGAGGATATGGCAACCGATACGGCCGAGCGCCGGGCCGCACACGTCCGCGGCGTGACCGTGACGGCGCTGGCGTGTCTCGGGGGTGTCGGCGCGGCGGTGGTCTCGAACGCCGTCGCCGGTGGCGCGACCGACCTCGTCGGCGTGTACGTGCTCGCGGCCGTCGTCGTGGCGCAGTTCCCGCTACACCGCGTTCTCGAGGCGGCCGGCATCGACCTCGACGTCGAGGACTTCGGCGCGAAGGACTACCTCTACGTCGTCTTCATGACCTTCGCCCTCTGGTTCGTCTGCTGGACGGTGCTCCTGACGACGGGGTCCGGCGCCTGATGGCCGACGACAGCATCGCCGTCGTCGACCTCGACCGGTGTCAGCCCGACCGGTGCAACTACGAGTGTGCGAACTTCTGTCCGCCCAACCGGACGGGCGAGGAGTGCATCGTCACCCGCGAAGAACGCCACGGCGACGACGAACCGTTCGCCGGCAGCCCCGACCAGGTGTCCATCTCCGAGGAGCTGTGTCTCGGCGAGACCTGCGGCATCTGCGTCGAGAAGTGCCCCTTCGACGCCCTCGAGATTATCAACCTCCCGCAGGAACTCGACAAGGAGCCGACCCACCGCTACGGCGAGAACAGCTTCGCGCTGTACGGCCTGCCGGCCCCCCAGGAGGGCCGGGTCACCGGCATCCTCGGGCCGAACGGCATCGGAAAGACAACCGCAGTCCACGCGCTGGCCGGCGAAACCGTGCCCAACCTGGGCCGGTTCGACGAGGAGCCCGACTGGGAGAACGTCCTCGAAGCGTACCGCGGTACTGAGCTCCAGGGCTTCCTCCGTGACCTGCAGGCGGGCGAGGTGTCCGTCGCCCGCAAGCCCCAGTACGTCGACCGCATCCCCGACAACTTCGACGGCCGGACCGAGGAACTGCTGGCCGGCGTCGACGAGCGCGGCGCCGCCAACGAACTGGTCGAGCGGCTCGGCATCGGGCCGGTCGTCGACCAACCCATCGACACGCTGTCGGGCGGCGAGCTCCAGCGGGTGGCGCTTGCGGCGACGCTGGTCCGCGATGCGGACTTCTACTTCCTCGACGAGATAACGCCGTACCTCGACATCGGCCAGCGGGTGACCACCGCACGGCTCATCCAGGAGCTCTCCGAGGAGGACCGCTCGATGCTGGTCGTCGAACACGACCTGGCGGTGCTGGACCTGCTGGCGGACGCGCTACACGTCGCCTACGGCGAACCGGGCGTCTTCGGCGTCGTCACGCCGCCCAAGTCCACGAAGGGCGGCATCAACCAGTACCTCGAGGGCTACTTGGAGAACGAGAACATGCGGGTCCGCCCGGAGGCCATCGAGTTCGAGGAGCACGCCCCTCGGGTGGCGACCCGCGGCGACACCCTCGTCGAGTACCCCGACGTCCGGAAGTCCTACGGCGAGGGCGAGTTCGCACTGGAGGTTGAGGCCGGCGAGATACGCGAGAACGAGGTGCTCGGCATCGTCGGTCCGAACGGCATCGGCAAGTCGACGTTCGCAAAACTGCTGGCCGGCCGGCTGGAGCCCGACGAGGGGGCCGTCGGAGCCGACCTCGACATCTCCTACAAGCCCCAGTACGTCGAAATCGACCGGCCGATGCGGGTCGACGCGTTCCTGCGCTCGGTCACCGACGACTTCGGCACCTCCTACTGGAACACCGAGATTGCACAGCCGCTCCAGCTCGAGCGGGTCATGGAGCAGAACCTCACCGACCTCTCGGGCGGCGAGCGCCAGCGGGTCGCCATCGCGGCCTGTCTCTCGAAGGAGGCCGATCTCTACCTGCTGGACGAGCCCTCGGCGCACCTCGACGTCGAACAGCGGGTGCTGGCGACGCAGGCCATCCGCCGCTACACTGAGACCCACGATGCCACCGCGATGGTCATCGACCACGACATCTACATGGTAGACCTGCTGTCGGACCGCCTGCAGGTGTTCGACGGCGAACCCGCCGAGTACGGCCACGCCGGCCAGCCCGTCCCGATGCGGGAGGGGATGAACGCCTTCCTGTCGAACCTCGACGTCACCTTCCGGCGCGACGAACGCACCGGCCGCCCGCGCATCAACAAACCCGGCTCACAAAAGGACCGCGAGCAGAAGGCCGCAGGCGAGTACTACTACGCACCGACCGACGAATAGGACGGTCTGGAAGTCCGGATCGAGCCCGGTCGGCATCAATCACCTGTCTCCGGCCGGCCGATCCTCCCGGGGCCCGTCGGGGGAAAATCCAGGACGAGCGGCGGACGGTCAGCCCCGCAACGCGGCGATTGCGCCGTCCGACGCGACGAAAAGCGTCGAGTCCGTCGCCGCGAGATCAGCTACACGAGCCGATCCCGGACGGGTGTCGGCGTCGGTGGGCCCGGCGCGTCGCTGCCAGAGGCGGTCACCGGACTCGGCGTCGACGGCGACCAGCGGGTTCCCGGCGTACACCGTGCCGTCGGCCGCGATCGCGCCGGCGCTCCCGTCGACGTCGACCGTCCACCGTCGCGTGCCGTCCCGCTGCATCGCGTGTACGCCAGGGACTCTCGCGGTTGAAACGACGACCAGACCGTGGGATGGAACTGTGAGACCGCGCGGGGACTGATCCAGGTCGAGCCGGCCTCTGTGCTCGCCATCGTGCCCGTAGACGGCCAACTCGCCTTCGTCGCCGCCGGGCTTGAACCGGGGCACGTAGATCCACTCGTCCGTAACGACGGGGTGTACGGCTTCGGTAAGTGTGTCGTCCTGGACCCGCCACCGATCCTCAAGGGTCCGACCCTCGACCGTGTACCTGACGAGGTGATCCGAGAACGCGGCGTACACCGAATCACAGGTCGAAGCCATGTTCCGCACCCGCGTGTCGCGTTCGCGGACAACCACTCCCGTGTCGGCGTGGAGCGTCCAGTACCGATCACGGCCCGCGACGAACACGTACCCGTCCCGTTCGTGGACGCCCCGAATCTTGTCGGGAAGGGTGGTTCGCCAGAATACGTCCCCGTCCGGGCTGCGTGCGACGAGGTCGGGCTCTTGGAGGTCGTAGTCGACCTGATAGAGTCGGCCATCGACGTACTTCAGCCCGGCCGGGCCGCCGATATCGCGTGACGACGACCGGGTGGCCGTCGCCGAGCGACGCGTCGAACTCGTACCGCCAGGCGACCGTCGGCCGGGACCGCGGTGGGGTGGCGTGGGGATTGTAGCGACGGTTCGTCGGTCCGTAGGCCCGTTCGGCCCAGGTGCCCGGCCCCGGGCGCCAGTCGGGGGCGACCTGGCGCGTCGGCGTCGCGCGGCGGCGGTCACCGACGCGTTCCCTGATCGCCGTACAGCCGGCAGTAGCCCCGACCATGACGGCACCGCCGGCCAGCGCCCGGCGTCGTGTGAATGGCATAGAGTATAGCGGGGTACCGCGCGCAAAATGTCTTCTGTCCGCCACTCGTCGGCCGCGCGAAACCAATGTACTCCGGTGGGTGCCCGGCGGTGTCGTCCGTTGTGACGTCGTCAGGGTCCTGCCGATACCGAGACCACCCACCTCAATACCTCGGCAGCCGCCGGGACCGCGCCGGCGGACGGGTAGGACCGTCTCGACGGGGTCGCTACCGGTCATGACGAGAAGGAGAATGGTCTTCTAATCATCAGCCGTGTAGGCGCCGCTTCGGTGTTCGATACGATGGACTTCCAGCATCGAATTGTTTCGGTCGAGTGTACACGCGAGTCGGTACGGACCGATTCGGAGTTTCGAGAACGGGCCACCGGTCAGTGGGTTGAGGAACTCCCCGGGGTCACGCCATTCTGATTCGGCTATTTCGTCGAGTTTCGAACAGATCCGGTCCTGTATATGTGTGTCGAGCGAGTTGAACCGGTCGGCTGCTCGGGGGGTTGAACTTCCAGGTCCAGCCGACGTTACTCCCCATCTTCGTCGTGGTTTACCGTTTCGATGATTTCGTCACGCGACACAAGTTCGGCATCACCGGATCGCAGTTCATGTTCGCTGGCCGCGATCTGTTTCCATCCATTGCGCGAGAACGCGGGGTGTTTCACTGCATCCCGGGCGGCGTGTCGGAGAAATTCGCTTCGAGAATTGAAGCCCTGATCCTTCCAGGTGGTGTCGATGTCCTCGAGAAACGCCTTACTGAGCCGGAGATTGATCTGGATCATCTCCGGACCATCATCACCGTCCGCGGTGTCCGCGTCGGACATATACAGACACTTTACCGACGTATATACAAAAGCGTTATCCGAATTAGGTCCGGACGGCACCTCTAGTGCTGACTCCAGTGGAATTAATCTATTTGCTCAGGCTGCCCATCTCGGGTCCCCGTGGCTTTGATCGCTTTATAAACAATATACCCAACAATTCCGCCAGGCCCGAGCATTGCTCGTCCCCTGGCTGGTGGATTACCTTGTTGATGCAGATAAATAGTGAGAAGAATAGCAGTGGCAGTAGTTGAGATGACAAATCCTATTAGTGCTAATCTATCACGGGTGAGTTCCCAAGGCTTTACGTTTTTGTTTGTCATTATCAGATTATATACCTGGGGACACATATTTTAATTCCCGGTGCGACCGCACGCCGTAGTTCGGTCGATGCCGAAATGACGTACAGTAGTCACTATCAGTATTCGGGCAACCGCCGCGAGCGGGCCGACCCCTCGACGAACGGCAACGCGACCACCTCGGCCGACACTTCCTCGCCGTCGACGCGGACGGTCACGGCGTCGGCCCCGAGTCCGAAGTCGACCAGGGCGAGCGCGGCCGGCGATTCGAGCGTCGGACTCTCTGCGCCGCGCGTGACCTCGCCGACGCTCTCGTCGCCGTCGAACACCGCGGCGCCGCCCTCGGGAACCGCCTCGGGGCGGAGCCCCACGAGCTGCCGTGACGGCTGGCCGCGGTTCTCGATCTTCGAGACGACCTCCTGGCCGACGTAACAGCCCTTCTCGAAGTCCAAGGCGTTGCGGACGCCGACGACGTTCGGCACGTTGTCCTCGAGTTCGGTCTCGAACAACGGCGTGCCGGCCTCAAGCGTCAGGTTCCCGAACGTGTTGTGGCCGAAGGGCGCGGCATTGAGGCCGTGGTTGACCAGCGCGTCGAGGACGTCGGCGGCGTCGGTGGCGGCACAGATGACCTCGTAGCCCTCCTCGCCGGTCAGGTCGTCGGTGCGGACGACGGTGACCCCCCAGTCGCCGAGCGTCCCGCGGACGAACGAAAGGGGGTCGTCGGGCGTGCCGGGGCCGGTCAGCACGGAGGCGATTTTCTCCGTTGCCTTCGGGCCGTGGACGCCGAAGACGCCGAACTCGTTGGTCGCGACCCGGACCTCGACGTCCTGGATGAACGTTTTCCCGGCCCAGTCGTCGGCCAGCGGCCCGGCCCGCCGCGGCGGGACGAAACAGAGCAGGCGGCCGTCGGCGTTGTACACGTAGAGGTCGGTCTCGACGGCGCCCTGCGGGTCGAGCAGTAGCGCGTAGACGCCGCGGCCGTCCTCGCGGGGGACCCGGTTGGAGACGGCGTTGTCGACGAACTCGACGCGGTCGTCGCCGGTCACCTCGACGACGCCGTAGCCCATCTCGATGACGCCGACGACGTTCCGGACCGCGCGGTGGGTCCGGGCGGGGCGGCCGTAGTGGGCGACGACCCGGTGGTCGCCCCGCTCGGTGAACGTCGCGCCGTGGGCGTCGTGTAGCTCCGCGACGACTGTCATTACCGGGATAAGGCGCCGACGCGGTAAAACAGCCGCGGGTCGACAGCGGGGCGATCATACTGATTACTGTAACTGTTTACTGTACGGCCGCCCGAAGTCGGGCAGTCGATCCGGTACTGATGTACAGTAGTCAGTATCAGACGCCGAGGCGCTCGCGGATGCGCTCGAACAGCGAGCGGTCGCCGGCGTCGTTCTCCTCGTCGTCGGGGTCCGGCACGACGCGGTCGTCGGGGTAGATTCGCATCGGGTCGTCGTCGTTCTCGACGGTGATGAGACCGGCCTGCGACGTCGGCGTCGGCGCGGAGTTCGAACACGGTCATCCCCTCCTCGGTCCGGTCGACGAGCGCATCGAGCACCGCGACCTCCGTTTCCTCGCGGTCGCGATACTCCCCCTTCGCCTGCATGTTCGGGGGTTTTGCCCGCGGGTGTCTTAACCGTTCGCCGCCCCCGTCAACGTCTCAAGTTTTATACCCTCAAGACGGCCACACAACCACGATGGGACTGAAGTGTTCGCTACTCGGTCACTCCTTCGAGCCGGCCGACCGTAAACGGGAGCGCGAGGAACAGGGCAGCGAGGTCGTGACCGTCCACCGGGAGATCGAACGGTGCGTCCGCTGTGGCGAGGAGCGGGTCGTCTCCGAGAGCACCGAGGTGACGGCAGTCGTCGACGAGGAGGAACTCGACCTCGGCGACGACGGGCGGACCGGCCCCGGCGACGGCCCGGACACGGCGGTCGATGGTGTGGTCGGCCATGGTGGGGCCGGCGACGCCGGCGAGACGCTGGACTCCGACGAGTACGAGGCCCGCGACCCCGCCGAGGAGGACACGGAGATACTCACGGACGACGAACCCGAGCGGGAACTCGGCGCCTGGCCCGACGACCCCGAGGGGTCGTGGGACCCCGACGAGACGCCGACGTCCGGTAGGTCAGCCGATGCCAGTAACGTGGACGCGGGCGTGGACGAGGACCCCGTCCGGCCGGACGAGGAGACCCTCTCCGGCATCACCGTCCCGGAGGGGGAAATCGTCTGCACCGAGTGTGCGTTCAGCGTCGACGCCGACTCGGCCTACCGGGACGGCGACCCCTGTCCGGACTGCGGCGCGTGGCTGACGAGCGAGCGAAATCGGTAAACCATCGGCTGCCGATACCACGACCATGGAGGAGTACAAGATGCGCCGAGGCGAGTACCTCGAGGAGCGCGTCCCGGACCTAGAAGCGACCGTCGAGGAGTACTTCGGACCCATCACGAACAGCGAGGAGTTCAACGGCAGCGACCTCCACGTCGTCGAGAAGCCGGACAACCCCGTGTTCGACCGAATCGTCGCCGGCGCCGTATCCTACTCCGGCAAGAAGGACAAACTCGCCGTCGAGTTCCACGAGCGCGAGCTGGAGGAGCTGATGGAGACCGGCGACGTTGACGCCGCGGGCGACGCCAACGACGCAAAGAACGACTTCCTGCTCGAGTGCACCGGCCGCGACGCCAAGTCCCGCCGGGAGTCGATGAAGCGGTCCGTGGAAGACGACGCCGAGAAGCCCGATAACGTCTGATTCCGCGTCCGATTACATCACCGACCGGCCCGTCGTCTCCGTTGCCGCGTCGGTAAGTAGTGCCTCCAGGTTCTCGTAAGGGACGAACGCCAGCAGTTCCTTCTCGTCGTCGTACAGCTCCACGCCGTGGTCGCCCTTCCGGCAGGACGTACGCTCGAGTTGGCCGTTCGGGAGGATAGCGCGGTACATACGCGGCGGTTGAACGCGCCGGATCGAAGACGTTTCGCCGGGCGAGATGCGAGTTCCGGCACCGACCGAGAAGCCGGTCGTCCTGACTATCGCCGGCAGCGACTCCGGCGGCGGCGCGGGCATCCAGGCCGACCTCAAGACAATCGAGGCAACGGGCGGATTCGGCGTCTCGGCGCTGACCGCCGTGACCGCACAGAACACGACCGGCGTCGAGTCGACCTACGTCCTCCCGGTCGACGAATTGGAGGCGCAACTGGACGCCGTCCTCTCGGATTTCGACATCCGGGCGGTCAAGACGGGCATGCTGGCGACGACCGAACTCGTCGAGACGGTCACCGAGTACGCGGCCGACTTGGAGTGTCCGCTGGTCGTCGACCCAGTGATGGTCGCGGCGACCGGCGACCGCCTGCTGACCGAATCCGCGGCCTGGCCGGCCAGCGCCTGCTGTCGACCGGCGCCGACGCCGCGCTGGTGAAGGGCGGCCACATCCCCGGCGAGGAGGTGCTGGACGTGCTGGTGACCGAGAACGAGATCGAGGTCGCCCGTCATCTCCGCACCGACACCGACGCGACCCACGGGTCGGGGTGTGCGCTGTCGGCCGCCGTCGCTACCCGGCTGGCCCACGGCGAGGCGCTCGTCGACGCCGTCGGCCGGAGCGTCGCGTTCATGGAGCGAGCCGTCCGCTACCACCACGACATCGGCGAGGGCCCCGGCGCGGTCCACCATCTGGTCGCGCTGCGAAACGAGGCGACCCGGGAGGCGACCACCGAGGCCGTTACGGGTGCAGTCCGGCGGTTCGAGCGCGAAAACGTCCGCGCGCTGGTCCCGGAGGTGGGGATGAACGTCGTCGGCGCGACGCCGTACGCCGAGGGGACCGACGAGACGGCGGCCGTCGAGGGACGGGTCACGAAAACGCTGGACGGCGTCCGGGCCAACCGCGGCGTCCGGTTCGACGCCTCCAGCCACGTCGCCCGCTTTCTACTGTCGGCGCGGGAGTACCGTCCCGGACTCCGTTTTGCGGTCAACTGCCGGTTCGACGACGGCGTCGAGGCGGCGCTGGCGGCGCTGGAGTGGCCGATCGCCGAGTACGACCGCGCGGCCGAACCCGACGACGCCGACGGGACGATGGACTGGGGCGCGAGGCAGGCCTTCGCGGACGGCGAGCGCCCGGTCGCGGTCGTCGACCGCGGCGCCGTCGGCAAGGAGCCGATGACGAAACTCGTCGCCGAGGAGGCGACGACGCTCGCAGAGCAGGTCCTCGAACTGAACGGTGAAGTGGTCTCAGGTTTCGACGCCGACGACTGAGACTGGGCCGGTCGGAGGCACCCGCCCCGACCGCTTTTGCCGCTCGGGCCGCTACCCGCGCCCGATGACCGACCTGTTGTACCTCCCCGATTCCGACGACGTGACCGAGTTCTCGGCGACCGTCACGGAGGCCACCGAGGAGTACGTCGTCCTCGAGAGGACGTACTTCTACCCGGAGGGCGGCGGCCAGCCGCCGGACCACGGCACGCTCTCGTGGCCGGGGGGCCATGCGGAAATCGACGGCGTCCGGAAGGACCACGGCGACGTGCGCCACGAAATCGGGCGACTGGAGGGCGACCCGCCCGCGGCCGGCGAGCGCGTCGAGGCCGAAATCGACGCCGACCGCCGCCACCGGCTCACCCGGATGCACACCGCCCAGCACGTCGTCAGCAGGGTCGTCCTCGACGAGTACGGCGCCGGGACGGCCGGCAACCAGGTTGGGCCGGAGCGGTCCCGCATCGACTTCGAACCCGCCGATTTCGACGAGTCCGACCTCGAGCGCATCGAGACGCGGAGCAACGAGGCCATCGAGCGTGACCTCGCCGTCCGCAAGGAGAACCGTGCCCGCGAGGCGGCCGAACGCGAGGTCGACGAGGGGCGGGCGCTTCTAGAGCTGATTCCCGAGTCGGTCGACCCGCTCCGCGTCGTCGAGATAGAGGGGTTCGATATATGCCCGTGCGGCGGAACGCACGTCGACTTGCTGAGCGAGATCGGCCGGGTCGAGGTCGTCGACCGGAGCTCGAAGGGTGAAGACACCGAGCGAGTCGAGTTCGAACTGCGCGAGAACTGATAGTGGTTACAGTACGTCATTACCGGATCGACCGCACGATTGCATGCGGTCGTCCCGGTAAACAGTTACAGCAATCACTATGAGTCGGCGTCTTTCAAGACGGAGCCCCCGGCCTCAAGGAACGAGGGCTTCCAACGCCGAGTCGGAAGCATAACGCAAGTAGGCCGGGGAGGAAGCCGACATGGTGGGAGGCAACCGTTAAGTTGCGCCCGCCCGTACTGCCAGATAGTGCTGTGCTGGCACAAGTCCAGCGCAGTACGGGCCGCAGTAGCCCGGCCCCCGATGGTGGGTTTGCTAACCCCGAAGGGCGTCCGGTAGGCGGGGCGCACAAGACGCCCCGTCGCGCCAACTGAGGGCGAGAACCACATCAAAGCCCCACCCTCCAGGAGCGAGGTCATCGGATCGAGCGAAGTAGGGTAGGGTCGGTTACTTCCGCCTCGCTTCCGTCACGCTTTACCCGACGGCCCCCACCGATGCGGACATGGCATCGGGTATCGTCGACGAATTCCTCGCCCTCAAGGCCGACAGCGGAGCGGACGTGCTGGCGATGCAGCTGGGCGACTTCTACGAGTTCTTCGGCGAGGACGCCCGCCTGGTCGGCGAGGAGCTGGACCTGAAGCTCTCGGAGAAGGGTTCCGGCGGCGATCGCCGACCAGTACGACGACGGCAACGGCGTGAGCCGGGAGGTGACCCGTGTCGTGACCCCGGGGACACTGCTGGAGCCGGACGACGACGACGCCCGGTACCTCGCCAGCATCGTCGAGGACGACGGCTACGGGCTGGCGTTCTGCGAGCTGACCACCGGACGGTTCCGGGTGACGTCGGTGTCGGGCCCGGACGCGACGGGGCGCGTCCTGACGGAACTGTACCGCTTTGCGCCCGTCGAGGTGCTGCCCGGCCCCGATGTCCGCGGCGACGACGAGTTGCTGTCGGCGCTGGGCGAGCGCCTGGAGACGCGGCTGACGCTCCACGAGACGGACGCCTTCGCGCCGGGGCGGGCCCGGCACACACTCCGCGAGCAGTTCGGCGAGGCCGTCGAGACCGTCGGCCTCGAGAGCGCGGGCGTCGCGGCCGCCGGCGCCGTCGTCGACTACGTCGGCGAGACGGGCGTGGGCGCGCTGGCGTCAGTCACCCGGCTGGGAACGTACGCGCCGGACGACCACGTCGCCGTCGACGCGACGACACAGCGCAACCTTGAGCTGACCGAGACGATGACCGGGAGCGGCCGGTCGCTGCTGGAGACATTGGACCACACCGAGACCAGCGCCGGCGGCCGACTGCTCAGGGAGCGGCTCACCCGGCCGCTGCGGCGCCGCGGCGAGCTTCGGCGCCGGCACGCCGCCGTGGGGGCGCTGGCAGAGGACGCCCTGGTGCGCGAGCGCCTTCGCGAACTGCTCGGCGGGGCCTACGACCTCGAGCGGGTCGCCTCCCGGGCGGTCTCCGGGAGCGCCGGCGCCGATGCGCTATTACGGGCGCGGGAGACGCTGGCGTTGGTGCCGACACTCAGGGAGACGGTCGAGGGCGCCGACCGGCTGTCGGACTCGCCCGTGGCGGCCCTGCTGGCGGAGCTGGACGGCGACGCCATCGAGGCGCTCCGCGGCGAACTGTCGGCGCTGGCCGACGACCCCCCGAAGACGCTGCACGAGGGCGGCCTCGTCGAGCGCGGCTACGACGAGGAGTTGGACGGCCTGGTCGCGCGCCACGAGGAGGCCGAGGCGTGGTTCGAGGGGCTGGCCGACCGCGAGAAGCGCGCCCACGGCCTGACGCACGTCACCGTCGACCGCAACAAGACCGACGGCTACTACGTCCAG
>PXSL01000027.1:11148-16152 GCA_003022815.1 Halobacteriales archaeon SW_5_68_122 | reverse complement strand
CGTATCTCGCCGATGCAGCCGCTGGCGGCGGCGAGCGACCCCGCCGCCCCCGCGAGCAGCGCCCGACGACGGAAGGCTGGTCCGGTGGGCATGTCGTACGCGAACTGACAGGCGAGCACACATAAGCTTCCCCGTCGGGACCCGCCGCCGGACCCGGACGATGTAGCCGCCGAAGCGGCCGCTTTCCGGCAGTTACGTACCGCTGTCGGGAGCGTCGAACGCCGCCGTCTCGACCTGTGCCGAGCGTGAAACGACGGAAAATAATACCCCCGGCGCCCACCACTCGGTATGTCCCTCGAACTGGGCCGCCGCCTGGTCCACGCCTCCGGGGCCGCGATACCCGGCGCCTACCTCCTCGACCAGTACATTCTGGAGACGGGACTGGTCACCTGGCGAGTGGTACAGGCAGTCGCCGTCGCCGGCCTTCTGGCGACCGCGGTGCTCGAGTTCCTCCGGCTCTCCGGCACGCTCGAACACCCCATCTACGACCGACTCACACGGGAGTACGAGCAGGATAAGGTCGCCGGATACGCCCTCTACGTGCTCAGCGGGACCGCGGTCGTCCTCGTGTTCGAACCGCAGATAGCGGTTCCCGCGCTGTTCATGCTCACGCTCGGGGACCCGGTGAGCGGGCTGCTGTCGACGGGCGAACTCCGAACGGTCAAGCGGCCCCGCGTCCTCATCGGGATGTTCCTCGTCAGCCTGGCGCTGGCGTACCCGTTCGTTCGCGGGCGCCCTCGGCGCCATGCTGGCCGACGGCGTCAAACCCACCGTCGGCGACTACGTAATCGACGACAACCTCACCATCCCCATCGCCGCGGCGACACCGATGTGGGTCGTTCTCGCGGCGCTGTGACCTATGTCAAAAGCAACGGCACTCCGAACGTGACGGCTAGTCCGACGGCCGCGACGACGGCGCCTAGCGCGACGTCTCCCATCGTGTACTCGCTCTGTGGCGCCGTCGTCCGCCCGTTCTCGGAGCCGTGCGGATGGTGCTCGTGGTTGTCGTGGTCGTCGGCCATACCGGCGCTGGAACCGGCCGTTACTTCGACCTGTCGCTTTCGCGGCTCTCCCGCTCCCGGACGTGCTCGCGGGGGGCGAGCGTCTCGAACGGCTGTTCGCGGAGCCACTCGCACAGTTCAATTAACTGCTCGACGGCCGCCTCGAACAGCCGTCGGCCCTTCTCCGCGGAGGCGTCCGTCGGGTCGCCGAACGCCCCATTGTCGGTGTTCTCGATGGCGTCGTAGAAGATCCGGGCGCCGTTGCGCTCGGTCGGCGCGTCGGCGAGGTCGACGAGGCCGCCGTCGCGGGCCGCCTCGAGCTCGCCCTCCCGGACGGCGTCGGCGATGTGCCACACCATCGCCGTCTCCTTCGGGCCCGCGTGGGGGCCGTTGTGCTCGAACAGCTCGTCCACCAGTCCGGGAATGGATTCGTTCCACATCCACTCAATGGCGTAGGCCGTCCCGTCGGCGTGGAGCCGCCGGCCGACCTCCCGCAGGTGTTCGACGTTGCCGCCGTGGGCGTTGACGTAAACAATGCGGTCGACCCCCTGGTCGACGAGGCTCCGAGACAGCGACTCCACGTAGTCGCGGAAGACGGGCGGGTCGACGGACATCGTCCCGTGGAACTGGCGGTGGTGGGGGCTGACGCCCACGGTCACGGTCGGCGTGCAGACGACGCCCGCGCGGTCGGCGGCCTCGCGGGCCAGCGCCTCCGCGATGACGTGGTCGGTCGAAAGCGGCAGGTGTGGGCCGTGCTGTTCGGTCGACCCGAGCGGCACCAGCGCCAGCGGGTAGTCCGCAAGGCGGTCGCCGGCCTCCGGCCAGGTGGCGTCACCGAGGTACATACCCGACCCACGGCGGCCACCGACAAAAGCCGGGCGCTCCCGGCTACGGCGCCCCGGCGACGACGACCCGGACCGGTCCGTCGCCGTGACTGTGTAACTGCCGGCGCGTCTCCGGGCCGACCCTGACGGCCTCGCCCGACGAGAGCGTCAGTTCGGCCTCGGGCGGCGCCCCCTTGCTGCCACCTAGCTGGACCGCCAGCTCTCCGTCGACTACGAGGTACACCTCTTCGTGGCCGTCGTCGGCGTGATCGTGGGGCTTGCCCGTGCCGTCGGGTTCCAGTTCCAGAAGCGTCACCCCGAGGTTCTCGCAGTCCAGCGGCTCTCGGAAGAACCACATGCCGCCGTGCTCCTCAGGAATGACGCTGTCGATATCGTCGGTGCTGGCGGTATCGTGGTCCATGTTGTCCCCTTCGGCCGCCACGAATAAATACTCTCGTCAGTCGAACGAGGTCGACCCGTCGTGGTCCGCTTCCGGGCACGGCACAGCGATGTCCGGCCCGGGGAGGATTCGTACGCACTATTGTACGTCACTTCCACGTCGATTGCCCGGGGTCGGACGGTCCTCATGGTGAACAGTGCTGGCAGTTCGTATTAGTCCATTGTCCCGGCATCGTCCCCGGTCCAGGGACCGTCACCGCTCGGGTCCTCCTCCGTGGAGCGGCCGGCGCCGGGGCCGTCGTCCTCGACGGCGTCGGCGATGCGCTCGGCCGCCCGGACCAGTCGCCACAGCAGATAGAGCACGACGAGCGGTATCACGAAGCCGAGTCCAGCCAGAGGCCGTCCTATTATCAGCGTGCTGTAGGCCAGCAGGAGCACGAGAACGACGCCAATGGAGGCGAGCACCCGCCAGTTTCGTTCGTCGGAGAGCATATACCCGTCGTGGGACGGTTTTATGAAAAGTATTTCCACTCTCTACCAGCACTCAATAAAGCCCGGGTCGACCCGATGTTACCGCCGCTGATGCGGTCGGTCCCGTGTACGGACCGCTCGAAAGCCCGATCACCTCTCTCGACTCGACACCGCCCGCCGCCGGGACGCAACGTTTTATAATCCTGTTCGCCCGGGTACACGGTAGATGCGCCAGTACCACGACCTCGTTTCAGACGTCCTCTCGGGGGGGACGTACAAGCCGAACCGGACCGGCGTCGACACGGTCGCCTCGTTTTCGGAACACTACGAGGTCGACCTGAGCGACGGGTTCCCGCTCTTGACGACCAAGCGGATGGACGGCTACCGGTGGAACTCGCTGATTCACGAACTGCTGTGGTACCTCTCCGGGACGGCACGCTCGACACGGCCTACGGCCGGTTCTGGCGGCGGTTCCCGGTGCCCGAGGAGTCCGCGCGACTGCCGGGGGAGTCGTGGCCCGACGACGCCGGCCGATGGACGGAGACGGAGACGACTCCCGACGGTACCGAGCGGCGGGTGTTCGACCAGATTCGGTACGTGCTGGACACCCTCAAGGAGAACCCCCGCTCCCGGCGGATGGTGGTGAACGCCTGGCACCCCGCCAACGCCGCCGTCTCGACGCTGCCGCCGTGTCACTACACCTTCGTCTTCAACGTCCAGGGCGACCGCCTGAACGTCCACCTCACCCAGCGGTCCGGCGACGTCGCGCTGGGAATCCCGTTCAACCTCGCGGCGTACTCGCTTCTGGCCCACGCCGTCGCCAACCGCACCGAGTTCAAGCCCGGGTCGTTCGGCCACACCATCGTCGACGCCCACGTCTACTGCGGCGAGGGCCGGCGTGGCGCGTGGTACGCCGAGAACCTGTCCGCCCTCCAGGAACGGCTCGCGGCCGTCGAGGACCGCGCGGAGCACCGCGAGGTACGGGACTGGCTCGAGGAGACGGCGCCGTCGGAACCGGACGGCGAGGGGTACGACCACGTGCCCGGCCTGCTGACGCAGCTGTCCCGGGAGCCGCGCGACCGGCCGAGGATCAAGGTGGCCGACAAGCCGCTCGACGCGCTCGCCTACGCGCCGGGGCTGGAGTTCGCCGTCGCCGAATGAGGCTGACGCTCATCGCCGCCGTCGCCGAGAACGGTGTCATCGGCGCCGAGGGCGGCATGCCGTGGCACTACCCCGCCGACCTCGAGCGGTTCAAGGAAACGACGATGGGTCATCCGGTTATCGTAGGCCGGCGGACCTACGAGTCCATCGCCTCGCGCCTCGGCGGGCCGCTACCCGGGCGGACGAACATCGTCCTTTCGCGGCAGGCGGACTTCGGGCTGCCGGAGGGAGCGGTCCATGCGCCGGACATCGAGGCGGCGCTCTCGGCCGCGGAGGCGGCTCTCGACGACGATAAAGAAACGGTCTACGTCGCCGGCGGCGCGGCCGTCTACGAGCAGTTGCTTTCCGAGGCCGACGAACTACGCATCACGGAGATTCCCGAGCGCCCCGACGGCGACGCCCGCTTCCCCGAGTTCGGCGTGGAGTGGGTGGAGGTCGACCGCGAGACGGTCGGCGAGCTGGCGTTCGTGACGTACCGCCGGGAGTAGTCCCCGGTGCTCGCGCGATATGCCGCCGGGTGAGGGCTTTTAGCCTCGCCGCCCCGTATCGAGGGTATGGCAACGGAGGGTGGTGACGACCGGGCGAGCCGGCCCGCCGACCCCGCCGCCGACGAGCGGGCGGGCTACGACTACGCCGGCGGCGACGTTGACCGGCCGGGACTGGTCTCGGACCTCGAGCGCCTCGTCGACGGCGAGGTCCGGTTCGACGAGTACACCCGGACGCTGTACGCGACCGACGCCTCGGCCTACGAGGTGACTCCCATCGGCGTCGTCTTTCCGACCGATACCGGCGACGTCGCCAGCGTCCTCGGGTACTGCTCGCGGCGGTCGATACCGGTCCTTCCGCGGGGCGGCGGCACCTCTCTCGCGGGCCAGACGGTCAATGAGGCCGTCGTCTTGGACTTCACCCGCCACATGGACGGGGTCGTCTCGGTGGACCCCGAAGCGCGGACGGCGACGGCCCAACCGGGCGTGCTTCTCGGCGACCTCGACGCCGCACTCGTCGCCGACGGCCTGAAGTTCGCGCCCGACCCCGCGTGGGGCGACAAAAGCGCGCTGGGCGGCGCCATCGGTAACAACTCGACGGGGAGCCACTCGCTGGTTTACGGCAAGACCGACGCTTACCTCGAGGAGGTGGAGGTCGTGCTG
>PXSL01000027.1:0-11013 GCA_003022815.1 Halobacteriales archaeon SW_5_68_122 | reverse complement strand
CCGAGGCCACCGTCTCGCTGGTCCCGGTCCCGGAGACGAAGGCGATGGCGCTTCTGGCGTACGACGACCTGTTGACGGCGCTGTCGGACGTCGCTACCGTCCTCGAGTTCGACCCCGCGGCCGTCGAGGTGCTGGACGACGTGCTGCTCGACCTGGCCCGCGAGACGACCGAATTCGGCGCCCTCGTCGACGAGACGGTCCCCGAGGGCGCCGGCAGCGTCCTGCTGGTGGAGTTCTACGCCGACGACGACGCCGAGGGCCGACGTCTGGTCGCGGAACTGCTCGCCGACCGCGCGCCGGAGACGGAGACGGCGGCGGACCCTGCCGGCGACGGTGAGTCCGAGGCCGACCCCCGGCGGACTGACGCGTCGGTCCGTGCCTTCTACGCCGCCGAGGCCCACGCGGACGCCGCCCGCGAGCGGTTCTGGAAGCTCCGGAAGTCCGGGCTACCCATCCTGTTGAGCCGGACCACCGACGAGAAGCACATCAGCTTCATCGAGGACACCGCCGTCCCGCCCGAACACCTGCCGGAGTACGTCGCGGACTTCCAGGACGTACTGGAGGCGAACGACACGTTCGCCAGCTTCTACGCCCACGCCGGGCCGGGCTGTCTCCACATCCGGCCGCTCGTGAACACCAAGTCAATGGAGGGCGTCGACCGGATGGCGGCCATCGCCGAGGGGGCGACCGACCTCGTCCTGGAGTACGAGGGTAGCGTCTCCGGCGAGCACGGCGACGGCCGGGCACGGACCCGGTGGAACCGGAAGCTGTACGGCGACGCGGTGTTCGAGCTGTTCCGGGACGTGAAGTCGGCGTTCGACCCCGGATGGCTCCTCAATCCCGGGCAGGTCTGCGGCGACCTCTCGTCGACCGAGAACCTCCGGTTCGACCCCGACTACGAGTTCGACGCCGGCTTCGAGCCGACCCTGGAGTGGGACAACGACAACGGCTTCCAGGGGATGGTCGAGCTGTGTCATGGCTGCGGCGGCTGTCGCGGCCCACAGGAGACCACCGGCGGCGTCATGTGCCCGACCTACCGGGCCGAAGACGAGGAGATACTCAGCACGCGCGGCCGGGCAAACGCCCTCAGAGCGGCGATGTCCGGCGACCTCGACGCGGAGGCCGCCGGCGAGGAGTTCATGACCGAGGTGCTCGATCTGTGTATCGGCTGCAAGGGCTGCTCGAACGACTGCCCCAGCGAGGTCGACCTGGCGAAGCTGAAGGCCGAACTCCAGCACGAGCATAACAAGCGTCACGGGACGACGCTGCGGGACCGGCTGTTCGCCAATGTTGAGTGGACGGCGGGCCTCGGGAGTCGACTGGCGCCGCTGTCGAACCGCCTCCCGTCGCTGCCAGGCGCCCGGGCGCTGCTCGAACGGACGGTCGGCATCGCCAGCGAGCGGGAACTGCCCACCTTCACCCGCGAGCCGTTCGAGGCGTGGTACGCGGGCCGCGGCCCGGCGATCCCCGAGTCGGAGGCCGACCGCCGCGCGCTGCTGTTGCCCGATACGTTCACCAATTACACCGAGCCAGCGGTGCCGAAGGCGGCCGTGGCGGTGCTGGAGGCCGCCGACGTTCACGTCCGAGTGGCCGACGCCGGCCCGAGCGGCCGGGCGGCCTTCTCGAAGGGCTTCCTCAACCTTGCCGAGGAGCGCGCCCGCGAGGTGGTCACCGAACTCGCCCCCCGCGTCGAGGACGGGTGGGACGTCGTGGTGTGTGAGCCCTCCGACGCGGTGATGCTACAGTCCGACTACGGAGACCTGCTGCCGGGGGCCGACGCCGACCTGCTGTCGAAGCACACCTACGGCGTCTGCGAGTACGTCGACGTCCACCGGCTGGACGAGGAGTTGCCGCTCGAGGCCGGCGGCGAGCCGCTGGTCTACCACGGCCACTGCCACCAGAAGGCGACCAAGCGCGACCACCACGCGGTCGGCGTGCTCCGGCGGGCCGGCTATGAGGTCGAGCCGCTGGACTCGACGTGTTGTGGGATGGCCGGCTCATTCGGCTACGAGGCCGAGCACTACTCGATGAGCCGGGCCATCGGCCGGCTGCTGTTCAAGCAGGTCGACTCGACGGATGGCGCACCGGTTGCGCCGGGGGCCTCCTGCCGGACCCAACTGGGCGACCGCGAGGACGCGCCGAAGCCCGACCACCCTATTGAGCGACTGGCCGACGCCCTGGCGGAGTGACCACCGGGCCTCGTGGATTCGCTCGGCGAGGGCGGCGCTCCATTCGTCGTTGAGGTCGCGGCGGGCAAGCGACACTGAGACGGCGTCGTCGTCCCGCCGGGGCAGTAGGTGGACGTGGGCGTGCTCGACGGCGCCGACCGGCGGCCCCGAAGTGTGGGCGAGACTGTGGCCGTCGACGTCGAGCGCCGCCTCGGTGGCGCCGGCGACGGTCCGGGCGGCCGCGAACACCGCCATCAAGAGGCCAGGGTCGGCGGCGACGATGTCCTCGACGTGCGGCTTCGGCGCAACCAAGATATGGCCCCTGACGGCGAGATTGAGTCGAGGAACGCGACCGTCGATTCGGTTTCGTGGAGTGGGTGGCCTGGCCCGGCAGTCGGCGATGCGGCAGAACTCACACGCCGGGCCGCCCGTGCCAACGTCTGCAATACCGGGTCTCTGTCGTCACCCAATTAGTCGAACCGCCGGAGCGAGACACAGGGATTTATAATTCGGCGGTAGTGGATTCGGTACTGATGGTACGGTCACGCGAGGGAGTGTTCGTCTCGCTTCTCCTCGCGAGCGCCCTGCTGTGTTCGGCCGTCGCTCCCGGGGCCGCCGGGGCGGGCGACGCCTCCGAGGCGGCCCCCGACGGCGCCGGGGTGATCGGGTCGGTGGGGAGCGCCTCGCTCGGTGCCCCGACCCTGCTGCAGGGGTTCGAGGCCGACCGGACCTCGTTCCGCATCACGCTCTACGAGAACGGCTCCGCGGAGTGGCGCTTCCGCTACGAGAAGGGCCTCAACGAGTCCGAACGGGAGGACTTCGAGGCCTTCGCCGAGAGGTTCAACGAGAACGAGACGGACCTGTACACAAACTTCCGGAAGCGTGCGCGGTGGCTGACCGACAACGGGTCGACGGCGACGGGCCGGGAGATGAGCGCCGAGGGCTTCGACCGCGAGGCCCGCACGGAGGGACTCGACCCGCAGTCCCGGACGCTCGGCGTCGTCGAGATGTCGTTCCGCTGGGAGGGGTTCGCGCAGGTTCGGGACGACGGCCGCGTCGAGGCCGGTGACGTGTTCCAGGGCGGCCTCTACATCGGGCCGGACCAGGAACTGGTGTTCAGCGCCGGCCCGAACCTGGTCTTCGCGGAGGCGCTCCCGGAGGGCAGCCGGGTCGTGTCGGCCGGCGCGCTCGCCGAGAGCGGCGCGGTCACCTGGTCCGGCGAGCGCTCGTTCAACGACGGCCGCCCCCGGGTCGTCCTGACAGACGAGGCGGCCGGCGGGGAGGCAGCGACCACGGCGGACGCGGCGACGGCCACCGGGATGCCGGCCGGCGCGACGCCGGGGTGGCTGTTCCCCGTCGGCGTCCTGCTGGTCGTCGTGCTCGTCGGCGGCGGGGCGGCGGTCGCCTATCGCGGCAGCGCCTTCTCGTCGGACGACGGCGGTGTCGCCGCCGGGTCGACGAACGACGACGGCGGTGGGGCCGGCGCGGCGGGCGCCGAGGCCGAACCGGCCGTCGGCGTCACCGAGGCGGAACTGCTCTCCGACGAGGAGCGGGTCGTCAGCCTGCTCGAGGACAACGGCGGCCGCATGAAACAGGTCAATATCGTCGAGGAGACCGACTGGTCGAAGTCGAAGGTGTCAATGTTGCTGTCGGACATGGAGGAGGACGAGGAGATATCGAAACTTCGGGTCGGCCGCGAGAACATCGTCTCGCTGACGGGCCACGAACCCGACGCCGCCGGGTCGCCGTTCGACGACGAGGAGTGAGGCGCCGGAGCGGTTCCGGGGCCGCCGGCGTCCGGCCGCTCGAGAGCGCCGAACCAATGGCCATATGAGCGACCGACCCGAACTCGGGGTATGGCGACGGACCCCGATTCAGCCGTCGAGCGCGCCGACAGGACGAGCCCCTGGCCCGTCGTCGTCGTCGTCGGCATCGTGCTGAGCGAGGTCGGCATCCTATTCAATCTCTACCCGGTCTCGGTGACAGGCCTGCTGGTGTTCACCGGCAGCGTGGCCGGCATCGTCGACGAGGCGGGCTACGTCGCCCGGCCGTGGCGCCTATTGGTCGGCCTCGGCGTCGCCTTCCTCGCCGTCGGCGCCGTTGTCGTCTCCACGCAAGTCGACGGCGATCTCTCGGCGTACGTCGCAAGCGAGACGCTTCAGGACGGCATCGTCCAGCGCGGCTACACCATCGCGGTCGCCGGCGGACTCGCCGCACTCGGCGGGGCCGTCCTCCCGCGGGCAATGAATGGTTGACATCCTCCCCGCCCTGAAGAGCGAGGATTCCCACGCCCGCACCGCACAGCACCGCGCTGGGGTGGGAGTTTCAGGTTCGCGGAAGGGCCGGGTCCTTGTCGGGGATTCACCCCATCGCGGAGCGGTCTCCACTGGCCATGCCACGTGGCCGCTACTCCTATCCTCGAAACGACGGGTCCCGTCGTTTCATCGGGGCTTGCGCCGTTCGTCGGCAGATTCGGAGGTACCTGTGTCGCTACCGATACCGACGTCTCCCGACGGGGGACCGTCGGGTTTCGGTCGGATGCATCCGAGTTTGTCCGATTGTCCCGGCAGGGGCGCGGACATGCCGCGTCGGATACCTAAAGAAATGCGTGGAGGGCACCTAAGGCCTCGCCTCGCACTAAAAGTAGACGATGACGGCGATTCATCCCCGTCCTCAAGGGCAGGACTTTCTCGCCTGCAGTCACGTAACATCTTTGTGTCGCTAGTCGAAGCTCCGGTGATGAGTGAACGCACGTTCGACCGCGAGACGCTCCTCGATCTATCATTCTGCTCACCGGCGGCGGGCTCGTCATGCTGACCTACTACTCCGGGAAGGCCGTCGCGGGGGCCGAAGAGGAGATGGACGAGTACATTCCCGCGGGCTACTCGCGGGAGGACGCCGAGAGGGGGAGCCTGCCCGGCGACCACGGCGGCCCGGAGGCCCAGGGCACCGTGTCCGGCGGTGCCGACGACGAGGACGCCGAACCCGACGGAGCCGTCGACGGAGACGAGGACTAATACTGACTACTGTGCGTCATTTCGGTATCGACCGCACGAACGCATGTGCGGTTGTACCGGTACACAGGTATGATAACTACTGTACACCTCCGCCCGACTCGCGGCGATATTTCACGGCGATGGCGGCGGTATAACGCAACCTTTCTTTACCCGTAGTCCTTGGCAACGACTAGAGAAACATGGCTGCAGGACAGCTTGCGCTAACGGTTCTCATGGGGGCGCTTCTCGTCGGTATCGCCGCCTTCGTCGCCCGCATGGAGAACTGGCGCACGTACGTCGCCCGCATGGAGAACTGGCGCACGTACGCCCCGCTCGCGTCCGGCGACGGCGCCGCCGCGGCGGAGCACGGGCACAAGCCGCCAGGTATCGTCCGCTGGCTGACCACCGTCGACCACAAGGACATCGGCATCCTCTACGGCACATACGGGGTCATCGCGTTCCTCTGGGGCGGGGTCGCGGTAATGTTGATGCGAGTCGAACTGCTGAATCCGTCGACGAACTTCCTTGACCCCTCGCTGTACAACGCACTGCTGACGAGCCACGGCATCACGATGCTGTTCCTCTTCGGGACGCCCATCATCGCGGCGTTCGCCAACTACTTCGTGCCGCTACTCATCGGCGCCGACGACATGGCGTTCCCCCGCATCAACGCCATCGCCTTCTGGCTTCTGCCGCCCGGCGCGCTGCTCATCTGGAGCGGCTTCTTTGCGATGCCGTTGCCAATCGAGATCGGCCCCGCCGAGACCTCCTGGACGATGTACACGCCGCTGTCGGTCGAACAGCCCAACCCCGGCGTCGACCTGATGCTGCTCGGGTTGCACCTCACCGGCGTCTCCGCGACGATGGGTGCCATCAACTTCATCGCGACCATCTTTACCGAGCGCGGCGACGACGTCACCTGGGCCAACCTCGACATCTTCTCGTGGACCCTCCTCACCCAGTCGGGGCTCATCCTGTTTGCGTTCCCGCTTTTGGGCAGTGCGCTCATCATGCTGCTGCTCGACCGGAACTTCGGGACGACGTTCTTCGCCGTCGAGGGGGGCAGTCCCATCCTGTGGCAACACCTCTTCTGGTTCTTCGGTCATCCGGAGGTGTACATACTCGTGTTGCCGATGATGGGGCTGGTCTCGTGGATTCTCCCGAAGTTCGCGGGCCGGAAGCTGTTCGGCTTCAAGTTCGTCGTCTACTCGACGCTGGCCATCGGCGTTCTCTCGTTTGGCGTGTGGGCCCACCACATGTTCGGCAGCGGGATGGACCCCCGCATCCGGGCGTCATTCATGGCCACCTCGCTGGCCATTGCCATCCCGTCGGCGGTGAAGACGTTCAACTGGATCACGACGCTGTGGAACGGCCGGGTGCGGCTGACCGCGCCGATGCTGTTTTGTCTCGGCTTCGTCTCGAACTTCGTGCTGGGCGGCATTACCGGTGTCTTCCTGGCGGCGATTCCGGTCAACCTCATCCTCCACGAGACGTACTACGTGGTCGGACACTTCCATTACATCGTGATGGGGATGATTGCCTTCGCCGGGTTCGGCGCCATCTACTACTGGTTCCCCATCGTCACCGGGAAGATGTACCAGCGCACGCTGGCGAAGTGGCACTTCTGGCTGTCGATGATCGGGGTCAACATCACGTTCTTCTCGATGCTGGTCCTCGGCTACCTGGGGATGCCGCGCCGGTACGCGACCTACGAGTTCAACCCGGCGCTGGCGCCGCTGGCGTCGGTGAACCTCCTGCACCAGGCGACGACGGTCGGCGCGTTCCTCATCGCCGCCGGGACGCTGATCTGGCTGTGGAACATCACCCAGTCGTGGGCCGAGGGCCCCGAAATCACCGACCCGGACCCGTGGGACACGAAGCGCGACGGCCTCCACGGCCGCGAGTTCGCGTGGTTCGAGGAGCAGCTCGCTACCGAGGGCAAGCTCGCGGCCACCGACGGCGGTGAGGCGAGCGACGAGGACCTCGCAACTGACGGCGGCGAGGCGAGCGAAGCGAGCCGAGTCTCGTCGGACGGGCAGTTCGACGGCGGTGAGGCGAGCGAAGCAAGCCGAGCCTCATCGGACCAACGGTCCGACGGCGGCGAGACCGACGACTGACGGCCGCTCTTACCGCGATCCTCCGCGTGCTCCCGCAAGAACTCGGATTACCTCCTCCGTCCTCAGGAGCCCCTCAGCCCTGCTGGCGGCGGCCTCGCCGTTGACGAAGATGACGAACGTCGGCACCACGGGCGTACGCCGACGGCGTCCGGCCTGTCGTCTCCTTCCGCTACCGCGAGTAACGCGCTGGTCGAAAGGTATCTACGGCCTCGGAAAACTGGAGGCAAGGCTGGCCACTTATAAGAAACGTTTATGTGGCGGTCTCCTACCCCGGGGTGAAGGCCAACGGGGCCGTCCGACACAATGCAAGGACAATCACAACAGCAGGCGTACGACCGGGGGATAACCATCTTCTCGCCGGACGGGCGCCTTTACCAGGTCGAGTACGCACGGGAGGCGGTGGCCCGCGGCACCGCGAGCGTCGGCGTTCGAACGCCTGACGGCGTCGTTTTGGGCGCCGTCCGGCGGGTCCGCTCGCCGCTGATGGAGCGGTCCTCCGTCGAGAAACTCCACAAGGCTGACGACCACATCGGCATCGCCAGCGCCGGCCACGTCGCCGACGCGCGGAAGCTCATCGACTTCGCCCGCCGTCGGGCCCAGACCGAACAGCTCCGGTACGGCGCGCCGGTCGGCGTCGAGACGCTGACGAAGGCCGTCACCGACAACATCCAGGAGTACACCCAAACCGGCGGCGCGCGGCCGTTCGGCGTGGCGCTTCTGGTCGGCGGCGTCTTCGAGGGGGAGCCGCGGCTGTTCGAGACCGACCCCTCGGGGACGCCCTACGAGTGGCAGGCGACCGCCGTCGGCGGCGACCGCGAGACCATCCAAGACGTCCTCGAGGAGGGCTACCGCGAGGAGATGGACCTCGAGGCCGGCATCGACCTCGCCCTGGAGGGCCTGGGGACGACCAACGACGACCTCACGGCGGAGGGCGTCGAACTCGCAACGATCGACGCCGAGTCCGAGCGGTTCGAACCGGTCGAGAGCGACACCATCGAGGCCCACCTCGGTAGTGAGCGGAATGAGTAATCTCTCGCTGTCGACGGACTCGCCGTACGAGCCCGAACTGGGCGGCTTCGAGAACGTCGACGAGTCCAACGAGGCGGTCAACAAAACAGGCACGACCACCGTCGGTATCGCAACCGACGACGGCGTCGCCATCGCCACCGACATGCGCGCGTCGCTCGGCGGCCGGTTCGTCTCCTCAAAGGACGTCCAGAAGGTCGAGCAGATTCACCCGACCGCCGCGCTGACGCTCGTGGGTTCGGTCGGCGGCGCCCAGTCGTTCATCCGCACGCTGCGGGCGGAGGCGTCGCTGTACGAGACGCGCCGCGGTCGGCCGATGGACATCCCCGCGCTGGCGACGCTGGCGGGCAACTTCGCCCGCGGCGGCCCATTCCGGGCCATCCGCCCCATCCTCGGCGGCGTCGACGACGAGGGCAGTCACGTCTACACGCTGGACCCCGCCGGCGGCGTCATGACAGACGACTACACCGTCACCGGTAGCGGAACACAGCTGGCCTACGGCGTACTGGAGAACGACTACGAGGAGGGCCTCCCGGTCGAGGACGCCACCTCGCTGGCCGCCCGGGCCGTCGAAGCGGCCGTCGAGCGGGACACCGGCTCCGGCAACGGCGTCTATCTCGCAACCGTCACCGGCGAGGGGGTCGACATCCGGGGCCACGAGGACTTCAACGAGGTCCGGTAGCGCCACGTCGGCGGCCCCTTCGTTCGGGCGGACCCGACCGTGCCCGCTGTTCTCATCTCAACCCCCACTGGTAGCCGGTAGTGAACGTAACTGCCCGCAGTTGGACCGGGCCAACGGATGACTCGGGAAAGAGGGATGCGCCAGGGGGTCGCCGTGGCGGCTGTCGTCGTCGCAGTTCTCGCACTCGTGGCCGCGCGGCGTTCGTCGCCCTCCGCCGGCGCTGACCGGCCTCGCTGGAAGTGGCAAACCGGCCCACGGAAGCGGTGAAACGCAACCATTATACGTTTCTCTCCGGTACGTTCGAGTGCGCTCCGTTGGTGTAGTCCGGCCAATCATCTTGCCCTCTCACGGCAAGGACCAGGGTTCGAATCCCTGACGGAGCACTCCTCTGAGCGAGCGAAGCGAGTGAAGAAGGAAGCGCACGAAACGGATTCGAAGCACGAAAATCCGAGCGGAACGGGGATTTGCATCGGGTTCGAATCCCCGACGGAGCACTCCCTTCCTGCAGTTACTGGACTTTCAACCAGCTCCATCAAACATCAAACTACCGGCATACAAACTCGCCGGAGCAAAACCACCGTACAGCGGCAAATACAATAATTCAATTAACATCTGAATTGGAGATGATAGTGTGATAATCAGCTTATCACTTTATTATCTGTTACAATCGGCCGCGTTCTAACGATCCCGCATTCCACTATACTCATGAACGGCCGCAACTCGAGGGACTACGTGTCCCCGTAGGTAGCGTTCGGGGCTCGTTCGGAGTCGAAACCCGCGAATTCGTGTTGTCCGGTCAGCTGTGTCGTTCGTGTGATCGCTTCGTCGCCGAACAGGGACTCGACTGCTCCATTGTCTCGTCTAGCTCTTCGTGATTATCGACTGCAGAGGGAACACGCTCGAGAGTAACGGTCTTCTGGTTTGGCCGGGGCACTGGGCACGACCGAGCGAGGCTGGCCAGTTCCGCGCCGTGCGGTCAGTCAAGACCGTGAGACGCCCCTACTGGCCGAGATAGAGGTCGCGGACGCGCCGGGAGTCTCGGATGATTTCGGCGTCCGCCTCGAACTTGTTCTCGCCCATGTCGAGGGCGTACGCGCGATCCGTGACGTCGAGCGCTGCCGAGACGTTCTGCTCGATCATCAGCACGGCCGTGCCGGCCTGCCGGACGCGGCCGACATGCTTGAGCGTCCGCTCGACAAGTTGTGGCGCCAGCCCTGCCGACGGCTCGTCGATGAGGAGGACATCCGGGTCGGGCATGAGCGCGCGCGCCATTGCGAGCATCTGGCGTTCACCGCCCGACAGTGTCGCGGCATCCTGCTCGCCGCGTTCCTCCAGCCGTGGAAACAGCTCGAACATCTCACGGCGGCGTGCGGCGGCGGCGTCAGCGTGGATGGCGCCGATATCGAGGTTTTCAGCGACCGTGAGGTTTGGGAAGACGTTCGACGTCTGTGGGACGTACGCGACGCCGTGGCGCACCATCTCGTTGGACTGGAGGTGCGAGTAGTCGTCATCGTCGATGCGGATGCTGCCGTCCCACAGCGGCAGCTGCTTGTAGAGCGCGCGCATCAGCGTGGACTTTCCGGCGCCGTTCGGCCCGAACACGAGCACGACCTCGTCTTCGCGGACGTCAATGTCGACGCCGTACAGCACCTGGAGGTCGCCGTAGCCGGTCTCGACGCCGCGCGCCGAGAACGCCGCATCGCCGAACCGCCGGACGGTTTCGATGTCGCTTCGCGCGTTGCTCATTCGCCGTGTCCCCCGAGGTAGGCCTCGATGACGCGCTCGTCCTCGCGCACGATGTCCGGCGGGCCCGAGGCCAGCGTCTTTCCATTGTGCATGACGACGACGCGGTCGCAGTGCTGCATGACGACGTCCATATCGTGTTCGATGAAGAGGATGGTGCGGCCGCGGTCGTTCAGTTTCTTGAGGCGGTCCAGAAGGTCGTCGGTCAGCGACGGGTTCACGCCCGCGACGGGCTCGTCCAGCATGATAATGTCGGGATCCATCATAAGCACGCGCCCGAG
>PXSL01000026.1 GCA_003022815.1 Halobacteriales archaeon SW_5_68_122 | reverse complement strand
ACCGACAAACAGCACCTGCAGATGGTGGAGGCCGACACGAAGATTCTCGTCGGCAAGTCCCTGACCAACGGACTCGGGGCCGGCGGCGACCCCTCGATGGGCGAGCGCGCCACGGAGATGGCCCAGGGCACCATCAAGGAGGTCCTCGGTGAGGCCGACCTCGTGTTCGTCACGGCGGGCATGGGTGGCGGCACCGGCACCGGCGCGGCGCCGGTCGTCTCGAAGATCGCCAAAGAGCAGGGCTCCATCGTCGTAGGCATGGTCTCGACGCCGTTCAACGTCGAGCGCGCCCGGACGGTGAAAGCCGAGGAGGGCCTCGAGAAACTTCGAAACGAGGCCGACTCTATCATCGTGCTGGACAACAACCGCCTACTGGACTACGTCCCGAACCTGCCCATCGGCAAGGCGTTCTCGGTGATGGACCAGATCATCGCCGAGACTGTCAAGGGCATCAGCGAGACCATTACCCAGCCGTCGCTCATTAACCTGGACTACGCGGACATGACCTCAATCATGAACCAGGGCGGCGTCGCGGTGATGCTCGTCGGCGAAACCCAGGACAAGAACAAGACCAAGGAGGTGGTCAACGACGCGATGAACCACCCGCTGTTGGACGTCGACTACCGCGGCGCCTCCGGCGGGCTAGTCCACATCACGGGCGGTCCCGACCTCACGCTGAAGGAGGCCGAAGGCATCGCCCAGAACATCACCGAGCGCTTGGAGGCCTCGGCGAACGTCATCTGGGGCGCCCGCATCCAAGACGAGTACAAGGGCAAGGTCCGGGTCATGGCCATCATGACCGGCGTCCAGAGCGCCCAGATCCTCGGCCCAACCACCCAGAAGCAGGCCGACGCCTCCCGGCAGGCTATCGAGGACGTCGACGGCGACGACGAGTTCGCCTCGACGCCGCCGAGCAGTTCGGCGAACTCCGGCGGGTTCGGCGTCGGTGAGACCGACGGCGGCCGCTCGGAGGTCGAGCAGAACAACGGTCTCGACGTAATCCGATAGGTCCTGAACCTTACATACTTATTTTGCGCTAGCGTAGAGCGGTTAGCTCTCGAAACAGTCAACGAAGCTTGTTGATAGTAGCGGCGTAAACACAATGTATGACGCCCGGCTGACGCCCGCTCAGTCGCCGGGCAGCTTGCCACCGACCTTATCGACGAGTTCGCACTTCCGGCAGACCGCATTCCGCGTCGGCGCGCCGCAGCGGTCGCAGGTTCCCTGCGGGCCGTCGTCGCCGCCGAGGCCGGCGGCCGCCGCGAGGCGGGCCAGTTCCTCGTAGCCGGACATGATGGAGTGGCGCGTCCCGGGGTGGTTTTCCTCGAGTTCGTGGAGGTGGTCCCGAATCTCGCCGCGATAGGCCTCGCTGGCATGGGGACACTCCGCGGCCGCTCCTCGAAGCTCCCCAGGGAGGCGTCGAAGTGTCTGGCCATCCGGGCGACGTCGCCCGACAGCAGGTTCATCATCGCGGTCTGTGCCTCGTCGTCGAGGTTGTGGCCGGTCAGTAGCTTGTCGGCGCCGTACGCCTCGGCGTACCGCGAGAGCGCGTCCCGCCGGAACACCCCGCAGTAGGCACACGGTGCCATGTCCAGGGGGTCGTCGTCGGCAACCGCGTCCATCTTGAGGCCGTACTCGTCGGCGTAGTTGACCACCTCGTGTTCGATGCCGAGGTCGTCGGTCAGCTCGAGGCAGGCCGCAAGCGAGGCGTCCCGGTAGCCGTCGATGCCCTCGTGGACGGTGAGCGCGACCAGTTCGAGGCGGGGGTCCGCGGCGAAGGTGTCGTCCAGAAGGTGGGTGAGGACGACGCTGTCCTTGCCGCCGGAGAGACCGACGAGCCACGTCTCCGGGTCCTCGGGAGTGGCTTCGTCGGACAGAAGCGCGTCCTCGCGCATGCGCCTGCGGACCCGCGACTCGACGGATCGGCAGAAGTGCTCGGCGCACATGTGTAGCCCGGAGTAGGCGGCGTGCATGACTGCCTCCCCGCCGCAGTCGTCGCACTGCATCGGCTGTGGGTAACCGAGCGACGGGGATACCGGTTTCGGCTCTCGATCCCGGCTTCCGGCTACAGCGCCTTCCAGGTTCGCGGCGACTCGTGGTGGCCGACGACTCGCGCCTCCCGGCCAGCGTCGTCGGCCTCGCGGAGTTCGACGACGACGTCGAACTGCGAGGAGAGCGTGTTCACGTCCTGTGGGTCGTGGGCGCTGGGGTCCAGCGTGGCGATACCGAGGTAGTCGGCCGCTGACACCCGCCCCGTAACGGTGTGGAGGAAGTTGAACACCCGGTCCGGGCTCGAGTACCGCAGCAGCGTCGACAGCGAAAGCACCGCAAGCCGGAGGCCGCCGACGGACTCGCCCACGTCGCGGGTGCACTTGACGATGCCTATCCCGATGCCGGTGAGGTCGCCCGGCGACCCGACGTACTTCATGTCGTCGGTGTCGTCGAACGACCCCTTGCTCGACGCGCCGGTGCAGTCGACGACGCGGGGCCGCTCGAGCCCCTCTGTGATCGATCCGAAGCTGTCACGCAGGCGACTGCCGGCGGTGTCCGGCGTGACGGCGATGGCCTCCTCCTCCTCGGAGCCCGCAGCGAGCAGCTCGAGCGCCAGTCGTTCCTTCCCGAGCATCCGGCCGCCGGAAATCAGCACGTTCGTTCCCGGGTCGACGGAGGCGAACCCCTCGACCGGGACGACCTCGCCCAGGTCGTAGGCGTCGGTCCGGACGCGCCGCGAGGAGAGCCGGTCCTCGTCGGCCTCGAGCTCCCGCTCTAATGCCTCGATGCGCTCCTCGAGTCGGGCGTAGGCGTCGCTCTCGGCGAGTTCGGCCTCGCTCTTTTCGGTCTCGAGGACGGCCCGCTTCGACAGCAACGACCGGTACTCGCGGACGCGGTCGGCGTGCTCGCTTCGTTCGAGGAGGTCCGTTATCGTCTCGACGAGCGTCTCCCGCGTCGGCGGCTTCGTCACGTAGTCGTCGAACCCCATCTCGACGATGTCGAAGTCGGGGTCGACCGCCGTCACCATCGCCACCCGCGCGTCGTAGCCGCGCTCGCGCAGCTCCGCCAGCACCTCGTCGCCGCTCATGCCGGGCATCATCCGGTCGAGCAGCACCACGTCGACGTCCTCGTCCAGCGTCTCTAGAGCCGCCGCGCCGGACGCCGCGCGGCGCACCTCGTAGTCGCCGGTGAGCCACAGCTCGTACGTCTCGCCGACATCGGGCTCGTCCTCGACGACGAGCACGACGGGGTCGTCGGTCCCGCTCATCCCGACCCTCCAGGGCCGCCGGTGCCGCCGGGTTCGGCATTCGTCTCCGCCTCTGCCGCCGGTAGCTCGAGTACGAACGCGGCACCTGGGTCATTGTCCTCGACACGAATCTCGCCGCCGTAGGCGTCGACCATCGCGTCGACGAAGAAGAGGCCGAACCCGGACCCCGTCGACTTCGCGTGCGACTCCCCGCGGCGGAACACCGACTCCCGGTGTTCGGGGTCGATGCCCTGGCCGTTGTCGGCGACGCACAGCCGCACGGTGTCGCCGCGGTGCTCGGCGCTCACCCGAACCACCAGGCCGTCGGGGTCGTTGTGCTCGATGGCGTTGGTCGCGACGTTGCCGACGACGTCGGCCAGCAGCTCGTCGGCCTCGACGAGCGTGGTCGTCGACAGGTCGGCCTCGAACGTCACCCTGGGGTACGTCTGGGACAGCCGGGAGAACTCCTCCCGGACGAGGTCGGCGACGTCGACCGGCTCCACGGCGAGGCTGTCCTCGCCGCTCAGCGCGTTCAGCACCGTCTGGACCCGCTCGACGAACTCCGTGATGTCGTCGCACCATCTGACGATGGTTTCGGCGTATTCGTGGTGCTGCTCCTGGAGGTCGTCCTCGAGGAACGCGGCGCGCGAGCGGATGACGGTCATTCCGTTGAGGACGTCGTGCCGCAGAATGCTGTTGATGAACTCCATCTGGGACGTCCGGGTCTCCAGCTCGTCGGTGCGCTCCCGGAGGAGTCGCTCGTTCTCGGCGCTCTCCAGTGCCGCCTGCGCGTTCGCGCCGAGCGTCTCCGCCCGCCTGCGGTCGGCGTCGGGGAACCCCCCGGTCTCGTGGCGGCCGAACGCGAGGAGGCCGTAGTCGCCGAGCGGCACCACGAGGACGCTGCCGAAGGCGGCGTCGAACGTACCGACGCCGGAGTCCTCGTGGTCGTCGATAGAGCGGGTCGACCCCTCCCGGAACGCCTCCATTCCCAAGTCGTCGCCGGCGAGCGGCGGGAGGTCGGCTGCCGACTCGACCCCGAGGACGTCGGCGCTGGAGTCGGTGATCGAGAGCGCCCGGAGGCCATCGGTCGTCGCGTCGTACCGCCACAGCGTCGACAGCGGGCAGTCGAGCACCTCCTCGGCGATGTCGACGGTCACGCGGGCCGTCTGCTCAACGGTATCGGCGTAGGTCAACTGTCGACTGGCCTCGTGTAGCGCCCGGAGGCTCCGCTCCCGGCGGCGGCGCCGGGTGACGTCCTCGGCGATGCCGACGCCGGTGTGGTCACCGTGTATCTCGCCGAGCGAGTGCAGCGAGACGTCGAAGAACCGACCTCCGAACTCCAGCTCGAACTGGACCGACCCCCCGTTCGCGGCGGTCTCGTAGCGTGCCTCGATCTCCTCGAGCTGGTCCTCGGGAAACACCTCGTAGATGGTGTTGCCCTCGAGGTCCGCCGCCGTCACGTCGAGGCTCCGGAAGGCTTCGCCGGCGACAAACGTGTACCGGAACTCCTTGTCGAAGAGGAACACCGCCCCTCGGGGGAGGTTCTTGATGACGGTCCGGTAGAGATTCGCGGTTTCGACCTGCTCGGACATGTCGCGGACGATACACACCAGGCCGCCGTCCTCGAGCGCGGTCAGCGACAACTCCTGCGGGAAGGGGACGCCGCTCTTCCGGCGGCCGACGGCCTCGCCGTGCCACTCGCCGGCCTCCTCGACGGTCGGCATCACCTCGGACTCGAACCGCTCGAGCTCCTCGTCGCCGTAGCAGACGCTCCAGTGTTCACCGAGCAGTTCGTCGAGGTCGTCGTAGCCGTAGATGTCGGTGTGGGCCCGGTTCATCTCGACGTACCGGCCGTCCTCGTCGAGCATCGCCAGCCCCTCCGAGAGCGACTCGACGGCGGCTTCCAGGGCCTTCGCCCTCGACTCACCGACTTTCGACATGCCAGTGATTGTTGACCGGAAAGTAAAACGGTTCGGGTATTTCGGTATCCATGACCGCACCGAAACCGGCTTTCGTCGCTGACCCGTTAGCGCTACCAATGAGTCTCAGCCGCGAGGCAGCCGTCGACCGTCTGCGGGATATCGTCGAGACGGTTGCGACCGAACGGACGTCCGTTCCAGTCCGAGAGGTGTGGGTCTACGGCGACGTCGTGCTCGGGCTCGACCCGGTCGAGCGGCTGGACGTTTACCTCACCAAGGACCTGCTGTTCAAGAACGCCCCCGACCGGGAGCAGGAGTTCGTCGAACGGCTCGGCGTCGAGGGCGTCGGCAAGACGGTGTCGGCGGCGTGGGCCGAGGAGCACCCCGACTGCGTGCGGGCCAACGCCTCGGGCCACGCCGCGCCGGAGCGGTGTCTCGCGGCTCACCTGCTCGAGGACGACGAGCCGGTCCACCTGGAGGTGTGCAACACCGGCTTCGAGGACAACGTCTCCCGCGTCGGCGTCCGGCGGTGGCGACGGCGAGGGGACGACCAGCGAGGAGGCGTTCCGGAAACTTGCCGACGGGGAGTTCGTCTTCCCGACGCTGTCGGGTGCCCTCGAGATGCTCGGCATCAACGGAGACGAGGCCGAGACGGCGGCGGCGGAACTCCGGGCGTACCGGGAACGACGGGAGGGCGTCACCGTCCGCGGTGACGTGGTCTGATACTGCCGGTCGCAAGAACGAAGCGGTGTGGTACTACCGGATGTCCGGGACGAGCGCGGCTTCTATTTCCCGGGAATCGTAGCGCTTCCGGACGCCGCCATCGGCGCGGATGTCGTCGGTCGTTTCTTCTTCGGGCATGACCGGAACCATCGGCTCGATCTCGTCTAAGGTCATCTACCTGCACCGATATCCTACACGGTCTTAAATCTTAATGATCGTTAGCCACACTCCCGGCAAGTACTGCTACCGCGCGGTCCGAACGCTTATGTGCGAACCCGAGCCAGGTGAAACCAAGATGGTCGAGGCGTTCGCCGTGGCGTCCGGCAAGGGCGGGACCGGAAAGACCACCAGCACGCTCGCTTTGGGGATGGCCCTGGCGGAGGAGTATGACGTGACCGTCGTCGACGCCGACACCGGGATGGCGAACCTGCTGTTTCACGCCGGCCTCGCCGACGTCGAGACGACGCTGCACGACGTCCTCGTCGAAGGTGGTGCCCCCGTCGAGGAAGCCACCTACGACCGGTTCGGCATGCGGGTGGTCCCCTGTGGAACGTCGCTGTCGGCCTTCGAGGCTGCCGAACCGGAACGACTACAGGGCGTGGTGGCGACGCTCGCGGCCGACACCGACGTGCTCCTGCTCGACTCGCCGGCAACGCTGTCCTCCAAGAGCGCCGTCCTGCCGGTCGTACTGGCCGACCGGGTAGTGGTCGTCCTCCAGCCGACCATCCCCGCCATCTCGGACGGCTTGAAGGTCCAGGAGTACGCGCTGTCGTACGGGTCCGGGATCGCAGGCACGCTGTTCAATCGCGTCCAGAGCGACGTCGAGGCGGTCGAGGAGCGGGCCGACCGTTACTTCGAGGGACCGACGCTGGCGACGGTTCCGGAGAGCAACGCGGTCCGGGAGGCGCGGTCGGCCGGGGAGCCGCTCTTGGCCCATGCTCCGGAATCGGCGGCCGCGGCCGCCTACCGGGAGGCCGCCCGGGTGCTGGACCCCCGGGACGGCGACTCCGGCGACGTTGCCGAACGGTTCCGGACCGCGGTCATCCCCGACCCGCCATGATACCCGACGGCGAACTGCTTCGGGCGCGGGTAGTCACCGACCTCACGGCGCCGCTCGAGGACGCCCTCGACCGCAGGCTGGACGGCTACGCGGTGCTCTCGGCCCGGGAGACGCTGCTGTCCGACGACGGCGACCGGGGAGTCATCACCTTCGAGGCCGGCGTTCCCAGGCTGGCGTACCACGCCGGCACCGACCGGGGCGGCCCGCCGGCGCTGGCCGACATCGGTGCCGGCCCCCACCGCCTGGAACTGTACGCCCTTGAGCCGGCCCACCTGACGGTCCCGCACGCCACCGATGAACTCCGGGTGCCGCCGGGGATGCCCGCAGAGCGCCTCGCCGGCGACCCCGATCTCGCCGCCCGGACCCGTCGGGTCACCGAGGAGCCGGAGGAGGGGGGCGTCGACGCCGTCGCCGCCTTCCTCGAGGACGAGGCCGCAATCGAGGACATCCGCGAGAGCGCCCGCACCGAAGCTGAGCGCAGGGCCGAGGAGTGGGGCTTCGAGGACGCAATCGAGGAGTGACTCTCCGACGGCCGTCACCCCCGGCCGGTTCGGTATCAACTGCGACGCCGGTCGCCGACGAGAACTCCGGACGAACTTATCGATATCTGACGGCAGTTAGGGCTGTTCCGGTCCGACAACGGCGTTCGTGTCGCTGGTTCCCTCGACGGCGACCCAGTTGCTCTCGCCGGCGCGCGCCTCGACCGGCCCGAAGCTATACTGCCCCGTCTCCGTCGCGCCCGAGGGCGCCTCCGCGAAGTACGTTACCTCGACGCTTTCTCCCGCCGGACTGAAGTACACGTAGTTCGGGCCATCGTCCGGCTTCTCGACCCGCTCGATGTCGTCGCTGAACCCGCCCACCGACCACCCCTCCGGGAGCCGGTCGCGTATCTCGACGCGCTCGTCGGCCGCCTCGACGGAGATGTCGATGCGGTTCGTCTGGCCGCCGGTGAACACCGAGGCGTCGTCCTCGCGGGTGCCGGTCACGTCCGGCACGTCGAGGGCGTCGGGCGCCGCCGCGACCGGGAGATGGAGGCTGGTGCCGCCGCCGCTGTCCGGCGCCCCGAGGATGATTTCGGTGACCGACTCCCCGTCAGGGTCGTCCAGACACCACTCCCGGTTGTCGGAGGCGACGACAAGTCCCAGGCGACTGCCCTCCCCGAGCACGTAGTCGGTGTCCCACAACTGGGTCGGCGCGACGAACGGCTCGTCGGTCGGCACCGGCTCGTCGGTCTCCAGCCCGTCGCGCTTGCGGGCGTTCAGGAAGCCGCGCGTGATGACGTTGGTGCTCCCGTCGGGGAACCGCTCGTAGAGGACCGGCGTGAACTGGACGGAGTCGTCGCTGACGGACGCGATTACCTCCAAGAGCGGCGCCCGCCAGGTGTCGTCAAATGGGACGCTCCCGGTGATGCGGAGCGGGCCGGACAGTGGCGCGGACTCGAACTTGAGGTGGCCGGCGTCGCTCCCGTCGGTTGCGAACATCTGCGCCTCCGTCGCCGGGGGCTTCTGGTCGGCGTACACCGGCAGCGTCCCCCGGAGCGCGAGGCTCCGCTCGGTCTGCTCGCTACGGGTCAACTCGAAGCGGGTGACGGTCGTTCCCTCGGGCGGCATCTCCTCGTGCTGGAGGCGCTCGCCGGTCGAGACCTGTGTGTCGACCCGCGGCAGGTCGGTCACGCCCGTCTCGATGTCCTTGAGGAACCGGTCGAACCAGGCGTGCCGGACGTCCCGTGCGTCCTCGAAGTTCGAGTCCGTGTGGGGCCACTGGCCCATCACGAGTTTCTTCGGCGCGTCGTCGGGCAGCGCGTCGAAAAAGCGCGTCGAATCCCAGTGCTTGACGTTGTGGTCGAGCCACCCGGACTCGAGGAAGACGGCGCAGTTCACGCCGCGGACCGTCTCGCCGTCGTCGGCCTCGGCGGCCGCGTCGGTGCCGGGTTCGGGGACGTAGCCGGTCGCCCGCTGGCGGTAGTCCCGGCGGTCCCAGAATGCGTCGTACACGGGGTCGTACTCGTAGGCCCGTTCGGTGTGCTCGACGCCGTCACACGGCGCGAACCGGCGCTTGTTGGCGCCGACGAACCGCTCGCCGTCGTCGGCGTTCAACCCCGGCACGAAGCCGAAGCCCAGGTCGAACGCCAGCGGCGTGTCGAACCCCTCGTCGGTCGGATACTCATTGTTGAGGAAGTACCGGACGCCGCCGCCGAAGGCGTAGTCGTACCAGCGGTCGATAGCGACCTGCGGGACGACCGCCGCGAGGTGGTCGGGGTCCTCGACGGCCGCCGCGATGGCCGTCGTACCGTTGTAGGAGCCGCCTATCATGCCCACGTTGCGGGTGCCGGCACTGCCGCTGTCGCCGTCGACGTACGACCCGGCGGCGTCGGGCTCGCCGCCAAGGTACTCGACCAGTTGCTTACCGGTGATCCGCTCGCGGTAGCCGCCGTAGTCGTAACAGCCACCGGAGTTCCGACAGCCGACCAGATCGAAGACCGCCCGCGCGTAGCCGCGGGGGGCGTAGTAGTCCGCGAGGCCGTCGTCGGCGATGCTTGCGACCTCCGACTGTGGGGAGCTGATGTCGTTATACGGCGAGTACGTCAGGATGACCGGGACGTCCTCGACCGTCTTGCCGGTGTCGGGGTCGACCGGCCAGATTATCTCACCGAACAGCGTCGGCGTCTCCGCGGCACCGCCCTTCGCCTCCGGGAGGGTGTACTCCGTCTCGACGTAGTGCTCTTCGGGGGTGCCCTTCTCGAAGGTCGGTTCGGTGTCGCCGGTCGTCGTCTCGTAGTCGTCGTTCGGGACGGCGACGCCGCCGCCGGTCGCCGCCGGTCCGACGAGCGCCGCCGCGCCGGCGGCGACGCCGGTCCGGAGCAGCGCGCGTCTGGTCAGGTCGTCGTGGCTCATGATCGACGCTTCCGGCCGCGCTCAAAAGAGGTTCTGACAACTCCGTCAAAACGAGGCCGTCCAGGCGGGGGTCGTCCGGACGGAAAGTTTCAAATCACGTCCCGAACCAGAGAGGGGTATGGCAACAGCTGACTCGATCGACATCCAGGGCGTCGACCTCACCGACGACTCCTACACCGTCGAGCAGAGCCTCATACGGAACAAGTACGCCGCCTCCGACGCCGACGGGAACACGGTGCTCCGCGGCAAGCAGAAGATGTTCAAGATGAAAGAGGAGTTCCCGTTCACGGACGGCAACGGCAACGACGTCTTCACCGTCAAGGCGGGCGGCATCATCGACGTGGCCGGCAACTACGTCCTCTCGGACGCCCAGACCGGCGAGGACCTGGTCGTCCTCGACAACGACTTCTCGATTTTCCAGGACACATGGACGATACGGGACGCCGACACCGAGTCGAAGGTCGCCCAGATAGACTCCCGCGGCGCCCTCGTGACGCTGGCGCGGAACTACGTCCCGTTCGGCGAACTGATTCCCCACAAGTACGAGATAACCGACGCCGACGGCGGTCACGTCGGCAACGTTGACGGCCAGCTGTCGATCAAGGACCGCTACGAGATCAGCATCGACGACGCCAGCGAAGTCCCGAAGGAGGCCGTCGTCGCGGCCGCGATGGTCATCGACGCCATTCAGGGCAACTGATAGTGATTACTGTAAGTCATTACCGGATTGACCGCACGCCCTCGTGCGGTCGTACCGGTAAACAGTTACAGCAATCACTATGAGATGCCGCCCTCGGCGGGCGCGGCGCCGTCTCCGGGCGGGTCGGAAGGTTTGTTGTGCCCGCCCCCGCATTCCGACCGATGCTCGAAATCGACGGCGGCGACGGCGGCGGCCAGGTGGTCCGGACGGCGGTGACGCTGTCGGCGCTCTCCGGGCGAGCGGTCACCGTCGAGGACGTCCGCGGGGACCGCTCGACGCCGGGCATGCGGCCCCAGCACGTCGCGGCCGTCGAGGCCGCGGCGGTGCTCTGCTCGGCGACCGTCGAGGGGGCGACCACCGGCGCCGACGCGCTCGTCTTCGACCCCGGGCCGCTCCGTGCCGACGACGTGGCCGTCGACGTCGGCACCGCCGGCAGCGTCCCGCTGGTGTTCGATACCGTGCTGCCGCTGGCGACGGCACTCGACGAACCGGCGACGGTGACCGCGACCGGCGGCACCGACGTCGAGTGGTCGCCGCCGGTGGACTACTTCCAGCGGGTAAAACTTCCGCTGCTATCGGCGGCCGGTCTCGAAGCCGACCTCTCGGTCGACAGGCGGGGGTTCTACCCGGTCGGCGGCGGCGAGGCGACCCTGTCGCTGTCGCCGTCGTCGCTCGACCCCATCTCGGCCGTCGACCGGGGGTCGCTCCGGCGACTGGAGGTCCACTCGGTAGCGACGACCGACCTCGCCGACGCCGAGGTGGCCGAGCGACAGGCGGCCGCCGTCGCCGAGGGCGTCGACGCCGACGCCCCCATCGGCGCCGAGGCGACGTACGCCGAGGCCGACTCGCCCGGGTCGGTCGTCGTCCTCGCGGCAGTCTACGGGGGGAGCCGCGCGGGATTCGGCGCGCTGGGCGAGGCGGGCAAACCCTCCGAGCAGGTGGCGAGCGAGGCCGTCGAGGCCTTCGAGTCGTTCCACGTCGGCGATGCGGCCGTCGACGCCCACCTCGCTGACCAGCTACAAGTGCCGCTGGCACTGGCCGGCGGCGAGGTGGCCGCTCCCCGAGCGACGCCCCACGTCGAGACCAACCGCGCCGTCGTCGAGGCGTTCGACTACGACGCTGGCGTCGAGGCCCGCGACGACCACGTCTTGCTATCGGCCTGACGAGGGACCCGGCAGATACCCGCGTACACGTCCGGCGCGGCCCGCCCCGTGTGGCGGCATCGCTGGCGACGCGGGCGACGCCACCGCTACACGACGAGGTCGGTCAGGAACCCGCCGTAGAACAACAGCAGGCCGACAACGACAAGCATAATAAACCCACACGACGGTCATGATGCCCAGACGGCAAAACACCTGCCGGTCGCGGTCATCGGCGCCGCCGTCGCCCTTCCGGTCCGTCTCGGTGCTCATGACCCGTCCCTGACGCTGCGGGAAATTAACCCCGGGGTCGACGCGCCCGGCCCACCGGAACGACGATGCCGGACCGGGCCGTAGGGCCGTCGATGGGATTCCACACCTTCGACGTCGAGCGGGCCGACGCCCTCGAGGACCCGGGCCGCTTCGAGCGCCTCTCGGCGGAGGAACTGATCGGCGCCGCGGCGCTAGCCGACGACGACCGCGTCCTCGACGTCGGCAGCGGCACCGGTTTCTACACCGACGTACTCGCGTCGGTGGCCGGCCGGGTCTACGCCGTCGACGTCCAGCCGGCGATGGCCGTCCGCTACCGACAGAAAGGCGTCCCCGAGGGGGTCCGACTGCTCGCGGCCGACGCCGGCCGACTGCCGCTCCCCGCCGACACCGTCGACGCCGCCGTCTCGACGATGACCTACCACGAACTGCCGGCCGCGGCGGTGACCGAGATGGCCCGCGTCGTCCGCCCGGGCGGGCGTCTCGTGGTCGCCGACTGGACATCGGCGGGGAGCGGCGACGCTGGGCCGCCGCTCTCCGAGCGGTTCGACGCCTGGACCGCGGGGAAGGCGCTCGACGAGGCGGGCTTCTCGGTCCGGCGCGCCGAGTCCCGGGGGGAGACGTTCCTCGTCGTCGCCACCCGGTGACGACGGTCGTGTCTGGCGACGGCCCCGGACAGGCCGACGCGCTGCCGTGAACCGTCTGGTGGTCTTTTGAGACGGCCGTCACAAGAGCGGCCATGTCCCCGACCGTCGCGGCCTGCCAGATGGCCGTCGATGACCTCGACGTCGAGTCGAACCTCGAAACCGTCGAAGCGCGTCTCGATGCTCTCCCCGACCGGGTCGACATCGCCTGCTTCCCCGAGGGGGCGCTGACGGGGTTCGTCCCGGACGACCGCGTCGCATCGGCGGCCATCGAGCGCAAGGGCCCGGAAATCGACCGACTCGGCGAGGCCGCCGAGGACGCCGACGTCGACGTGCTCATTGGTTACGTCGAGGACGGCGACGCCCTCTACAACGCCGCCGCATACCTCCGGGCCGACGGCGGCAGGGCGGTGTACCGCAAGCGGCACCTCTGGGCCGGCGAGCGGGAGCTGCTGGACCCGGGCGACTCCGTCGTCACCATCGAGACGCCGCTGGGCCGGACCGGGCTGTTGACCTGCTACGACCTGAACTTCGTCGCCGAGAGCGCAACGCTCGTCGACAAGCGGGTCGACGCGCTCCTGATCGTCGGCGCCTGGCCGGCGACCCACAGCGACAACTGGCGACTGCTGGTCCGGGCCCGGGCGCTCGACGGCGTCCGGTGGGCGGTCGGGACCGGCCGGACCGGCCGCCGGGACGTCGCGGACGCCCCGGTGACCGACTACGCAGGCCGGTCGCTGGTTGCCCGCCCCGACGGCGGCATCCGCGCCGAGCTCGACACGGCCGAACGGGACCTCGTCGCCGACCTCGAGGCGGGCGTCCTCGAGCGCCAGCGCGAACTGGTCGGCATCTTCGACTGACCGGTAGTGTTCAGATAAAGATTGAGGAATCCAGAAAGCCCTCGACACTCTCGACTCCCAGGACTCACTGCGCGCCTCGGTCGCGTTGCTCCCTGTGGTGCTTGCGTCGTCCGGGTTCGTCGAGAGTGTCTCGCCCTTTCAGTCCACCAGGACCCGGCCGGTCAGCCGGCAGAAACGGACCCGCTGGACGGTGCTTATCTGAACACCGCCGACTGACCGGGGGAAGCGGATTTCACCCGGAGCCGAGCGAGGGCTGGCGCTTGAGGCCACCCTCGCGAACGAACTCGACGCCGCCGCTCAGTCGTCCGGAAGTGGTTGACCGCGGTGACCAGCAGGACGCCGTCGAGGTGGCCGACCCGGCGCCTACGCCCGGTTCCAGGGCGCGGCCTCGAAGTCGACGTACCGCTTCTGGCGGTCGATGCCGTCGATTCGCTCGACGTCTTCGGCATCCAGTTCCACGTCGAGGGTGCCGTAGTTCTCGCGGATGTGGCTCGGGGTGGCCGACTTCGGGATGGCCGCGACGGACTCCTTCTCCAGCAGCCACGCCAGCGCGACCTGCGCCGGGGTCGCATCGTGCTTCTCGGCCACCTCGCGGAGTTTCGGCACCTCCGTTACCTCGCCCTTTGCAAGTGGCGTGTAGGCGACGAGGTGGTAGCCGTGTTTGCGGGCGTGGGCGCGCAACTCGTCCTGCTGGAAGAGCGGGTGACACTCGACCTGGTGGGCGAAAAGCGGCGCCTCCAGGCGGTCGAGCGCCTCGTCCAGCTGGTCGGGCAGAAAGTTCGAGAGACCGACGTGCCGGACGAGGCCCTCGTCGTGTAGTTCGTCCAGCGCGGCCAGCGTCCCCTCGGGGTCGTAGGCCTGGATGGGCCAATGGACGTACAGCAGGTCCAGCGTCCCGACGCCGAGGCGGTCGGCGCTGGCCCGGGCGTGCTCGAGGACGTCCCCGCGAGCGAGGTTTTCGGAGCTGACCTTGGTCGCCACGAACACGTCCCCTCGGCGGTGTCGAGGTGCCGGTAGCCGCAGTCCAGGGCGGTCTCGACGCTCTCGACGCAGGTCTCGTGGTCGTCGATGTCGTAGGTGCCGAGGCCGAGTGCCGGGAGGGAGTCGACTGTCATACCCGGCGTTCGGACGGCGGCCCCTTGGAGGTCCCGCTCGCGGCGAACGACCGGTCAGCTTGGAGACGAGAACGCGGTTCAGCGAGCACTTTTGTCTCCGTCGTCCCTCGTTTCGGGTCGATGGACCGTGACCGCTACCTCGACCGCCTTGGTCTGGACGCCGCCGACGCCCGGCCGCCGACTCGGGAGACACTCGCCCGGTTGCAGTCGGCCCACGTCCGGACGGTCCCCTTCGAGACGCTGGCCGTCACCGGCCCGCCGTTCGCCGACACGGATGGCGAGGGGGTCGTCCTTGAGGTGCCGGCGCTGTACGAGAAGCTCGTTGAGCGGGAGCGCGGCGGCTTCTGCTACGAGTTGAACGGGCTGTTCGGCTGGCTGCTGGCCGAGTTAGGCTTCGATGTCGACCGCGTCGCGGCGGCGGTCGTCGGCGACGACGGCTCTCCCCGTCCGCCGGCGAACCATCACGCACTCGTGGTCGTGCTGGATGAGCCGTACCTAGTCGACGTCGGCCTCGGGTTGCCGAAAGTCCGGAAGCCGGTCCCCGTCGGCGGCCGCGCCGGCCCCGACCCGGTTGGCGTCGAGTGGCGGACGGTCGAGAGCGACCGCCCCGACGCCGACTACGCCGCGCGGGCCCGTACACCCGGCGAGGGATGGGAGGACCGCTACCTGTTC
>PXSL01000077.1 GCA_003022815.1 Halobacteriales archaeon SW_5_68_122 | reverse complement strand
GGTGTGCTCGACGCACATCTCCCGGAACTCGTCGCGGGGGACCTCCGTCCGGTGGATGTCGTGGTTCTCCTCGACCTTGACCTCGGTCGGCAGGCCGTGGCAGTCCCACCCCTGCGGGAAGAGAACGTCGTACCCCTGCAGTCGGTGGTAGCGGGCCGAGAAGTCGATGTAGGTCCACTGGAGGCCGTGGCCGATATGGAGGTTGCCGGTCGGGTACGGCGGCGGCGTGTCGATGACGTAGTCCGGCCGCTCGGGGTCGTCGTCGTAGCTGTAGACGTCGGTCTCCTGCCAGTGGTCGCGCCACCGTGGCTCTGCCTCTTCGGGGTCGTATTCGTCGGGAACCTCACTCATGATTTGGGTGCGTAGACCGATCGGTAGTCGGAACGTGCCTGCGCCTGACGAGAAGACGCGCTGTCAGGACCCACGTACTACCGACAAGGTCGCGCTCATACTCGATGCGTAGGTCGTTCCTGGTATAAAGGTTCGCTTACCTGTGTCGGTCCGGCGGGGTCGCCGTCTCGGAGTCCCGCCGGACATTCTCACAGCGGTACTTCCGGCCGTCGCGCCCGCTGAAGGCCCGTTTCGAGCAGTAGCGGTAGCTGAGATGGCCGCCCCACGCCTCGTCGGCGAGCAATCGGTCGGTCGCGTCCTCATATCCCGGCTCCTCCGGCCGCTTGAGGTACCGGTCGAACCAGGCGACGGTGTAGAAGTCCGCCAGCGCGTTGCCGAACCCCCAGGAGGTCGCGGGGAACGTCGGCGTCCGCGACCACTCGTAGTGGGTGCCGCCGCGGACGACGAGTTGGTAGGCGTCGACGCCGGCCTCCCGAAACGACTCGAACCCGGCGGACTTGGCGTCGGGGTCCGGCGGTCGGGCCTTCGGCCGCGGGGTCAGGAAGTAATCGCCCGACTGCCCCATCGCGGGGACCCGGGGCTCGACCTCGCCGCCGGGCACCTTCTCGAGGAAGGTTGCGAGGTCCTCGGCGTCGCTCTCGGGACTGCCGGCGGCGGTGTTCTCGCTGTCGCCGAGGTTGTCCCAGGCGACGACGGCGTCGACGGGGTTGTCGCCGCCGGTCGGCCACGGGTTGAGCCCCTGGACGATGCTGGCGCCGATGGCGCCCGCCGAGTGGCCTGCGATGCCGAGCCGCGAGCGGTCGACGCGGCCGTGGACGGGGTTGAACGGCTCGACCGGCGCGCCGTCGTCGCGGTCGAACTCCGCGTTCGGCGCGTACGGCTCATCGGGGGTCGACCGGAAGAAGTCGATTGCGCCGACCTGGTTCGTGACGAACACCTCGCCGTTGGCGTTGCCGCCGCGCTCGCCGTCCGGCGTGACGCTGTCCGAGTGGCCCTGCCCGCGGGGGTCGTACGTCAGCACGACGTAGCCGGCCGCCACGAGCGACTGGGCGGCCCACCAGTAGAGCGGTTCGGGCGCCTGCACCGAGCCGTTCGTGAGGACGACGCCGGGCAGTCCCCGCCGGTCGCCCGACGACGACGGCCCCTCGACGGGCGTCCAGAGATGGCCGGAGAGCCGCGCGCCCTGCCGGTCGTAGAAGGCCACCCGGCGGCGCCGGCCGACGGTGCCGTAGAAGCCCCGGTCATCGATGTCTCGGTACAGCGCGGGGTCGCCCGTGCACTGCTCGCCCCAGGTCGCACAGAGGTTGGCGTGGCTCCGCCACCCCGGCTCCTCGGCGACCCGCTCGGCGTACCGCTGGCCGTTCTTCCGGCTTCGGGTCTGCCAGCGGCGCATGAACTCGGGGTCGGAGGCCTGCTCGGCCGGCGCCTCCCTGGTCTTGGCGTAGTTCCGGAACTCCCGCTGGAGCCACTCGTCGTCAGCGTCGGCGACGACCCTGGCGCCGGACGGGGACGTCGCTGCGCCGCCACCACTGGCGGCCGTCGCGATACCTGCCGTCGCGGCGAGCCGGAGAAGCACCCGCCGGGTGTATTGACCCCGCATCCCTCTGTCGAAACCAATCGGAACTACTCTCAAAGGGTTGTCGGCGTTTGTATCCGGGTATTTATAAGCGGAGCAGGCGCAATACCACGGCCTTCAGGCCGTGGATACGCGCCGTCACTCAGAGACACAGACTACGTTCAGAAGTTCTCTCTGAGTTTCCACCAGCAAAATTCAATTCACAAGCCGCGCTATATTGGCGCAGGAATCGGTCGGAACGGAGCGGATTCCGAACCGTCCTCCGGAGGCGGCCTGTCCGCCCCCAGTAATAAGACAATATCCGAAAGACCAGTCACAGAACGCTGGAGACGAGAACTCTCCAGTCCCGTGGTGACTGCTGAAAACACGACGCTACCTCCAACTCTATTGACGCCCTGACGGACTCCCACTGGGCAAAAACAATCACTGGGAGTCCCGAACTGGGTCGAAGATAGGAGTAACGGCGGCTTGGCACCGTCCTCAGAAATCGAAGATTTCTGATGTGCGAACGAGAGCGAAGCTCTCGTCAACGCCAGCAGTCTCACCCGTCACAGTCCATGAGCATCCCGCCGATTCGAACGGGAGGATGCTCGGCGAGACTGCCAGACCTGAAACTCCCACCGCTCGGGATTCCTCCCCGTTCACGCGGAGGAGGATGTCAAATCCCCCACCGCCGGAATCACAACCCTCACCTGTCGCCCCACCGAGCCCCCGGTATGCAACTGGGCGTCATCGGTCTCGGGCGGATGGGCCGCATCGTCGTCGACAGGGTCCTCGAGGCGGGCCACGACGTCGTCGCCTTCGACCTCGACGAGTCGGCCGTCGCGGCGGCCGCCGACGCCGGCGCGACGCCGGCCGACTCCGTCGCCGACCTCACGGAACGACTCCCCGACGAGAAGCGAATCTGGCTGACGGTGCCGGCCGGCGAGGCGGTCGACACCACCCTCGAGGAACTGGACCCCCACCTCGACGGCGACGACGTCGTCGTCGACGCCGGCAACTCCCACTTCGAGCGCTCCGTCGAGCGCGCCGAGGCCATCGACGCACAGTTCCTCGACTGCGGCACCTCCGGCGGCCCCGCAGGCGCCGAACTCGGCTTCTCGCTGATGGTCGGCGGCCCCGAACGGGCCTACGAGGCCGTGGCTCCCGTCTTCGATGCCGTCGCCACCGGCCCGCAGGGCCACGCCCGCATGGGCCCGTCCGGGGCCGGGCACTACGTCAAGATGGTTCACAACGGCGTCGAGTACGCCCTGATGCAGGCGTACGGCGAAGGGTTCGAACTCCTCCACGAGGGCCGCTACGACCTCGACATGGAGGCCGTCGCCCGGACCTGGAACAACGGCGGCGTCGTCCGGTCGTGGCTGCTGGAACTCTGCGAGGAGGCGTTTCGCGAGGAGGGCGACGACCTCGGGACGGTCGCCGACCACGTCGCCGGCGGCTCGACCGGCACCTGGACCGTCCGGGAAGCGCTCGCCCAGGAGGTGTCGATACCGCTCATCTACGAGGCGCTGGGCGAGCGGTTCGACTCCCGCCGGGAGGAGAAGTTCTCCCGGCGCCTCGCCAACCGCCTCCGGTACGGGTTCGGTCGTCACGAGGTCCGCCGGCAGGACTGATACTGATCACTGTACCTGTTTCCCGGCACGACCGCACGTCGTCGTGCGGTTGACACCGAAATGGCGTATAGGAGTCACTACGATTCGAGGGGTCGCCGAGACGCCCAACAGGTTGACCATCCGCGCGGGTCACGAGGCGGCCATCAACTTCCTCGGCCGCATCGAGGAGAACGCCCGGCTGCACGTCGACACGTTCACCGCCGACGCCTTCGAGGCCAGAAAAGCACTGTTTAGACCGATTCCTCGTCGTCGTACTCCGGATTGTCACTCCGATCGGAGTAGCCGGTCCGTCCGACGTAGTCGTCGTCGACGAACGTCATCAGCGTGTTCACGAGCTCCTCCGTCGACTCGAACTCGTCCGACTCACCCCGTTCGATCAGGTCGGCGACGGTCGCGCCGTCGCCGCCGGACGCTTGGAGCGTGGCGTCACCGCACTCGCCGATGATCTCCTCGGACGTCGCCGGGAACGTCAGCTCCTCCTCGAACACCTCATTCATCTCCGATAGCTCGATTTCGGACATTGGTCTAATGTCACTCACGCTAACATAAAAACGTTGCAGTAGTCCGTTGATCGAATTAAATCTCTGCCGGACGGTCGTGTAATGACTACTATAGGTTACTTTGGTATCGGCCGCATGAATGTGTGCGGTCGTACCGGTACACAGGTACAGCAATCACTGTCGATGCTGCCGCGGTCGACTGCTGTGCGATGGGGGCGTCGTAGGCGGTCAGCATCGTCAGCGACTCCCGCTCGCGGTACTTCTCATTGGGGTCCGGAATCGACGTCCGTGCCACGCGCCGATCCACCTCTCGTCAGCGTCAGTTCAAACTGGTGATTCGGACGCCACCGAGTCGAGTCGTCTATAGGTAGGTGTCCCGGACCGTCTCGTCCAGCAGGCCGTCCGGGTCCAGTACGATGTAGACGACGACGAACGGCTCGGCGGGCTCGATGACGAACACCGAGAACGGCGGTTCGACCTCGTCCGGCTGGGCCGCGCGGGCGACCAGCGGGTCCAGCGGCTTGGCGCCGTCGCGGAAATCCACAAGCAACCGGCGGCTCCCCGGCTGTTCGGCGAAGGTGTACACGACGCCGTTGGGCTCGTTGTCGGTGCTGTAGGTCACCCGGGAGTTCATTGGCTCGCCGTCGGCACGGGCCCGCTCGAAGCACTCCCGGGCGGCCTCGAAAATCGGCTCGTCGGTCTCGACGAACTCGAAGGTCGTCTCCGTCTCGACGGTCAGGGCGTCGACGACCGGCGTCTCGCCGTCCCACGAGATGGTTGCGCTCACGCGGTTGCCGACGACGGCCTCCGGCGCCGGGTTCCGGGGCACGTATGTCGGATCGGTCGACTCGACGTCGAGGAAGAGCCACTCGGCGTCGTCCCGGCCCGGTAGGACGCGGAACTGCCCCTCCGTGGGTGTCGCCTGGACGGTCACACCGGCGTTACGCGGCGAGCGTACGTTAGCCGGCCTCCTGGATTGGGCGGGGCATCGAGTAGCCGGCCCGGATGAGGCCCCCGAGGCGCTGGTCGTCGCGGAGTTCCGACCGCCAGGCCCGCTCGTAATCGTCGAGCGTCGCCGGCTGGCGGGGGTCGACCTCCCGGGCGGCGACGTCGGCGGCCCGCATCCCGTAGAGGATGCCGCCGCCGGTAAACGGCTTGGTCTGGGCGGCGGCGTCGCCGACCAGCAGGCTCCGGCGGCCGACGGTGCGCTCCGGCGGGCCGATGGGGATGGCGCCCGAACACCGCTCGTCGATGTCGGCGCCGTAGTCCTCAACGAGGGCGTCGAACCGCCCGGGTGCGTCGTCGCCGGGCGCGACGGCGAGGCCGTACTCGACGCCGGCCTCGCCGCGCGGGATGCGCCACGCGAAGAAGCGCGGGACGGTGAGGTGGACGTCGACGCGGTCTCCGCCGTCGGGGTCGAACTCGAAGCCTAATACGCCGTGGAGTAGCTCGTCGGGCTCCGGCAGCCCCACCTCGTCGCGAACCTTCGAGCGCGGGCCGTCCGCGCCGACGACCATCCGCCCCCCGAAGGTTTCGGTGCCGGTTTGCCTCGCTCTGCGCTCCGCCGAGGTGGAACCGCGCGCCGTAGATGTCGTTCTGGAACAGTTCCTCGCGGGCGTCGTCGGGGACGAACTCCCAGACATCGAGGCTGACGTGGCCCGAACAGGCCAGCGGCCGGCCGATTTCGCCCGATTCCAGGACGAGCACGTCGCGGCCCCGCTCGCTGGCCGACCGGGCGAACCGCGAGCCGGCCGGGCCCGCGCCCACGACGACGAAATCGTACATGCGAGAAGGAAGGGGCGGGAGCGTCCAAATATCCTCCGTTGGCGGTTCCCGCACATGATAGAAAACTTCGCATGCCCTGTCGTCCGCCATCCTGAACGGTCGGCACAGCTGAGTAGCGTAGCGATAGATGCTGAAACATACCTGACTCTTGTCAGAAGCGCTGTGCAAGATATGCGTCCTCCATCTTGCAGGGCCATTGAGGACTCCCAAGACGCTATCATGAGCAGCATGTAAACGTAGAACAGCCCGACAATGCAGCAATCTCGGGGACTCCTACATGGGTCTCACTGAATCACTCAGTCAGTGGCCGTGCATAACCACAATCCAACTTACAGAGACCAGTATGATTTTTTACGTTGAGTTCGATTTCACATCAATGCTATCTGACTGTTTGTCGGCCGCTCTCCGAGAGCAAAGTTCGTCTCGACGGCAGATTCTTACTGCTCTCGGAGTTGCAGCGTCCATATCGGCGGCTGGCTGTAGTGACGTTTTCCCGGATAGCGGTTCCAGCAGTGCCGACGACGTTGGCGAGGTAATTGTCGAGAACGGAACTGATTCGCCAATAGAGATAGCTGTCCGGGTGGTAGATAGTGGGGACAAGACGCTTTTCAGCCGTGTGTTCACCGTCGGATCCCAAAAGACAATTTCGCGTGACGGTATCGAAACAATTCCTGCCAGAATCCATGCGTTCACCCCAAATGGCGTTTCCCACACCTGGAGGTACGACCCTGACCTGCCTGCTAGAGTTGAATGTGAAATAAAAGATATCGGCCTCACGCTCAATCAAGACCACACGATTGACTCCTGGTATGATTGCTAATCCGAATTACAGGCGCTAAAACCTCGCCGTTTACGGCGGGGATACAGCGTCCCCAGAAATCTCCGATTTCTGGTGTGCGAACGAGACGCTTCGCGTCTCGTCAACGCCGTCATCGTCTTGCTTTCGTGCTAATCGGCAGATTTACACTCCAATGTAATGTACTGTGGATGGTGCGCGGAAAACTGGCAGTTGACTCGGTGTTTGCCACGGCGAGAGCCGAAACCAAACAAGTGAGCCGACCGCGCCCACCGACACAAAACAAGCTGACTCGAAGCTCCACACGGGGTACGAGTAACGGCTTCGTGGCAGAGCCAGCGCCGTCGGTCGCAACCCGTAGATTCCCACCCTTCCGAATCGACGGGAACCGCCACTTGTGCGGTTCGGGAAGCCCCGCCCTTTAGAGCGGGGAGGATGTCACAGTTCCTGCATTGGACGTTGGTCACGCTCTGATCAAGCCAACTGCTCGTGCAAGACTCGCGCCCTATGTCTTGCATGTTGCTTAAACACATACTAGAATTGGTAGGACTCCAAGCGGTCAGTACACAAATCTGCCTAACGGACGATTTACCGCTCCGCTGAGTGGAAGCATTTGTCGGGAACAATCTATGGGCAGAACGGCGCGGAGTCCAGCTCGCGTGTCGTCGTTCGCTCTGCTCACTCCTCCCGCTCGCCCAACCGGAGACCTCCTTCCAGTCGGTTTCCCGGCTCGCGTGTCGTCGTTCCCGGGGCTCGCGGCTCGCTCCGCTCACCGCTCGCTGTTCGGAGGCGCTCGCTTCGCTCGCGCCTCCCTCCTCCCCGGCTCGCGGGTCGCTCTGCTCCCCGCTCGCTCGTTCCGAGGCCTCCCTTCGGTCGGCCTCGCGGCTCAGTCGCCGAACGGTCCCATGCCGCCCATGCCGCCACCGCCACCGCCGCCACCGCCCTGCATCTGCTTCATCATCCGCTGCATGTCCCCGTCGCCCATGCCTTGGAACTGCTTCATCATCCGGCTCATCATCTTGTGCTGCTCGAGCAGCTCCCGGACAGTCTCCTCGTCGGTGCCGGAGCCGCGGGCGATGCGCTCGATTTGGCTCTGGCCGACCGAACGGGGATTCTCCAGTTCCTCGTCGGTCATCGAGTCCATGATGACCTCGAAGTTGCGCAGGCGGTCCTGGGTGACGTCCATGGCGTCGTCCGGCAGCTGGTCCTTGATGCCGCCGCCGAGCCCGGGGATCATGTCCATCACCTGGTCGAGCGGCCCCATCTTGTTCATCGCGTTCATCTGGTTGCGCATGTCCTTCAGGGTGAACTCCCCCTTCATCAGGTCCTCGGGGTCCCAGTCCTCCTCTTCCTGGGTCTCCTCCATGGCGCGCTCGACCCGCTCAGAGAGCTGCTTGAGGTCACCCATCCCGAGCAGGCGGGAGATGAATCCGGAGGCCTCGAACCGCTCGACGTCCTTGACCTCCTCGCCGGTTCCGAGAAAGGCAACCGAGGAGTCGGTCTGGTCGACTGCAGCGAGGGCGCCGCCACCCTTCGCCGTCCCGTCCAGTTTCGTGATGACGACGCCGTCGATGCCGACCGCGTCGCCGAAGGCCTCCGCCTGGTCCTTGGCGCTCTGCCCGATGGAAGCGTCCAGCACCAGCAGGTTGCGGTCCGGGTCGACCGCCGTTGCGATGCGCTCCAGTTCCTCCACCAACTCGTCGTTCAGCCCGGACCGCCCGGAGGTGTCGACGATGCGGACGTCGGCGTCCTCGGTCGCCTCGAGGCCCTCGCGGGCGATCTCGACGGGGTCCTCGGCGTCGGGGTCGCCGTAGAAGTCCACCTCCGCGCGCTTGCACATCTCCTCGGCCTGGTCGTAGGCGCCGGGCCGGAAGGTGTCCGTCTGGATGACGGCCGGCCGGAGGCCCTTCTTCGAGAACCACCACGCCATCTTCGCGGCGGAGGTGGTCTTCCCCGACCCCTG
>PXSL01000052.1 GCA_003022815.1 Halobacteriales archaeon SW_5_68_122 | reverse complement strand
GACCTTTTTCTGCGTCGGGTTTCCTCGCGCGCCTTCGGCGCGCTGCGGGAACCACTCCTTGAAAAACGTCGATGAAAAAAGGCCGGCGGCTCGCTCACTTCGTTCCCTCGCCGCCGGTGTCGTTCGAAAGACGACCTCAGGTCGTCTTTCGTGATGTCGTCAGAACGCTTCGCGTTCTGACTGCAAGCGGGAAATCTCTGATTTCCCGCAATGACGAGAGACGCCAGCGGCGTCTCTCGAACCAAACCGCTCGGCGCACAAGGCGCGCCGAGCGGATGCTTAAATTATCCATCCTCCCAGAACAAGCATCCGCGTGAGCGGAGCGAACAAGTCGCCGTAACGCGAACAGACTGAAGTGAGCGAAGCAAGCAGAAGAAGCACAGGCTACTTTCCCCAGGCTTTTACCGGGGCGCCGCAGGCGCCCCGTGGAAAAAGTGGGGGTATTAGAGCGTGTAGTCGTGGGTGCCGTTTTCGGTGTCGAGAAAGCCGACGAGCAGGTCGACCGTGGCTGCGATGTCGTCGCCGTGAACACTCTCGGTCGGCGTGTGCAGGTACCGCGTCGGCACCGAGACGGCGCCGGCCGGGGTGGCTCCCGAGGTGCGCTGGAGGCCGCCGGTGTCGGTGCCGCCCGCCGGCAGCACCTCCATCTGGTGGTCGATGCCGTCGGACTCCGCCACCTTCCGAAGCCGTCGGTGCACCTTATGGCTCGTGATGACGCTGGCGTCCTTCAGCTTGATACCGACGCCCTCGCCGAGTTCGGTAACCCGTTCGCCGGGTTCGAAGCCGGGCACGTCGTTGGCGACGGTAGTATCGACGGCCACCACGAGGTCGGGGTCGAGGTCGACGCCCAGCGCCTCGGCGCCCCGGAGGCCGACCTCCTCCTGTGTAGTCGCCGCGAAGTGGACGTTCACCGACGGCGACTCGAGCCGGCGGGCCGCCTCCAGCATTGCGAACACCGAGACGCGGTTGTCCAGCGCCTTGCCGGTGACGAACTCGCCGACCCGCTCGGTCGACTGGTCCATCGTGACCAGGTCGCCGACCGACACCCGTTCGTCGACCGCCTCAGCGTCGAGTCCTAGGTCGACGCGGACGTCCTCGACGTCGGGCGTCGCCTCGCGGTCGGCCTCGTCGAGGGTGTGCGGCGGCACCGATCCGATGAGGCCCGGAACGTCGCCGTCGGCGGCGTGGACGGTCACCCGCTGGGCACGGAGGATTCGCGGGTCCCATCCACCGAGGGGGTCCAGCCCGAGGAACCCCTCGTCGTCGACGTGTCTGACCATGAATCCGATCTCGTCCATGTGGGCGGCGACGACGACGTCGTAGTCGGCGTCGCCCTCGACGGTGCCGACCAGGTTGCCCATCGCGTCCGACCGGAGGCGGTCGACGTGGGGCGCCATCGCCTCGCGGACGCGCTCCCGAACCCGGTCCTCGTAGCCCGGGACGCCCCGCTCTTCGGTGAGCGAGATCAGCAGTTCGTAGTCGAGGTCCTCATTCATGAGCATCCTCGGGGGCCGAGCGTCATAAACGGTGAGATTTCCTCAGGAGAACGACCCGGTCTCGGGGGCGGCGAGCGTCTCGACCGGGCCGGCCGGCGACAGGTCGACGGGGCCGCCGGTCCTGACGTTGCGCTCCGTGCGGCCGTCCGCGAGCGACGGGTCGCCGACGATGGCGACGCGCTGTGTGCTCATCGGGCGTCCGGACGGCCGGAGAATTCAAAAAGTCCTTCGTCGACGGGCAGCGCAGGGGCCGGGGGGACGGCGCCGGCCGTTCACGAGAGTTTATACCTTGGCACCGCAACTGCCGACACATGCGCAGCGTGCTCGAGGAGCGGCGGCCGGTGGTCGACGAGGCCATCGAGTCGCTGTTGCCACGGACGGTCGACGACGCCTATCTCACGGAACTGTTCGGCGAGGCGACGTACGAGTACGACCCGACGGCCATCCAGAAGGCGCTGGCCGACCCCATCTGGGACCTGCTGGACCGCGGCGGCAAGCGCTGGCGGGCCGTCCTCTTTCTGCTCCTCGTGGAGGCGTTCGGCGAGTCACCCGAGGCGTACCTCGAGTACGCCACCATCCCCGAGGTGCTCCACAACGGGACCATCATCGTCGACGACGTCGAGGACGGCGCCACCCACCGCCGCGGTAGCCCCGCGCTCCACCACGTCCATGGCACCGACGTCGCCCTGAACGCGGGCAACGCGATGTACTTTCTGCCGCTGAAGGTCATCACGCGGAACCCCGCAGACCTTCCGGCCGAGCAACGGCTGGCGGCCTACGAGATGCTGACCCACGAACTCAACCGGACCCACCTCGGCCAGGGGATGGATATCTGCTGGCACAACGACAAAGAGGTCGACGTCACGGAGGCGGAGTACCTCGAGATGTGCGCCTGCAAGACCGGCTGTCTCGGCCGCATCGTCGCCCGCCTGGCCGCCATCGTCACCGGGAACGCCGACGCCGAGGCGGCCGTCGCCCGCTACGCCGAGGAGATGGCCGTCGCCTTCCAGATCGCCGACGACGTCCTCGACGTCGAGCACGCGATGGAAGAGGGCGGCGAGTTCGGCAAGGGGACCGGCAACGACGTCCGCGAGGGCAAAAAGACCCTGATGGTCATCCACGCCGTCGAGCACGCGCCGCCGGCCGACGTCGCCCGCCTCGAGGAGATCCTTTGGGCCGACGACAACACCGACGCGGAGGTTCGGGAGGCCGTCTCGATTCTCGAGGCAGCCGGCAGCGTCGAGTACGCCCGGGCGTTCGCCGAGGCCCTCGCCGAGAGCGCCAAGACCCACCTCGAGGGACTCGATCTCGAACCCGGGCCGGCCTCCCGGCTCGCCGGGTTCGCGGAGTTCGTCGTCCAGCGGGAGATCTGACTGCCTCCCGGCTGTCAGCCGTCGACCCGTCGTAGCTCCACCTCGACGGTCGTCCCCCGCGGCTCGTTGTCCGTTATCTCGACGGTCCCGCCGTAGCGCTCGACCAGCGTGTTGACTAAATACAGACCGAGGCCCTGGCCGACGCTCGCCTCGTGCTGGCGGCCGGCCTCGAAGTACGCCTCTCGCTCGGACTCGGGGATTCCGGGGCCGTTGTCGGAGACCCGGAGGACGACCGACTCGCCGTCCGGTTCGGCCCCGACGGCGACGCGGGGTCGGTCGGCGTCGTTGTGATCGACGGCGTTCGAGAGCAGGTTCTCGAGCACCGCCGACAGCAGGTCGTCGGCCCTGACCGTCAGCCCGTCCGGGACATCGGCCTCGAACTCGGCGTCGGGATGGGCGCCGCGGCCCTCCGAGACGGCCCGGCCGACGACGGCCCCGAGTTCGACGTCACGGAGCGGCTTCTCTCGAGAAACGGAGTCGACGAGCACCCGGACGTTCTGGACCAGCCCGACGATGCTCTCGGAGCGCTCGTGGGTGGTCTCCAGCAGCGGCTGGCCCTCCTCGGTGACGTGCTCGTCGAGCAGCTCCGCGTTGCCCTTGATGACCTGCATCCCGTTGAGGACGTTGTGCCTCAGCAGCTCGTTGACGAACATCAGCGCGTCCCGCTGCTGTTCGGCGCGGCGCGCCTCGACGGTTTCTTTGACCGTCGAGACGCCGATGAGCAGGCCGGCTATCGCGCCGCCGCCCGCTGCCAGCAGGATGGTCTGGACGAACGTCGGCTGCGAGAGCGGCTGCCCTCGAATGAGCTGCATCGAGTTCACCAGCACGACGATGGCGACGATGCCGGTCAGCCCGATGAGCGTCCACAGGCCGGCCCACCAGAGCCGTCGGCCGCCGAACCGCGACCCCGCCAGCCAGTAGCCGGCGTACACCAGCACGAACGAGAAGCCGCCGAGCAACGAGATCTCGATGACTTCGAGCACGACGGCCGGCGTCGGATCCAGCAGGCTCCCGCTGACGTAGTAGGCGCGGACGACAATGAGATACCAAAGCGAGAGGCCGGCCAGCACGAGGCCGATGCCGCTGACGACCAATGCGGGGACGTTCGCCAGTCTGTCCCCGGAGGTCCGCTCTCGACGGTCCGCGTCCATGGCCGTTACTCCGTTGGCCCTCGCAAAACGCTTCCGGCGTCTTCATCGTTCGACCCCCCGGATTTGGAAACACATTAATGGACGCCGCGTTGACGGGGAGATATGGACCCATCGGTGACGCTGTTCGGCCCGGTCGACACCTACCTCGCGCCGGTGATCGGGTACGTGATGCTCGTGCTCATCGTCCTCAACATGGTCGGCCGCGGCATCGAGTACAACCGCATCGCCGGCCAGGCCGAGGAGGGCGCCGATGCCATCAGCCGCAATCCGCTCCGGGTCGCCACCAACTTCCTGCTCGTGGTCGGGGGGTTCTACTACCTCACCGTCGAGCGCCACGCCGGGATGATCGTCTCGCTTCTGGTCGTCGGTCTCTTCCTGACGGACTTCTTCGAGTTCGAATCCCGGAAGGTCGAGGCCCGCCAGGGCTGGGAGATAGAGCGGCCGTGGGGCGCCATCGGCGCCTCGACCGTCGCACTGCTGTACATCGCCTACCAGGCGCTGTTCTTCGTGGTCAGCCCTTACTGGAACGCGGTCGTCTAACCCCGCCCGGTCAGGTCTCCGAGCGGCCCTCGAGGTACTCCCGCAGCTCCCGGACGGCCGGAATCGCGACCCAGAACGTCAGCACGCCGAAGACGATGAACCACGTCGTGACGTCCCGGACCAGCAGGGCCAGCTCGGCGTAGGTGCCGGGGTCCTCCGGCGGTGCCGCGAGAAGCTGTCGACCCTCGAAGCTCTCGGTGGTCAGCCACGCGGAGATAGCCATCCACACCATCCCGCCGCCGGTGAGTATTGCGAAGCCCTTTGCGAATTCGTCAGCCATCGTCCGAGCCTTCGTCGGTGTCGTCTTTAGACTTTCCCATTCCCGTAGTCCGGAACCGCGTCGAGAAGGCGTAGACGGCGCTCCCGCCGACGATGAGCGCCAGCCCCAGCGCGACAAGCGGCAGGCTCACCTCCTCGGGGCTGGCCGTCGCCCGCTGGGTGCCCCGGTCCAGCAGCACGAACCCCGCGAGGATGGCGACAATGGCGATGAGCGTCGAGAAGACGGTGACCGTCTTGTACAGCCGCAGCGGGACGACGACGTCGCCGTCCGGCGCCTCGCCGCCGTCCGGGCGCTCAGCGCCGTCGCTCGGTCCGTCCGCTCCGTTGGCCGGGTCGCCGGCGTCGGCCGGGCCTTCGGCGGGACGGCCGCTCGTCTGGTCGGCCATTGTTGGACAAAAGAACGGACGCGCACTAAAACTGCCGGAACGAAGAGCGCGTTACTTCGGCGGGCGGAGCCGGAAGTACCGCCGGTTGCACGAGCGGCAGCAGGAACGTCACGTCGAACAGTTCGTGGTTCCCGATGGGGAACGTGCCGGTGACGAGGTTCTTGACCGCCAGCACGGCGATGGTGAATGCGAAGACGACGCCGCTGACGCCGATGGCCGCCCAGAAGGGCTCCTCGACGGGTCGGCGGGCCGCGCCCTTGTTGAGGAACGGCACGATGGAAATGAACCCGACCACGATCAGGTTGGCGACGACGCCGTACACGCGGTCGCTGACCAGCTTTTCGCCGCCCAGTAGCGCGAGTTCGGGGTTCAGCGGCGTCAGCTTCAGCAGGCCGAACGACCAGTAGAGGTACCAGTCCGGCAGAATGACCGCCGGCGTCGAGTTGGCGTTCGCTGGGCCGGGGAGGTGCGGCGGCACGGCCGCCGAGATGAAGAACATCAGCCCGACGAAGAACGACGTCAGCGCCAGGTTGCGGATCATCTCGTGTGGCCAGGTGGGGAACGCCAGCACGTCCCGCTCGACGTAGTCGGAGGCCTGTCGGAGGTCCTCGTCCTCTCGGCGGGAGCGCTCGAAGTACTCGTAGGTGAGCCGCGAGAGCCCCTGGGTGCGCTCCTTGCGCTCCGACCAGGTCGGCGCCTGGTCGTCCTGGGGGACGATGCCGGTCCCGCCGTCGGTTTGTGCCTCGGTTCCGCCGTTGGGGTTGGGTTCTTCCTCGCTCATTGTCTCAGTGGGGTTCCGCGATGCCCTGCATCCAGACGATGCCGATGTGGACGGCGATCAGTGCCGTCACCACGAACGGCAACAGGAAGACGTGCAGGATGTACATTCGCTGCAGCGTCGCCTCCCCGAGTGTGAAGCCGCCGAAGATGAGCTGTGCGACCCACTCGCCGATGAGCGGGATGGACAGCGCCATCTCGACGCCGATCTGGCCCGCCCAGTACGAGAGCTGGCTCCACGGCAGCAGGTAGCCGGTGTAGCCGAACACCATCGTCAGCGAGATGAGGACGATGCCGATGATCCAGTTCAGCTCGCGGGGCTCCTTGTACGCCCCGGTGAAGTACACCCGGAGCATGTGCAGGAACACCGCGGCGGTCATCACCTGCGCAGACCACCGATGGAGGCTCCGGAGGAACAGCCCGAAGTTCAGGTCGCCCATGATGAATAGCACGTTCGAGTACGCGACCGTCCGGAGGGTGTCCCCGCCGATGGTACTTGTCGACGGCGCGTAGTAGAAGCCGAGGAGCGCCCCGCTGATGGAGGCGACGACGTAGGCGATGGTGCTGAACGACCCGAGCGCGTACAAGGGATACCAGTACCAGAACTTGTTGTCGAGGTTGTACTGCTCGGTGTGGCTCTTCGGCATCTGGAGGTTCGTCTTGTAGTACATGTCCTCCAGCAGCTCGAGGTAGTCGACGATGCGGAGCCGGCGGTCCAGCCAGATGAGCACCGTCAGGTACACCTCCTCGATGGGCGAGAGTTCCTTGCTTTCCATCCACGCTTCGTGGTCGTGTTCGTCTTTGCGTTCGAGACTCATTGTTAATCAGGTCTGGGTAGCGACACGAACGTGTCGAACGATGGTGTGAACGGGTCGTACTGGGACTGGTGGCACTGGCAGTACACGCCGTTTGCGATATCGTACTGGGCCGAACTGTCGGTCTCCTTGTAGCCGGGCACACAGCAGAAGTGTGTACAGACGTTCAGGTACGCGATGACGCCCCGGCTGGAGGCCCCGGAGTACCACTCGCCGACCTCGTCGTCCCGCTGGGCCTTCTCCTCGATACGGGTGCTCCGGATGATGGTCACGGGCAGTTCCCCTTCGAGGCCCTCCGAGCGCCAGGTGGCCCGAGCGGGTTTGCCGACGCCCCCGTCGCCGATGCCGTTGCCCCACTCCTCGTAGCCCGAGAAGTCGTCGACGTTGAGGCGGTCGCCCTCCGAGAGCTCCTCGGCCTGCCACTCGTAGGGCGTGTCGCCCTCCCCGAGCGACGTGAAGTAGTTGTCCGCCTCGGCGTCGGGCTGGACGCCCCCGGCGTTCTGCCGCCCGCAGTACTGGAACCACTCCGTGGAGTAGCTCTGACCGCCGATCTCGGACTCGGCGACCTGGTAGGTCGTCCCGCCCTCGGTTACCTCCTCGGCCTCCGGCCAGACCCCGCTGATGAACCCCTCGTCGTCGATTTCAACGGGAATGTACGGCATCCCGCGGGGGGCGGGGCCGCCTACGAGGCTGATGCCGACGAACTCGGTGGGGCCGCCGCCGCCCCCGGAGGGCTGGGTCGTCAGGTTGATGCTCGTGGCGCCAGCGACCCCGACCCCCGAGAGGGCCGCGCTGCCGACGACGCCCTTGACGAACCGCCGACGTCCCGACTCGCCGGGATACTTGTCCTCGCTCATTATTTCTTGTAGTAGGGGTACACCGCACGCTTCAGTTTCTCGACCGCGCCATCGGTGATCTCCTCGCCGTACATGTCGTCTTCCTCGATGTAGAGGTCCTCCCACTTGCGGCGGCGCTTCTTGACGACCATCACGTCCGGGAGGAACTCCTTGCGGTACAAGAGCAGGATGAACGCGAGGTTGATGAACACGCCCGCCAGCAGCAGGCCGAGCAGCACGTTGCCGGCCTCGCTGCCGGTCGACGTGCCGACCGCCCACCCGGCCGTCAGGCCGTAGGTGAACAGGCCGACCAGCACGATCTGCAGCACCGACAGCAGGACGATCGTGATTGCCGCGACGGTGCTCTCGCGGGCCGGCTCGTACCGGTGAATCGCGCCGTAGCTGTTGTCGGCCATGCTCAGTCACCTCCGCTCGAATGCGGGGACTCGCCGTACTTCAAGGTGAAGAACGTGAACACCAGCGAGACGGACATCATCAGCATCACGCTGATACCGACCCAGTGTTCGTGGATGTCGACGCCGAACTCGATGGGTTCCTTGACCCCCGCGCCGGCCAGCGTCGTCGTCTCGACGTCGTCGCCGACGGCGACGCCGCCCTTCATGCCGCTGGTCTTGTGGGGCTGACAGTAGTACGTCGTAATGCCGGCGTCCTCCTCGGTGAACTCGTACTCGTAGGTCTTGCTGCTGGAGTCGACCGGGTCGCCGCTGTCGAGGCCGGCTGGACCGTTCTCGGCGACGACGTTATGGGTGCCGCCCTCGCCGATCCACTCCCAGGTGACGGTCGTCCCGGGCGATACCCAGATTGCCGGAGGGTCGAAGGCGAGGCCGCCGCCCGCCCCGACGTCGACGGTCACGGCGTCCTCGCCGCGGGCGTCGACGATGCTCTCCTCGCTGTACCCGTTGGCGTCGTCCAGAAAGGAGCCGAACGCGGGGACCTCCTTTCCGCCTCCGCCTTCACCTTCGCCGCCACCCTCTTCGCTGGCGGCCGCGGCTGGTCCGGCCGCGCCAACGGTCGCGCCCGCCGCGGCCGTTCCGCCAGCGGCAGTGCGCATGAAGTCCCGCCGTTTCATACACCGGAAATCAGAGCCGTTCCCGCTTAAACCCACCGATGGCGGTCGCGTGAGCAACCGCTCCGTCCGCGTCTGAGCGGCCCTCCGCCGCGTTCTCGGGCGGCCCTCTCGGCGGGTGGTCACCGTCACTCGTCCGGCAACTCGCCGTCGGCGTCCTCGATGGCTTCCCGGTGGACCCGCTCCATCGCCTTCTCGAGGCGCCGGCCGCCGGCCTCGAACGCCTCGTCCGGCAGGAAGTCGGGCCGCTCGCCGGTACCGGCGCCGACCGCGCGCAACCGGTCGCGGTACTGTTCGGCGCGCATCCGGTCGGAGAGGCGGGCGTTGGCGACCGTCAGGAAGAGGACGGCCCCGACGACGACGAACAGCAGGCCCAGCGTCAGGATGATGGCGCCGGCGAAGCCGACGCCGACGGCGCCGACGACGCTCGCCAGCCACACGAGGACGAACGCGATGCCGGACAGCACCGTCGCGCCGGCCACTACCTGTAGCATCCGGTTGCCAAAGTCGCCGCTGCCCTCCGCGACGGCTTCCGGGTGGGGCAGGCCGGCGTCCTCGCCGACGTCTGGGACGTCGTAGGACTCCATCGAGCAGAGCGCCACCATCGGCTCGACGTCCCGGAGAATCGTCCCGGTGCCCTTGACGGTGCCCTCCGGCCGGACGATGACGTACCCCTCGTCGGAGTAGGCCACCACCCGGTCGTCGTCGCCATCGCCGACCCGCTCGACGACGGCGAACACCTCCCGCCGCTGGACGTTGGCCCGGAGTTCCTGCTCGACGCGGTCGAGCAGCCCCTCGCCGGTTATCCAGGAGTCGGGGTCGAACACTGCCTCCCACTCGTCGACGTCCATCTCGGCCATCTCCCGGGGGCCGAACTCCTCGAAGTCGTACTGCTGTTCGACCCGTTCCCGGAGCTCTTCCGTGGAGGGCGCGCCGCCGTCGTCGCCGCCCTCGGAGCCGGCGTCGTGCTCGTCGTCCGAGGACTGCCGGGAGTCGGCCATCGTCCGCGCTTGGGCCGTCTCCGGCTTACCTTTTCCGAACGCCGAGAACTCGGCACACTCAAGCGGCGGCCGTCCCAACTGCCGACGATGGTATCCGACGCCCAGGTCGCAACCGTCGTTTTCCTCTCGGTCGCCGCCAGCCTTCCCTGCTTTCTGTACGGCGCCTGGATAATGATCGACAACGAGCGGATTACCTGGGGCGTGCTCACCTACCACCTGAAGTTCATCCTCACCGGGCTGACGCTCACCACCGTCCCGCTGGTCGGGTGGATGATTCCGCGCCTGTTCGACCAGCTGGGCGGGTTCGCCGCCGTCCACGCCTTCTTCGGCCTGCAGGCGTACGCCTTTCTGCTGTTCGGCTTCACCGGCATCGTCCGCATCTTCCGGGCGAAACACCGACACGACCTCTACTCGGAGTACGACGAGGACGTCCTGCTCGAGGAGATCGGCGGCGACAACATGCAGTTCTGGCGCCGTCGGCTCCG
>PXSL01000051.1 GCA_003022815.1 Halobacteriales archaeon SW_5_68_122 | reverse complement strand
TCGAGAACGGAGGCGCGGCCGCCCAACTGGTCGTTTTTCTCCAGTACGGTCACGTCGAGGCCGGCGTCGGCCAGGTAACACGCGGTCGAGAGGCCGCCGAACCCCGACCCGACGACGACGGCCGACTCGCTGGTTGACATACCTGTCCGTACGGCCGGCGGCCCTATTAACACGGGTGTGGGGGAAATGCGGACCCCTTGGGAAACGTCCTTGTCGTCGCCGCCCCAGGCGTCGGCATGGATACTGCTGTCGTCACCGGCGCCTCCCGCGGCGTCGGGGAGGCGGTCGCCCGGCGGTTCGCCGCCGAGGGCGTCCACGTCGTGTTGTGTGCGCGAGACGAGGCGAAGCTGACCGAGGTCGCCGAGGACGTCCCGGCCGACGGCGGCGAGGTGACGACAATGCGGGCCGACGTCCGCGACGAGTACGACACGGAGCGGCTGATGGAGACGGCGGCCCGCGCCGGCGAGACCGGCGGTATCGACTGCGTCGTCGCCAACGCCGGCGTCTACCACGGCGCACCCGGGCAAACGCCGCTGTCCGGGGTGGGGTACTCGGCGTTCGACGACACCTTCCGGACCAACGTCCGCGGCGTGTTCACGACCATCCGCGAGGCCGTCCCGCACCTGACGGCGGACTCGCGGGCGTTCGTCCCCTCGGGGGCCATCGCCCGCGACGCGAAACCGGGGTTCGGCGCCTACGCTGTCTCGAAGGCCGCCGCCGAGGCCGTCGCCCGGCAGTTCGCCGCCGACCTGGACGCCGCCGTCGGCGTGCTCGATTTGGGCCAGCTGTCGACCGAACTGACGAACCACGCGAAGGGGCGGGACCCCGATGACGTCGCGCCGATGTTCTGGTGGGCGGCGACCGAGGCCGACGCGGAGACGGTCGACGGCGAGGTGGTCGACCTGCGGGCCTGGAAGAAAGCGACCCGCTAGTCGGCGTTCCGGGGGAGGAGCGCCGGCCCGCCGGTGAGGACGAGTTCCGTCCCGGTCTCGATGCCGGCCGCCCGGAGCCGCTCGGCGCTCTCCTCCAGCAGTGTCCCGGCGGCCCCGGCGGCCCCCGCGGCAGGAGGCTGTTCTCGGAGACGCCGTAGATGGCCTGCGAGGTGCTGATACTGCCGGCTGTAACTACGTGAAGCAGTCCCGTCCAGAGGACGGGGTTCTGGACGGCATGCAACCGGATATCGCCGCGGAATCTCGAACGAATTACAGTCGGCAGTGTGAGGATGGAGGCGTCGGCCGACGACATCGTCGCTAGCAACCCGCCAACGATGATACGTTGAGGCAGCTTGATGTCCCAGAGAGTTTCGCTTTTCCCTCCACTATATTTATGTTATATGAGGTCATAGGACATGTCAGATGGGCCGGTCTACTCGAACTGAACCGTGCCGTCTCCGGCGGGCGTGTCGAGATGTTCGCCATCGAAGACCACGACTACCCCGGGAACTGGTTCTACAGGTTCCAGTTTTACGATCGAGAGACAGGCGAGATACTGCGTTACGACAACGCGCACGACGACGAAGACCTCGGCTGGCACCACCGACACGTCAGCTTCGGCGAGGACTCCGAGATTGCGTTTCTGAACATGGCCGCACACATCGCTCGCTTCCTCCAAGAAGTCGCCCACCTCACCAACGTCGAGGGCACAAACCATGACTGAACACACCGACGACGGCTGGCCCGACAAGTACCGCGACCCCCGCGACCGCCCCCACTCCAGCGTGCTTCGCATCACTGTGGAGTCGTTCGACGAGATGCGGGAGGACACGCTTGCCGCTGCTGAAGCGGTCAGCGAGGGCGAGGAGCAGCCCGCGGTCGTCTCCTTCCGCTCAGTTGGCGAGCTGCGGAAAATCCTCACTGACCGTCGGATCGAACTCCTCCAGGCTCTCATGGCAACCGAAGGGGCAGCCGAGAGTATCTCGGCACTCGCCGAGGACCTCGACCGCGACTACCGTACGGTCCACGACGACATCTCGCTGCTCACCGACTACGGTCTGCTGTTCATTGTCGAAGAGGGGCAGTCCAAGCGACCGTACCTGCCCTACGAGCGGATTCATCTCGACGTCGAACTCGTCGGCCGGGACCCCGGCGAGGAGCCCGCAGCGGCGTGATAGAGAGACGAGCGCACACCGTTCCGATTTTCATACTGCCGGACGTAACTACTCGAATCGCAGTCCGATCTTCCCGTCTCGTTCGCCCGGATACGTGGACGACTACCGATTCAGATGCTCACGAAATTACGTCCGGCAGTATCAGACGGCCGACGCGCGAACCCCGCTCACAGGCCGGTCGGGTGCTTGAGGAACGTCGTTTCCAGGCCCCACTCCGCCGCGAGCTCCTGCAGGGCGCGGACGCCGAACGTCTCAGTGGCATAGTGGCCCGCCAGGAAGACGTTCAGCCCGGCCTCGCGGGCCTCGTGGTACACCTTCTGCTTGCCCTCGCCGGTGACGAAAGCGTCGACGCCGGCCTCGTTCGCCTCCCGGACCCAGTCGGCGCCGCCGCCGGTGACGACCGCGATGTCCTCGATGCGCTCCGGGCCGAAATCGAGCACGTCGACGGGCTTGCCGCCGGTGTCCAGTGCCGACAGCTGGTCCCGTAGCCCCGCGACGGAGTACGGCTCTGCGGCGCGGGCCCGCTGGCCGATGTGGACGCTACCCAACTTCCCGAACGGCTCGGTCACCTCACAGTCGAGGTAGTCCGCCAGCCGCGCGGCATTGCCGAGTTCGTCGTGGCCGTCCAGCGGGAGGTGCGAAACGTACAGCGGCAGATCGGCCTCGATGAGGCCCGCGATCCGGTCGTACTCAAGGCCGGTCACCCGGTCGAGACCGCCCCAGACGATGCCGTGGTGGACGACCAGCAGGCCGGCGCCGGCCGTCGCGGCCGCCTCGGCGGTCGCGGCGACGCCGTCGACGGCGAATGCGACGTGGTCGAGTTCGCGGCCGTCGGCGCGGCCGACCTGCAGGCCGTTCGCGCTCGCGTCCACGCCGGCGTAGGCGTCGTGGTCGAGGCGGTCGTCTAAGCGGTCGCAGAACTCCGTGAACTCCATACTGACCTCTCGCGCGGCCGGCCCCTTGTATCGGTCGGCGCCCCGGACCGGCAGAGTTATTAACGCCGGCTGAGGTGTTATTAACAACATGAGCACGGAAACCGGGGCGCTGGCGCGGGTCGGACTCGACCAGCCGACGGCCGTCGGTGCCGCAGGGGTGATCGGACTACTGGCGCTGTCGGCGCTGGCGACGACGGCGGGGCTTTGGAAGGTGCTGGTTATCTCGTGGGTGGCGTTCGTCGCGATGGGCGGGGCGGCAGTGCTGGGCGCCCGGTCCGCCGAGAGCACCCCGGCGCGGCTGGTGTGGGGGTACGGCCTCGCCAGCGGCGCGATGGTCACGAGCGCGGCCGTCTTTCTCGTGCCGCAGGCCATCGGCTTCAACGGGCCGGTCGGCGGGTTCGGCGTCGCCGCCGGCGTGGTGGGCGGCTACAGCGGCCACACCGTCGGCCACCGCCTCAGCCACCGGGAGGCTTTCGACAGCGCGCCCGCCCAGCTGGCGGCTCATTCGCTTTCGGCCGGCGCCATCATCGGGCTGGTGTATGCCGCGCTGCCGGAACTGGGGCTACTGCTCGGGCTGGCCATCGTCTCCCACAAGGGGCCGGCCGGCTACGCCGCGGCCCGTCGGCTCCGGGACGCCGGCGAGTCGCCGTCGGTGATACTGCTGCCGGCGGCGGGCGTCGGGCTGACCGCCATCCCGGCCGCGCTCGTGAACCCGCCGAGCGCCGCCGTCGTCAACGCCGCCATCTTCGGGTTCGCCGCCGGCGTCTTCCTCCACGTGGCGATGGACTTCCTGCCGGAGTGCGAAGTTGGCGGCGAGGTGAGCGAGGCCGCTAGCATCGAGGCCGATGCCCACGCCGTTCTGGACCGGATGCGGGTCCACGCCGTCGCCAGCACCATCGCCGGCGGCGCCGCGGTGTTCCTCGCGTGGCTGGCCGTCGCCTAGTCCGCCGACAGCGCCCCGATCGCGGGCTCGAAGTGCGGCCGTTCGTACGGGTCGTCCGCCTGCCAGGCGTAGCGTATCGTCCGGTCGGCGTTGACGACGTAGATGGTCCGCTTGGGGAGGCCCGCCTCGACGCCGCCCCCGAAGTCGGTCTCGTGAATCGCGTCGTAGGCACGACAGACCTCCCCCTCGACGTCGCTCAACAGCGGGAACTGCAGGTCGTGCTCGTAGGCGAACGCCTCGTGTGTGAACAGGGTGTCCCGGGAGATGCCGTACATCGTCGCCGATCCGCCGACCGCCTCGAAGCCGAGGTCCCGCAGCGAGCACAGTTCCTCGGTGCAGACGGGGCTGAAGTCGCCGGGGTAGAAGGCCAGTAGGGCCGGCCCGTCTTCGAGCAGTTCCGGGAGAAGGAACTCGCGGAACTCGTGGGGGTTGTGGCCTTCGTCGCCCGGTCCGTCGATGCCCGAGAGCTCGAACTCGGGAGCGGTCGCACCTTCCCGTAGCATACTCCCGCTACGGTTCATTTTGATAAAAGCGCTCTCTCAATTTTGACCCAAGACTGTCCCGAATCAGCCGTCCCGCTCGTAGAACGGGAGTGTCTCGACGGTCGCCCGCTTTCCCTCGCCCCGGACGACGACCGATAGTTCCGTCCCCGGGTCGGCGTGCTCGACGGGCACGTACCCGAGGCCGATAGCGTCGCCCAGTGTCGGGCTCATCGTCCCGCTCGTCACGCTGCCGACCTCATCGCCGTCGACGGCGATGGCGTGGCCGTGGCGAGCGATGCCCCGCTCTTCGAGTCGGAACCCGACCAGTTCCTCCTCGACGCCCGCCTCCCGCTGTTCGGCGAGCGCGTCGCGGCCGACGAACGCCCCGTTGAGGTCGACCGCGACCCCGATGCCGGCCTCGTAGGGCGTCCGGGGGTTGTCCTCGGGGTCGAACTCCTGTCCCGACAGGGGGAAGCCGGCCTCCAGCCGGAGGGTGTCCCGCGAGCCGAGGCCGCAGGGCTGACACGAAAGCGAAGACCAGACGGCCTCGACCGCCGTCTCGTCGGCGTCGAACAGCAGCTCGACGCCGTCCTCGCCGGTGTAGCCGGTGCGGGCAACCAGACAGTCGACGCCCGCCACCTCGCGGACCCCGGCGGTGAACCGCGAGATACTGCCCGGGTCGGGGCATAGCTCGCCGAGCAGTTCGACGGCGTCGGGGCCCTGCAGGGCGATCATTGCGAACTCGGCCGTCCGGTTTGTGACGGTCGCCTCCAGGCCCCACGTCCGCCTCGAAGCGGGCCGTCGGCGCCGCGGGGAGCCGGTAGACCACCGTGTCGTCCAGCATGTGGCCCGCCTCGTCGGTGATCGCCGCGTACTGGGCCTCGCCGGGGTCGAGGGCGGTCACGTCGTTGGTGGTCAGCCGGTCCGTCAGTTCGGCGGCGTCCGGCCCCGAGACTGCGACCCGGCCCATGTGGGAGACGTCGAACTTGCCGGCGGCGGTCCGGACCGCCTCGTGTTCGGTTTTGATGGAGTCGAACTCAACGGGCATCTCCCAGCCGCCGAACTCCGTCAGTTTCGCGCCCGCGTCGGCGTGGGCCGCCGAAAGCGGCGGCGTTCGGAGCGACATGTCCGGCACCTCGGGGGCCGGGGAGTAAGCGTTTCCGTCCGACCGTCAGCGACTTGACCGGGCGCCGCGGAAACCGGGTATGGGACTGCTGGACCGGCTCCGCGGCCGCGGCACCCGGGTCGGTATCTTCGTCGACGGGCCAAACGTGTTCCGCTCGGAGTTCGACGTCGACCTCGACGACCTGCGGGCCATCGCCCGAGAGGAGGGGGCCGTCGCCGTCGCCCGGGTCTACGTCGACGAGAACGCCAGTTCGGGGCTGATACAGGCCGCCGAGGCCCGCGGCTTCGAGGTGGTGACCACCAGCGGCGACGTCGACGTGAAACTCGCCGTCGACGCCGTCGAGTCCAGCACCGCCGGCCACTTCGACACGCTGATCGTCGTCTCCCGGGACACCGACTTCAAGCCGGTGCTGGAGGCGGCGGCAAAGCGCGGCCTCCGGACGGTCGCGGTCGCGCCCGGCCTCCACGGCCGGTCGGACGCCCTCCGGAACGCCGCCCACCACGAGATAACACTGGAGTAAGCGCGTGGTAGTGTTTACTCGTACTGCCGGCTGTAACTACCTAAAGCGGCCCTGTCCGGATGATGAGATTCTGGACGGCATCCAACCGCGTGGTTCGAAAGACGCAGCGCGTCTTTCGTCATCCCGGAAATCGCTGATTTCCGGAGACAGCGAGGCACAGCCCGCGAGCGGTCGGCCCCGTTCGAGTTCCCCCCCGACGCCGGCCGACCGGCCAGCTCTCGTAACTGAACGCTGCCGATCGCGGGTCATCAAACGTTAACACGCCGGCGGCGGTGCCCCTCGACATGATCCTCGGCGGGTTGCTTCCCGACGCAACACCGGTCCAGGTGGCCGCCATCGTCGTCGCCACCGGGCTAATCTGGGTCGGCAGCGGGTACCTCGAGCGCGCCGCCGAGGAACTCTCGGCGTACTACGGGCTGCCCGCCGTCGTACAGGGCTCGGTCGTCGTCGCCGTCGGCTCCAGCTTTCCCGAGTTGGCTAGCGTCGTCGTCACCGCGCTGTCCGGCTCCTTCGGTATGGGCGTGGGTGCCATCGTCGGGTCGGCCGTGTTCAACGTGCTCGTTATCCCGGCCGTCTCCGGCATCGTGACCGACGACCCGCTGGACGTGAGCCGGACGGTCGTGTACAAGGAGGCGCAGTTCTACATGCTCGCGGTGTCGGTGCTCGTCATCACCTTCGCGCTGGCGGTCATCTACTACCCGGTCGGCGGCGGCGCCCTCGCCGGCCGCGTGACCCGCCCGCTGGCGCTGATTCCGCTGGGGCTGTACGGCCTCTATCTGTTCATCCAGTGGCAGGACGTCGGCGACCACGAGAGCGACCACAATGGGACGGGCGTCGACCTGCGCCGCGAGTGGGCGAAACTGGCCGCCGGGCTGGCGCTCATCCTCGTTGCGGTGGAGTCGCTCGTCGGGGCACTGGAGGGCCTCAACGCCACCTTCGGCGTTCCGGAGTTCCTCGCCGGCGTGACCGTCCTCGCGGCCGCGACGAGTTTCCCCGACGCGCTCATCAGTGTCAGGGCCGCCCGCGACGGCAGCGGCGCGACCAGCCTCGGGAACGTCCTCGGCAGCAACACCTTCGACCTGCTGGTCGCCGTCCCCGTCGGCGTGCTCATCGCGGGCAGCGCGCCCGTTGCCTTCGCCGTCGCGGCGCCGATGATGGGCGTCCTGACCGTTGCGACGGTGCTCCTCTTCGCCCTCCTCCGGACCGACCTCGTGCTGACGGACGCCGAATCGTACGGTCTCGTGGTCGCATATTTCGTCTTCGTCGGGTGGGTCGTCGGCGAGACGGTCGGCGCCCTCAACCTTCTGGTCGGGACCTGACCCCCTTCCGTCGACAACCACCTCCACCTGGACCCGGTCAACGGGCGCGGCGCCGAGGCCGCCGCGGAGTTCGCCGACGCCGGCGGCACCCACCTGAACGTCCTGAACAAACCATCCTGGAGCCTCGTCGGCGAGGTCGACGGCGCCGACGGCTTCCGGGAGGGCTTCGAGATAACTGTCGAGGTGACCCGCGAGGCCAACGACCTCCTTTCGGGCCGCGCCTGGCCGGTCCTGGGCGTCCACCCCGGGCTGATTTCGCGGTTCCTCGACCGGGGGTACGACCCCGACGAGGCCGCCGACCTGATGAAAATCGGCCTCGACGCGGCCGCCGAGTTCGTCGCCGACGGGCCGGCGCTGGCAATCAAGTCCGGCCGGCCACACTACGACGTTGACGAGGCGACCTGGGCGGCCTCCAACGAGGTGATGCGCCACGCCTTCGAGCGCGGCGCCGAGGTCGGCTGTGCCGTCCAGCTGCACACCGAGGGCGGCGAGGACTTCCGGCAGGTCGCCGAGTGGGCCGAGGACGCGGGCCTGCCGCGCGAGCGGGTGGTCAAACACTACGCGGACGGCCGCGTCAAGGGGCCGATACCGAGCGTTATCTGCGACAAGGACGAACTCCAGCGGGCCTGCGGCGGCGACTGGCCATTCTTCATCGAGACGGACTTCATCGACGACCCCGAGCGGCCGGGCGCGGTCTTCGGACCGCGGACCGTGCCGCGGCGAACGAAGTGGCTCGCCGAGCAGGGTCACGAACCGGCGCTGTACCGTGCCCACGTCGAGACGCCCGCCCGGGTCTACGGCGTCGACACCGAGGCGACGCTCGACTAACGGGCCATAAGGACTTTCGCAGGCCCGGTCATCGGTCCGACCGATATGTCGGTGGGTCAGCCGAACGACGACAGGCCGTACGTCGCCGGCGCCCTCGCCGGGGTGCTCACGTGGGTGCTCGGGTACGTCCTCACGTACTTGCTGACCGCGACCGAACTCGACGACTCGGCACTGAACGCGTTCATCGAGTTCGCCGAAGGCGAGTCGGCGACGTACGAACTCGTCGGGTGGGTGTTCTACAACATCCACTTCGTCAACGTCAGGTACGTCAACGTCTCGCCGTTCTCCCCGCCACGGAACTTCGTCGGCGGCGAGGATGGCTTCACCGTCCTGCTGTACGTCCTCCCGCCGCTACTGCTGTTCGGGGCCGGCCTCGCTGTCTGTCGGTACCGCGACGTCGCCGACACGGCGGAGGGCGCCGTCACCGGCGCGCTGGTGCTACCCGGTTACCTCGTGCTGTCGGTCGGCGGCGCCTTCCTCTTCGAGGTGACCGTCGGGGATGCCTCCAGAGCGCCGGCGCTACTGCCGGCTATCGTTCTCGCGGGCCTGCTGTATCCGGTCGTCTTCGGCGCGGCCGGCGGTGCTGTCGCCGCCGCGACGACCGACGAGCGGTCAGTCCTCTCGTAGCGGCCGGGCGACGATTTCGCCCCACGGCTCGAAGCCGTGCCGCTCGTAGAAGGCGTAGGCCCGCTCGTTTCCGGGGTCGACGTCCAAGAGTAGGCGGTCCAGCGGCAGGTCCTGCTCGCGGGCGAGTTCGGTCGCGGCCGCCAGCAGGTCGTCGGCGACGCCGGTCCCGCGTTGTTCGGGGCCGACGTACAGTTCGTTCACCACCGCGGCGTCCCAGACGAGCGCCAGTCGTTCGGGCAGGACGAACACGTAGCCCGTCAGCCCGCCGTCGGCCTCCGCGACGGTCACACACCGGGGGTCGTCGGCCACACAGCGGTCGACCCACGCCAGCCACCGCTCCCGGTAGGCGTCGGTCAGTTTCCCCTCGTAGGTCGTCGCCTTCTCGTCGCCGCCCGTCGCGCCGAGGTCCCGCTCGAAGGCCGACTTCAGGGCCCACAGGTCCTCGCGGTCGGCCGTCGGGTCGTAAGGGCGGAGGGTCACGGACGTTCCTCCGGGGTCGACTGCAGTTTCCGTGCGACGAGCGTGAACAAGCCGACCAGAACGAGGTACAACTGCCATCCCCGGACCGCGATGGGGGCCCGGCGGTCGACCGGTCCGGTGGCGCCGCCCGGTTCCGACCCCGAGGACGGCTGAGCCGGGTTTGGGACGTGGGTGTTCTGCGTGGTGCCGCCCTGGCCGGCGTCGACCGATGTCGTTCCCGTCTCGGGGTCGGTGGCCACCTCGACGAACGTCTGGACGAACCCCTCGGCCGACGAGAGGTACGCCTCGCCACTCAGCTCGAAGAACCGGTCGACGGCCGGGTAGAGGAGGTTGATTCCATCGAGGTGGTACCAGTCCAGCGCGACGTGGGCGAAAACGTGGACGAACAGCCCGACCCACGCAAGCCGGACGCCGTAGTTGCCGCCCCGGCCCCCGAGCCACGAGTCCTCGCGGGTCGTGTCCCAGTAGAGGGCGGCGCCCGCGACGGCCGGCAACAGCAGATTGTGCAGCAGCGACCGGTGGGCGCCCTCGAGGACGAATCCCGCAATGGTGTCGGCCTCCGGGAACAGCAGCACCGCGACCAGGAACACCAGCGCCCGGCGGTCGTAGTAACTCCCGAGAAGGCCGGCGGCGACGAGAAACGCGAACCCGGCGTGGACGACCGAGGAGGGCATCAGACAGCCCTCCGTTCGATGACGGTTCGCGCCGCAAGCGTCGCGGCGGCGGTCCCGACGACGACCAGCTGCCACCCGGAGTCGACGACGCGGACGACCCGCTCGGCGCCGGGCGGGTTGTCCGTCCCCGGCGTCGGGTTCACCCACGTCGAGATGTGGCGGCTCTCCGTGGTGCCGTAGGTGCCGGCCGACAGCCAGCCGTCGCCGAACTCGACGTAGCTCTGGACGACCCCCTCCTGGGTCGAGAGGACGAGTTTGCCGACGATAGAGAAGTACCGGTTCGAGACGGGGTAGAGGACGGCCGCGCTCTCGATATTGAACAGGTCCATCGACACGCCGGCGACGGCGTAGACGGCGACGGCGACCCACGCCACCCGGACCCCGTACCAGCCGTACTGCTCGCGCAGCCACGACGCCTCGCGGCGGGTGTCGAGATAGAGGGCAACGGCGGCCGAAAGCGGGATGAAGAACGTGTGCAGCGCGGCGTTCGTCGCGCCGCGGATCCAGAGGCTGAGCACGGCGTCGAAATCGGGCACGGCGGCAGCCAGCGCCACGACCGCCATCGACCGCCGGTCGAAGGCCTCCCCGAGCAGTGCGACCCCCAGCAGGACGCCGACGGCGACGGTCACGAGGGTCGGGGGCATTGCCGAACCGTGGGCGTGCGGGGGTATAAGTTCGCTGGCGCCCGCGGTCCGACGAGCGGCCGCGAGGGTGGGCTTATGTCGGCGGCCGTCCATCGGAAGGTATGCGCGACCCACGCGCGGAGTTGGCCGAGCGCATCGCCGGCGAGGTGGCGCTGTCGGAGGACCCGGGCGCGACGCTCCGGAAGTGGCGCGAGGAGTTCGACATTACACAGACCGACCTGGCCGACGAACTCGACGTCTCGGCGTCGGTGGTCTCCGACTACGAGAGCGGGCGCCGCGAGAACCCGGGCGTCCAGGTGGTCAGCCGGGTCGTCGAGGGACTGCTGTCAATCGACGAGCGCCGCGGCGGCGACCGGGTCCGACAGCACGCCCGGGTGCTGTCGGCCGGCTTCGACCAGGACGTCGTTTACGACCTCCGGGAGTACGCGGCGACGGCCCCGCTGCGGCGGTTCCACCGCGCGGTCGACGCCGAGACGGTGGTCGCCGGCACCGCCGAGTCCATCGCCGGCCACACCGTCATCAACAGCGTCGAGGCAATCAAGCGGCTCTCCAGCGAGGAGTTCTACCGGCTGTACGGCCAGTCGACCAATCGGGCGCTCGTGTTCACGAACGTCACCCGCGGGGAGTCGCCGCTGGTGGCGCTCCGGGTCGTCACGCCGACGCCGTCGGCAGTCGTGCTGCACGGCATCGAAACGGAGGCCCTCTGGGAGCACGCGCCGGCGCTGGCGCGGGCCGACGGCGTCTCGCTGGCGACGACGACGCTGCCGCTGGAGGAACTGCTGGAGGCGCTCCGGGAGTTCCCGTGAGCGCTGGAGGGTTCGCCCACCAGACTAGCCCTGTATCGTCTCGTCTGGAATCCGGATTCCAAAACGGGGTTCGCACCCGTTAATACGAGCGTCGCCGTGTTGCAGTCTTCGGACGATTCCCGACCGATTCGCCGTTGTATTCCCCAAATTAGACAGAGCTAAATATAAGAAATACGATAAAGAGAGGTATGGACCGGCGCAAGTATCTCGGGGCCCTCGCCGGAGGCACCGCCGTCGGTCTCGCGGGTTGTACGGCACTCGGTAGCGAGACCGCACTAACCGTGAGCGAACAAAAGGACAGACACGGCACGGACCTCCTCTTCTCGGACGGCGACGGCGACGTTCTGGGCGTGGTGTTCCAGTATCATTTCCAGAATGACGACGCCCGGCGCCACTATCCGATCCAGATCCGTGCCACCAGCCAGCGATCGGGCATCCGAATCTCGTCGGTCCGATACTCGTTTCGTTCGCCGCCCCACTTCGGCGGGTTCAGTCCGGCGGGTATCTCCCTGAACGAGGACGGCCACGCGCACCTGGCCGACCTTCGCCGGAAGTCCGACGACCCATCGACGACCGTGATCGAACTGTCCGACTTCGAGGAC
>PXSL01000050.1 GCA_003022815.1 Halobacteriales archaeon SW_5_68_122 | reverse complement strand
GTGACGCTGGAGAGCGGTTCGGCGTCGATGACTTCCTGGTGGAGGACGCTCTCGGCGCGCTCGGCGGCCTCCTCGTCGACGTAGAACGTCACCGAATCCATGCCGCTGGAGACGGCGTCGACGTTTATCTCCGCGTCCGACAGCGCCACCGACAGCTCCGAGAGAATGCCCGGCGTGTTCCGGATGGCGCGGCCGGCGACGGTCAGGCAGGCCAGCGGCGTCTCCCGAAGGTCGATGAGGTTCTCGAACTGGCCCTCGATGGTGGTGCCGCCCTCCAGCAGGTCGCCGTGCTGGTAGTGGGCGACCCGGACGACCATGTCGGTGGTCTTGTACGACAGCGCCGACGGCGCGACCACCTCCGCGCCGCGGAACGAGAGGTTCCGCAACTCGTCGACCGTTATCTCGCCGACGTTGCGGGCGCCCTCGACGACCCGGGGGTCGCCGGTCATCACCCCCTCGACGTCGGTGATGATGACCACCTCGTCGGCGCTCATGTAGTTGCCGGTCATGAGGGCGGTGGTATCGGAGCCGCCGCGACCCAGCGTCGTCACGTTGCCGGCGTGGTCCTCGGCGACGAAGCCGCTAATGACGGGGACGTACCCCTCCGCCGCCACGTCCTCGGCCAGCCGCCTGGCGCGGCGCCGGGTCTCCTCGACGTCGACCTCACCGTGCTCGTCGGTGACGACGGGCCACTCGTCCATACCGGGTTCGACGAACCGCGCGTCGACGTCGCGGGCGCCCAGCGCGGCCTTCAGCATCCGCACGGAGGTCCGCTCGCCCATGGAGACGATCTCGGCCTCGTCGGCTTCGTCGGCCTCGAAGGTGATGGCGTCCAAGAGGAAGTCCGTCGTCGACCCCATCGCCGAGGCGACGACGACGACCTCGTGGCCGGCCTCGACGGCCCCTGCGACGGAGTCGGCCGCCCGGTTGACCCGCTCGCCGTTGCCGAGGCTCGTCCCCCCGAACTTGGCGACTACCCGCATACTCCCACCCGCTGTACGGTGTGTCCTCTCATACCCGGCGGTAACCGGTGGTGGGAGATAATCCTGTCCATCCCTGGAAGGCTTGCCAACCGGATTCCTCCCGACGATTCTTGCGCCGCAGTGCCGGCGGCTCCGTTCCGTCGGGGCTCGCGCGGCCCGAGGGCGGTGGAACGGGGAAGTTTAATCCGGCTGAGCACGATACGGACTGGCATGGAGATACGGGACGCCATCGAGGCCGACGCCGAGCGGCTGGCGGACCTGACGGGCGCTCCTATGGACGTGATGCGGAACCTCGTTCACGACCGGACGGTCCGCGTCGCGGCCGAGGGCGACGAGGTCCGGGGGTTCGTCAGCTACGACGCACAGGAGCGGACCGTCCACGTGACGCAACTGGAGGGCGACGCTGACCTGTGCGAGCGGCTGCTTGAGGAGCCGACCCGCTTTGCGGGCCGGGAGGGGATGGACGTCGAGTTACTGGTCCCGGAAGCCGACGACCACACCCGCGAGGCCGCAGAGCGGAGCGACTTCAGCGAGTACGGTCCCGGCCCCAGGTTCGACGGCACGCAGACGACGCGGTACCGGTGGGAACCCGACTAGAGCCGGCGGTCGATGACCGCCTTCGCCTCCGTGGCGGCCTGCTTCCAGCCGTACCCCTCCTCGTAGACGTGGCGCTTGGAGTCGACCAGTTCCCCGGGGTCGGACTCCTCGAAGCCGCCGCGGTCCCACGTTCCGGACTCGCGGAGCCACTCGACGGTGTTCTCATGGGCCTCCTCCCACGAGAGCCCGACCATCTCGTAGAACGCCAGCATCGCGAACACCGAGTGGTCGTGGGCGCCGGGGACGCTACCCTTCTCGTAGATGGTCTGTAGCGGCTCGAAGGTGGGCTGGGCGACCCGCTCCTTGAACGCCTCGGGCTCCAGCAGCCGTAGCCGACCATCATCCTTGACGACGCGCTGGTCGCTACGGAGCCGCGACAGCACCGCCGCGTGCAGGCCGCTCCACCGCCCCGGGGCGTCCTCCCGGAGCGCCTCCTCGTCGGCGTAGGTCCGGGCCGACAGCGCCGACAGCAGGTCCGTGTATGCCCGCTCGACGTCGACTCGGTCGGTCCCCTCGAACTCGCAGCCGGGGTCGTGGAGGTTACTCGTGGTCCGACAGCCCGGACAGCGGTACCTGAGGCGCACGGATGTTCGTCGGGTGGACGGCCGCGAGTATAGGCGTGTCGACTATAGGTCCGGGCGGAGCCGCAACCAATGCGTTCCATCGTTCAATGTATGGCGACCCGGTTGAACCACCGCGCGTCGCACGACAGAGTTATATTCGCCCGCGAGGTAGCGATTTCTATGACAAGCTCCGAAACCCGCCCTCGCACCCGGAGCCTCGAGTTCCTCCTCGTCGGCCTCCTGGCCGGCCTTGCACTCGTCGATGTGGCGCTGCTCGCGAGCCCCTCAGGGGTGCCGGCGGAGCCGGTTCGACTCCTGCTTGCCATCGGGGCGTTCGGGGCGGTGGCGGTCGGGATAGCTCTCGGCGTCGTCGGCCCGCGGCGCTACGCAGTCGGCGCCGTCGCCTCGGTGCCGCTCGCGGTCCTGTACGCCTACACTGGCCTGCTACTCCCGTGGAACCAACTCTCGTTCTACCTCGGACAGCGAGGCCTCGAACTAATCCTTGGAATCCCGTTCGTCGGCGAACCGCTGGCGGCCGCGCTGTTCGGCGGGTTCACGCTCGGAGAGGCGACCCTCCGTACGGCGTTCCGCTATCACTACGCCGTCGTCGGCCTGGGCGTCCTCGCGGCGCTGTCGGTCTGTGTCTCGCTGTTCTGGCGTCGCTCCGCTCCGGCGGAACGGTCCCCTGCCGAGGACGCCGGCTGATACGGATTGTCGTAACGAATTACCGGTGAGCGCCGACCCGTACCGGGTGCTCGTCGGTGAAAGACTACAGTAATCCATACGACGCGCCGCGCGCTACGAGCGGCCTCCGGGTCGGTGCGTTTATCGGCCACGCGGCGGTACCAAACCGTATGGAGCGGCTCCACGCGCGGTACCCGTTTCTCGAGGCCTCCAGGGAGGCCGTCGAGGCCGCCGACGTTGACCTCGCCTCGCTGGTGGCGGCCGGCGGCCCGGCCGTCGAGCGGGGCCGTCGGCGCGTCCAGCGGGCCCTGCTGGAGGGCACAACCGACGCCGAGGAGCCGCGGGCCTACAGCGACCGCGCGGAACTGCTCTCCTATCCGGTCGCCCGCGTCCTCGTGTCGCTCTTGGACGTGCCCGGGGCCGTCGAGAAATACGCCGCGGCCGAGGCCGCCACGGCCCGAGAGCGGTTCGTCGAGGACTTCGAGGCCGACATCGAACTGCGGAGCGCCGACGAGGGCCGACTCACGCTGGAGCGACTGCTCGCGGACTTCGGGCTGTCGGGGCAGGTCACCCCCGTCGGCGACGGTAGCTTCGACGTCGCAGCCACCGCCTACCTGCGGCTGTCGGGGTCACTTTCGGGCGACGACTGGCGGCTGGTGGCCCGGCCGCTGTCGGACGGTCGGGTGCCCGTCGACCGGCCGGAACTGTACACGATGCTCCGTGAGGCGGTCCGACGCCGCGTCGAGGAGGAACTGCCGCTATCGGTGCCGGAAGCCATCGCCGACCCGCTGTCGACGGAGTTGACCGCAGTGCGCCGTAGCGTCGCCGATATCGACCCGCCGATGGAGTTCGAGACGGCCGCGCCCGGCCTCTTTCCGCCCTGCATGCGGGCGCTGCTATCCCGGATGCGGGACGGCGAGCGCCTGCCCGACCACTCGCGGTTCGCGCTGGTGTCGTTTCTGGCGGCCGCCGGCCTCGACGTCGAGTCGGCGGTGGCGCTGTGCGACGTCTCCGGGGCGGCCGCCGAGGCCGTCGAGGCGCAGTTCGAGCGCCTCGCCGACGAGAAGGGCGGCGTCGCCGCCCCGCCGTCGTGTGCCGTAATGGCCGAGTACGGCGACTGTGTCGACAGGGACGACCTCTGTGAGACGATTCCGCACCCGCTGTCGTACTACAAGGCGAAGCTCGAGCGGACGCCCGACGATCGAGTGGTCGACTGGCAGGCTCAGTAGCGCCGTGAGAGGCCGACGCCGATAAGGGACATGAAGGCGATGAAGAAGGCGATAGCGCCGACGAGGACGGTTCCGCCGTCGGCCGAGAGCCCGCTGTCGCTGTAGGTGAGACCAACCCAGATGATAAGGGCGGCGAGCGACCCGACGCCGACGAACGCGACGACGGCCTCGACGACGGCATCACGATCCATGCCCGACTGTGCGATTGTAGCCGGCAAAAGGGCTTCGAAGCCGTTTTCGGAGCGTCCGCGAGCCGGCCGTCCGTCGGGCGGCGGGATCGCCGTCGCGGGCGGCCGCAGTGTGGGTTGAAACGACGGCTGAGCCGCCTAAAACGGTCGAAAGCGTCGTGAAACGTCGAGCGACTCATAAGCGAGCGGCCCCACATTTTAACTGGAATGACGCACCCCGAACACACAGCCGCGTCATCGGATTCCCCCGGTCGGCGGCCGCTGGCGCCCGACACGAGTAGCCTTGAGGCCCGCTCGGCCCGCGCCTGGACGGAAGCGATGGCCGTCCGGCCGCTCGGTCATGGCCGCTACGCCGTCGAGAGCGCCTCCGGCGAGACGTATCTGGTCTCGCTGCCGCGGAGCGACTGCACCTGCCCCGACCACGAGATGCGCGGCGAGCGCTGCAAGCACCTCCGCCGGGTGGCTATCGAGGTGACCGAGGGCCGCGTGCCGCCGCCCGGCAAGTGCCGGACTGACTGTGCGATCTGTGGCCACGAGTCGTTCGTTCCCGAGTCGGGGCCGACCGTCTGCGGCGACTGCTGGGTCGAGCGCGGCGACCTCGCAACCGACCGCGAGACCGGCGACACCGTCGTCGTCTACCGGCTCACCGCAGAGACGGCCGACGAGCGGTTCATCGAGGCCGCCGACTGCACGGTCGCCGACTACCCGGACAACGACGGCTACCCGACTGACGACCCCGTCGTCGAGGTGGTCTATCCCTTCGACGGCACCGGCCGCGACCTCGAGGCACGCCGACGCTACGCCTTCCCGTACTCGCGGCTTTCGGTCCGCGAGGAGATGCTGATTGCGTGAGGGTGCGATACAACGCCTGACGCAGTGCCGTCTTTATCTGGAAGGGATGAAACGCCCGCCAAGTAGACGTGTGTATGGTACGGGTGGTTCGTACTGAATCGCTCTGCAACGGACCGCACCCCCTCGAAAGCCCTCGGCCGGCTCCGGTCGCGCGGCTCACTGTCGTTCGAGAGAGCGAAGCTCTCTCGTGATGACGAAAGACGCGTCGCGTCTTTCGAACCACGCTCCTCACTTCGTTGCGGTGCTTGCGTCGCGGCGCCGTGCGCCGCGAGCTCGGGAGAGCTTCGCTCTCCCGGTGACGCAAGCACTGAGGGAGCGGAGCGACCGAAGCGCGCAGCGAGTCGCGGCGCCCCGAGCGCCGCGAGGGCTTTCGAGGCGTCTACGCCGAGTCGAGAACCAGCCCATCGAATCACTCCATACACGTCCTGAATCGCGTACCTACGGGTTCATCACGGCGATTTCGCAGTCGTGGTCCGTCTCGTCAATGTGCCGCCGGGCCAGCCCTTCGGCGCCTTCTCGTTTCTCATGGACGCCGACGCCGCTGCACTCCTCGCAGACCACCCGGTACAGCAGTTTATCGGCCATCGGCCCGCCGCAGGTGGGACACAGCTGTCCGACCGCGTCTGCCGCCCGGTTCCCGCAGTCCATGCACTCGCGGGTCATAATACCTCATGGACGTTCATGATAAAAAAGGCTGGCGGCGGCTACAGCATCTCGGCGGCCTCCTCGACCGAGAGGTCGCCGTGCGCCAGCGCTTCAAGGACCTCCCGGTTGGAGCCGTCCCCGACGGCAATCTCGTCGAGAGTGACCTTCCGGGAGTCGCCGACCAGTTCGTGGAAGTCGGTGCCCTCCGCGAGCGCTGTCTCCTTTTTAACGCGGTAGTTGCCGCCGTCGGTCGTGTAGAGGTCGCCGGGATGAAAGAAGTACCAGTCCTCGCGGTCGAACCGGACCCCCACCCGCGGCTTGGCGCCGAAGTTCCGCGAGAAGTACACCAGCGCCTCGATCTCCTCGCCGGCGCGCGCATCACCGCGAAGCCGGCCCCGTCGAGGTCGTTGACGAGCTCCCGCTCGCGGCGGTCCCCCTTCGCGTTCGAATTCGACATCGACGGGAACTGGGGGGCGGACCCGGATAAAAGGGACGACGCCGCGGCGGAAGTGAAGTCGACGGGCCGTCCTCGAGCGTGCGCCTCAAGTGCGACGACGCCCACGTACGGACAATGAGCGACACCGGGCCACTCCAGCCGGATCGGCCGGACCTCGACCGCCCGCTTTCGGTCGACGCCCCGTTCGACCCCGCCGGCGACCAGCCGGACGCCATCGAGGAGCTGGTCGACGGCTTCGAGGCCGGCGCCGAGAAACAGACCCTGCTCGGCGTCACCGGGTCGGGCAAGACCAACACCGTTTCCTGGGCCATCGAGGAACTCCAGCAGCCGACGCTCGTGTTGGCGCACAACAAGACGCTCGCCGCCCAGCTGTACGAGGAGTTCCGGGAGCTGTTCCCAAACAACGCCGTCGAGTACTTCGTTTCCTACTACGACTACTATCAGCCGGAGGCGTACGTCGAGCAGACCGACACCTACATCGGCAAGGACATGTCCATCAACGAGGAGATCGACCGCCTGCGGCACTCGGCGACGCGGTCGCTTCTCACCCGCGACGACGTCGTTGTCGTGGCCTCGGTATCGGCCATCTACGGGCTGGGCGACCCGGGCAACTACGAGCGGATGGCGCTGCGGGTCGAGCAGGGTCAGACACTGGACCGCGAGGAACTGCTCGCGGAACTGGTCGACCGCAACTACGAGCGCAACGACGTCGACTTCCAGCAGGGCACCTTCCGGGTCCGCGGCGACACC
>PXSL01000049.1 GCA_003022815.1 Halobacteriales archaeon SW_5_68_122 | reverse complement strand
CGTCCCCTCGGAAATCGCCAGCAAGGACGCCTACATGCGCCGCAAACCCCGCGGCGTCGTCGGCTGTATCACGCCGTGGAACTTCCCGGTCGCCATCCCGTTCTGGCACATGGCAGTGTCGCTCGTGGAGGGCAACACGGTCGTCTGGAAGCCCGCCGAGCAGACACCGTGGTGCGGCCAGGTCATCGCCGAGATGTTCGACGATGCGGGCATCCCGGACGGCGTTTTCAACATGGTCCAGGGCTTCGGCGACGCCGGCGCCGAGATCGTCAAGGGCGACGTTGACACCGTCCTCTTTACCGGCAGTGCCGAGGTCGGCCACGGCATCGCCCAGCAGGTCGCCGAGCATCCCGACAAGAACACCTCCTGTGAGATGGGCGGCAAGAACGCCGTCGTAATCACCGAAGAGGCCGACCTCGACGTCGCGGTCCACTCGGCGGTGATGTCGTCGTTCAAGACCACCGGACAGCGGTGTGTCTCCTCCGAACGGCTGGTCGTCCACACGGACGTCTACGACGAGTTCAAACGGCGATTCGTCGATCTCGCGGAGTCGGTCGCGGTCGGGGACCCGCTCGATGCGAACACGTTCATGGGACCGGTCGTCGACGAGAGCCAGGTCGAGAAGTTCCATCGGTACAACGACCTCGCGCGGACCGAGGGGGCGAACGTGCTCGTCGACCGCGCGGAACTCGACGACGAGGAGATTCCCGACGGCCACAGGGCGGGCCACTGGGTCGGCCCGTTCGTCTACGAGATAGAGTACGACACCGACCTCCGATGTTTGAAGGAGGAGGTGTTCGGCCCGCACGTCGCGCTCATCAAGTACGAGGGCGACGTCGACCGCGCAATCGAGATCCACAACGACGTCGACTACGGGCTGGCCGGCGCGGTCATCAGCGAGGACTACCGGCAGATCAACCGCTACCGCGATCGCGGCGAGGTCGGGCTGGCGTACGGCAACCTGCCGTGCATCGGGGCGGAGGTCCAGCTGCCATTCGGCGGCGTCAAAAAGTCCGGCCAGGGCGCGCCGTCGGCCCGCGGCGTCATCGAGGCCGTCACCGAGCGGACCGCCTGGACGTTGAATAACTCCCCGGACATCGAGATGGCCCAGGGGCTGTCGGCGGACATCAAGACCGAAGAGTAGCCCGTCGGACCCGCTCGCTTGGCTCACGACGGCAAAATGATTGGGCCGCCTGAGCTGTGCATGACAGGCTCTGACCGTGACGGGTGAGAAACGGTTAATGGGCGGCATGAGAAAACCGGATGCGTGACCAATTCCTCAACGGCGGACGACGACGAAGTCCGCCAGCTGTACGAGCGGTATCAGGCGGCCGAGAGCGACGCCGAACGTCGCGAAATCGCCCTCGAGATGGGAGAACTCGACGGACGCCGCCACGCGGAGATCTACGCAGCACTCGAGGACAAGTGAACGGCCCTTCTTTCGTAGTGATTGCTGTACCTGTTTTACCAGTGAGACCGCACGCCTCTGTGCGGTCAATACCGAAATGACGTACAGCAGTCACTATCAGTCCGCCAGGACGGCCGGGAGGTCATCTGACGACCTGGCGGACTGAAAGGGCGAGCGGCGCTCGATCTCTCCCGGACGACGCTAGCACTACAGCGAACGAAGTGAGCGAAACGCGTCGTTCGGAAGACCGCAGGTTTTCCGTGATCACGGAAATCTTCGATTTTCGGACGACAGCGAGTCCCGAAGCGGTCGAGCGCCGCAAGGGCTTTTGAGGTAGTCATGGGTTCCGTTCACCAGAACACGGTCAAACTACTCCCGTTGTACGCAGATACCGGCCGCTCGCGGGCGTGAAACGAAGACGAAGTGGGTGGGAGGCGCCGGGGCCGGGCGGGCCGACGCGGGTGGGTGGACGGGTGCTCGCGGCGGGCGTCGTGTTTTGCCGTCACGACGAGAAAAGCGTCGTTCGGGCGTACGATTGTACGCCGTCCCCTGTTATAAACCCTCGTTTCCCGGCCGCCGGTCTTCGAGGGCCGGGAACGCCTCGCGGACTGCCTCGACGCGGCCGGGGTCGCAATCGGCCGTGATTACGGTCGGCTCCTCGCCGGCGGCCGCCACGGGCGTTCCCCAGGGGTCGTACACCGCAGAGCGGCCGACGAGGGCGGCGTCGTCGAAGGTCGCCGAGCCGTTGACCACGCCGACGTACAGCAGGTTCTCGACGGCCCGGGCTCGCGGCAACAGCTTCCAGTGCTCGACGCGGGGGTACGGCCACGCGCTCGGGACCAGGGCGAGCGTGGCCCCGTCGTCGACGAGCCGGCGGTACAGTTCGGGAAACCGGAGGTCGTAGCACGTCGTCACCCCGACGGTGTGGCCACGGAGTTCCGCCGTCGGCAGTCGCTCGCCGGGGACGAGCATCTCGGCCTCCGCGGAGTTGTAGCCGAAGAGATGGTGTTTCCGATAGACTAGTCGGCGCTCGCCGTCGGCGCCGAAGAGAACGGCGGTGTTGGCCAGCCCCTCGGGGTCGGGGACGGTCTCGCCGGCCGCCGCCGAGGCCGCCAGGTCCTCGACGACGGTGCCGGCCAGGACGGCCACGCCGTGCTCGACTGCGGCCGCCCGAATCCGCTGGTGGGTCGGTCCGCCGAGCGGTTCGGCCTCGCGGGCGTAGGCGTCGAAGGCGAAGTAACCGACGTCAAACACCTCCGGGAGTGCGACGCAGTCGGCGCCGTCGGCGGCCGCCGACGCGACGGCCTCGACGGCGCGGTCGACGTTGCCCTCGGGGTCGGCGCCCTCGATTGCCTGCTGTACCAGCGCGAGCCTCACAGCTCCAGCTCCTCCCGGATGGCGTCCTCGAGGTTCTCGAGTTCGCCGTCGAGTTTCCGCTTGAAGTAGGTCTCGACGCCCGGCAGTCGGCCGTCGACGACGAACTGGTTGGTCAGCCGCGTTCCCCCGTCGGTCTCCTCGAGGGTGTGTTCGCCCTGGACGTTCATCGCCCGCGAGCGCCCGACGAACTTCACGAAGCGCGGCTCGTCCACCTCGACGTCTTCCGTCTCGACGGTGACGGTCCTGTCGAGGCGGGGAACCGGGAGTTCGACGTGCCAGATGGCGGTCCGGTCGCCGGTCGTCTCGTAGTCCTCGACGACGCTGATCGGGCGTGCGCGCTTCTCGTCGTCGGCGATGAACGACCACACCTCCGCCGGCGGCGCGGGGAGTTCGAACACCCGCTCGACGCGAACCGTCATTGGCGGGTGGAGGGGAGGAGGGAGTAAAAGACCAGCCCTTGTGGGGCCTACTCTGGCGTGACGCGCCACGTCGTCGAGCGGGCCCGGGACCACTTTTCGATGTCGACGTCCTCGGAGTGTTCGGCGAGCCGGGGGAGCCTGGAGCCGACCTGCTTCGCGGTGAGGTCGATGGCGTCGGCGATGCCCTTCGAACGGAAGTACCGCTTGCCCCCCGCTGCCCGGTCCCGCAGGTACGAGAGTATCCGCTCGTCCTCCTCGCTCAGTTCGCTCATATCTCCCGTTGGTCCGCGAGCGGCTTAAGCCCATCCTTCGGGCCGGCGGTCGTCGCCCCGTCGGGAGGAAACACATGGGGGACGGGGGCCCGTTCAGGGGAAGGGGATGGTCCCGCGGCGGGCGGCCCGCGCCGGCCCACGGCCGTCGGTACGGCTATTCATGTTTGTCGGTGTGAACCGACCTACGCGGCCGCGCCGGGAACGACCTGCGCCCGCTGTCAGGCGTATGCGTGGTAAGCGGCGACCGATAGCGCCCCGAAGACCATCGCGGCGGCGAACGACCACCCCGATGCCACCTGGTCGCCGGTAATGCCGAAGGCTGTCATCCCGACGGCGCCCAGAAATGCAATGGCGGCGAACGTTATCGGAAGAGCAATATGTTTGTCCGTCGGCGCGCTCGTTTCCATGCCCCATCGTATGACGCGGCGGGCATAAATCCCGGCGGTTCCGGCGGACCGTGGCCGGTACAACAGTTATTTGAGCCGCGGGGGTGTGCAATCACGCGATGAGTCGACTCGATGACGTCGTCAGCGCGCGGCGGCTCAAGATTGCCGGCGCGGTGGTCGGCGTACTGGTGGTTTCGATAATCGGAGCCTTCGCGTTCGGCGTCCTCGGGGCGCCGGCCGTCGAGGAGGTGGACAACCGCTTCGGCGAGGCGAGCAACGAAACGACGGTCGTCTACACCGACCTGGTCGTCGACAACCCCAACCCCATCGGCGTCCAGCTCGGCGACACGACGATAAACTACACCGTCCGGATGAACGACGTCCCCATGGCCGTCGGCGGCCGGGAGGGGCTGAACATCAAGGAGGGCAGCTCCACACAGGAGTTCACGACCCGGATGGACAATGAACAGATACCGCCGTGGTGGACCACCCACGTCAACAACGGCGAGCGAACCGTCGTCACCATCAACGCGACGGTCCGAACCTCGATTCTCGGCCAGCGACAGTACGACCTCACCCAGGAGAAGGAAGTCGAGACCGACATTATCGGCCAGTTCAACTCCAACGAGACGCGGCCGGTGCGGTCCGAGGACTCCCCGCCGGTGTTCTCCGACCCCATTCTGTACGTTAACCGGACCGGCGCCGAGTGGGGCAACGCGACCGAGGCGGAGACGCCGATCAATATGGAGTTCCTCCTATACAACCCCCAGACGACCCCCTTTACTGTCACCGAGCTGGGCTACGAGATAACGATGAACGGGGTCCTGGTCGGCGAGGGGGCGACCGACGACCTCGCGGCAATCCCGCCGGGGCAGACCGAGGCGGTGGAGACGGAGGCCCGCATCCTCAACCCCAACCTCGACGACTGGTGGGTGACCCACCTGCAGAGCAACCAGGTGACCGACCTCCGCATCGAGTTCTACGCGAAGGTGTCGACCGACGGACTCGCCCAAGACGTCCGAGTCCCGCTGGACGAACTCACCTACGAGAAGACCATCGAGACGGACATCTTCGGCAACAAGAACGCCTCCGACGACGAGGCGCCGTCGGGGACGCCGACGCCCACTGACGGGGGACCGGCGCCCTCGCCGACGCCGACCGACGTCCTTGAGGAACCGGAACCGGACCCCGACACCCCGACCGACGACGACTTGGTGTAGTAACTGGCGGCAACGTTTTGTTGCCGGCCCGTCTTCCGGCTCGTATGGAACGGAGTATCCACTCTCCGGGTCGAGTTCTCCGACAGTAGCATCGACGCCGAGGCCGACGGCGGGACCGTTCTGCTCTCCGTCGACGGGACCACCCACGAGCTGTCCCGCGAGGCCGCGCGCGAGTTGGCCGACGAGGTAGGCGAGGCGCTGGTCTCCCGCGAGGAATTCCTCCGGACCGCGGGCGAGCACCGGCCGGACGGCTCCTACGTGGTCTCGCGGCGCGGAGCCGACTCCGCGGGCAACGAGAAGGTGTTCGACTCCTTCCGGCGGCTCGAACGGCTCTACGAGCGACTGCCGGGCACGTTCGACGCCGACGACGTCGGCCGAACCGGCATCACCGGGTCGCGGCGCCACATGGTGGTCAGACACCTCGCGGAACATTCGGGCTTCGAGTGTGGGACCGTCTCACGGAACCCCCTGCGGGTGAGCAAGGCGGATGACGGCGAGGCGAAGGAGGGCACGACGACCGACTGAGCGGGAGCCTACTCGATTGTGACGTGGTTGCTGTCCTCATTGAGCGCGAGATTCGTCGCTATCTCGGCGTTCCGGACGGCGTACTGTGCGGTCTGTCCGAGGCTGACGAGCACCTCTCGCACCCGCAGGAGGTCCTCATTGGGCATCTCCTCGAGATCGTTCAGTATCTCCATCTCCCGGTTGCGCACCTGGCCGAACTTCTCTCGGGTTTCGATAGCGAGGTCGTAGTCGCGCTCGACGGCCGCCCGGACGCCGAGCTCGGTTATCTCATTGACGGCGTCGGTAAACTCTCGGACGCGCCGCGTCGTCGCGTCGTCGACGTCGAGGGTGTGGCCCTCCGTCTCGAGGACGATCTCGGCGATGTCCTCGGCGTTGTCCGCCGTGAGTTCGAGGTTCTTGGCGATGGAGCGGTAGCCAAGATGAGCCGCAACAGCAGGACGAATATCTTGTTGGCCTGCCGCTCGCGGTTCAGCGCCCGCTGTGCGAGGTCCGGGTTGCCGTGGGCCAGCGACTTGATGGCCTCGTTGCGCATCGTCGACCCCGTCGACTCCAGCCGTTCCAGCAGGTTGTCGAGGTCGAAGTCCTCGGGGTCGACCGAACACCGGATGGCGATGCGCTCGGGCGTCTCCTCGACGACGCCCAGCCCCATCAGTTGCGTCTCGGCATTGTAGACAGCGTTTATCTGAGCAGAGTCCAGGGTGCCGCCCTCCTCGACTTCGACGTGGATGACGCGGCGCCCCAGCACGTACTGGGCGACGATGGCGCGCTCGACGGCCTCGGCGTTGAGGCTCTGTGCGTGGATGACCGCCTCGCTTTCCTCCTGCTGGACGGACTCGGGCATCACGGTCAGCGTACCCTTCGAACCCAACCGCAGGGACACCTCGTCGCCCTTTTCGACGTCCTGTTCGCCGGCCCATTCGGCCGGGAGCGTCATCGCCAGCGTCGACGGCCCGAGCCGCTGCACCTTGCGGGTTTCCATACCGATGAATCATCGGCGTGGACCTTAAGGTTCACTATACACCGGATAACATGCCGGCCGATAATTATATGCGCCGGCGGGCGGTTCCGCCGGAGGAACGCTTACCGGGCAGGGCGCCGAGGGGTCGGCATGGAAACGACCGACGCGTTCCGGGGGTTGACGTGCTTCGACTGTGGCGAGCGGTTCGACGCGATGGCGACCGGCCGGTGTCCCGAGTGCGGGGGGATTCTCGACCCGACGTACGACTACGACGCCGTCTCGCTGTCGACGGGCGGGCCCGTCGAGTCGATGTGGGACTACGAGGCCGTGCTGCCGTTCCCGGCCGAGCGGGCCGACCGAATGGACGCCGGCGGGACGCCGCTGGTCGCCTGTCCCGACCTGGCCGACCGGATGGGCGTCGACCGCGTGTTCCTGAAGGACGAGGGGCGGAACCCGACGGGCACGTTCAAGGACCGCGGAGCGGCCGTCTCGGTCGCCGCCGCCGCGGCCGCCGGCGTCGACGACGTCGCGCTGTCATCCGCGGGCAACGCCGGCCACGCCGCCGCGGCCTACGCCAACGCCGCCGGCCTCGACGCCCACGTCTTCCTCCCGGACCGAGCGGGGTTCACCCAGAAGGCGATGGTCGAGGTCCACGACGGCGACCTTCATGTCGCCGGCGGCGAGGAGGCACAGATCGGTGACGCCGGCCGCGCCTACGAGCGGGCGATGGCCGACCACGACGACTGGCAGTCGGTGAAGACGTTCGTCACGCCGTACCGCCACGACGGCAAGAAGACGATGGCCTACGAGGTAATCGACCAGCTCGGCGGCGAGGTGCCGGACGGGGTCGTCTACCCCACCGGCGGCGGCGTCGGCCTCGTTGGGATGCACAAGGCCGCAAAGGAGCTCCGGACGATGGGCCACGTCGACGAACTCCCCGGCATGTACGTCGCCCAGTCGAGCGGGTGTGCACCCATCGTTGACGCCTACGAGGCGGGGTTGGACCGCCACGAGCCGTGGGCCGACGTCGAGACCGTCTGTGGCGGCATCGCCATCCCGGACCCCGGCGCCAGCGATCTCGTGCTCGAGGCGGTGTACGAGAGCGACGGCGGGGCCGTCGCCACCGACGACGGGGCCATCCTTGAGGCGGCCGTCGACGTCGCCCGCCACACCGGCCTCGAGATGGCGCCGGCGTGTGCCGCCGCCGCCAGCGGCGCCTTCGAGTTGGCCGACCGCGGCGAG
>PXSL01000048.1 GCA_003022815.1 Halobacteriales archaeon SW_5_68_122 | reverse complement strand
GAGATACGGGTCTCGCGGGATCTGTAGCGGCGCCACGGGTTAAGCCGCCCCGGGCCGTAGCCGGCGGCATGCGCGCCTTCCGGCTGGCCTACGACGGCACCGGCTACCGCGGCTTCCAGCGCCAGCCTCACGGCGAGACCATCGAGGACGCGCTGTTCGAGGCGCTCCGGTCTCTCAGCGTCGAGTTCGAGGACGGAGCGCCGGCCGGCTACGCGGCGGCCGGCCGGACCGACGCCGGCGTCTCCGCGCGTGCCCAGACGGTCGCCTTCGAGGCGCCCGACTGGCTCCAGCCGCGGGCGCTCAACGCCGAGTTGCCGGCCGACGTCCGTGCGTGGGCGTCGGCCAATGTCGACGCCAACTTCCACGCCACCCACGACGCCACCGAGCGAACCTACCGGTACTACTTGTTCGCGCCCGAGGTCAACGACGCGCTGGCCCGGGCCACCTGCGAGCGGCTCTCCGGGCGCCATGACTTCCATAATTTCACGTCGGACGAGACGGGGACGGTCCGGGACCTGTCGGTGTCCGTCGAGCGCGAGGGGGAGTTCCTGGTCGTCGACTGTCGGGCCGGCGGCTTCGCCCGGCAACTGGTCCGGCGGCTGATCTCGGCCGTCGCGGCCGTCGCGACGGGCCGCCGCAACCCCGGATTTCTGGACCGCGCGCTCGCGGCCGAGCCACTGGAGGGTCCCGACGGCATCGCCCCGGCGGCCCCCGAGCCGCTGGTGCTGGTCGGGGTGCGGTACCCGTCGGTCGGCTTCGAGGTCGACGCCGAGGCCGCCGAGAGCGCGCGGGCGGTCTTCGCGGAGCGTCGACGCCGACGGCTGGCCGGCGCGCGGGTGGCGAGCGCGCTGTCGACGGCCGAGGGTGACCGGTGACGACGGCTTTAGGGCGGCGGCGGCCATACCGGCGGCCATGAGTTCGGTTCCCGAGCGGAGCGAGGTCGCCGAGGAGTACACCTGGGACCTCTCGGACCTCTACGCCGACGACGAGGAGTGGGAGGCCGCCTACGCCGAGGTCGAAGAGCGCCTCGATGAGCTGTCGGCCTACGAGGGCCGGGTCACCGAGGACGCCGAGGCGCTCCGGGAGGTGCTAGAGCTCCGGGAGTCCATCATGCGCGAGGTGGCCAATGTCGCAGCCTACGCCCGGATGCGACGGGACGAGGACACCACGAACCAGACCTACCAGGCGCTGGCGGCGCGGGCACAGTCGCTGTCGGCAGACGCCTCCAGCGCGGCCAGCTTCATCGAGCCGGAACTGCAGTCGATCGACCGCGAGATCATCGACGAGTTCATCGAGGATAACCCCGAGCTGGCGGAGTACGACCATTACTTCGACGACGCCCTCCGGATGAAGCCGCACACCCGGTCGGCGGAGATAGAGGAACTGCTGGCGGACCTCGGCGAGGTGACCGGCGCCGCCGGCGAGGTGTACAATATGCTGACCAACGCCGACGTCGAGTTCCCCGCCGTCGATGTCGACGGCGAGCCGCGGCGTATCACGCTGTCGAACTTCACGAAGCTCCAGAAGCACCCCGACCGGGACGTCCGGCGACGGGTGTACGAGGCGTTCTACGACGAGTGGGCGGAGTATCGCAACACGGTGGGGACGGCCTACGAGAACAGCGTGACGGCCGACGAGAAGCTCGCCGCCGCCCGGAACTACGAGACCGCCCGGGAGGCGGCGCTGGACGGGCCGAACGTGCCGGCGTCGGTGTACGACACGCTGGTTGAGACCGTCGAGGCGAACCTGGACGTCCTGCACCGCCACGCCGAGCTGAAGCGGGACTGTCTCGGGGTCGACGAACTGCGGATGTGGGACCTCTACGCGCCGCTGGCCGGCGAGGAGGGGCCGGACCTCGAGTACGACCGCGCCAGGGAGTACGTCGTCGATGCCGTCGAGCCGCTCGGAGCGGACTACCGCGACCGGATGGCCGAGGGCCTCGACTCGCGGTGGGTCGACGTGTACGAGACGGCCAACAAGCAGTCCGGCGCCTACAGCAGCGGCACCTACGACAGCCAGCCGTTCATCCTGATGAACTACCAGGACGACGTCTCCTCAATGTACACGCTGGCCCACGAACTGGGCCACTATATTCGTCGCCGAGGTGGCCTCGACGGTCAACGAGGCACTGTTGACGCATCACCTGCTGGAGACGGTCGACGACGAGGCGTTCCGCCGGCACGTCATCGACGAGTACCTCGAGCGGTTCCGGTCGACGCTGTTCCGCCAGACGATGTTCGCCTCCTTCGAGCACCGCGCCCACGAGCTATCGGCCGACGGCGAGGCGCTGACACCGGACCGGCTCGACGAGCTGTACCGCGGGCTGAAGGCCGACTACTACGAGCCGGCGGTCGTCGACGACCGCATCGTCCGCGAGTGGATGCGCATCCCCCACTTCTACCGGGCGTACTACGTGTACCAGTACGCGACGGGCATCAGCGCGGCCAACGCCATCGTCGACCGCATCCTCGAGGAGGGCGAGCCCGCGGCCGCCGACTACCGGGAGTTCCTCCGGTCGGGCTCGCGGGGCTACCCCCTCGAGTTGCTCGAGACGGCCGGCATCGAGATGTCGACGCCGGAGCCTGTCGAGGCGGCCATCGAGACCTACGAGGAGATGGTCGCCGAGTACGAGTCCCTGCAGTAGCCGGCGGGGTTCCGGCCGCGCCGCCGGGGTCACGATTCGGCTCGCGTCGCCGGCTTCCCCCGCGGTGCAAGCGTCTCCCGCACCCAAAGCCACTTTTAATCTCCGTCACTTATGTCCGATAATCTATGTCGCACAGTCCCTCTCTGCCCGACCGCCCCACCCTCGAGCTCGACCCGGAGATGTCCGAGTCCGAGCGCCTGACAGCCCTGCGGACGCACTACCTCGAGGTGTCACAGGTCCACGAAGAGCTCACCGAGCAGCTCGACGCCGCCCGCGAGCGACAGTCCGAACTCCGCAACGAGGTCAACGACCTCCAGGCGGAAAACGAGGCCCTGAAGACGTCGTCGCTGTATCTCGCGACCGTCGAGGAACTGACCGACGACCAGGTGCTGTTGAAGCAGCACGGCAACAACCAGGAGGTGCTGACGGACGTCTCCCCGCGGCTCCACGACCGGCTCGAGGCCGGCGACCGCGTGGCCATCAACGACTCCTTCGCCATCCAAACGGTGCTGGACGCCGAAACCGACGCCCGCGCCCAGGCGATGGAAATCTCCGAGAAGCCCGACGTCGAGTACACCGACATCGGCGGCCTGGAGAGCCAGGTCCGGGAGGTCCGGGAGGCCGTCGAGGACCCGCTGACCAACCCCGGGAAGTTCGAGACGGTCGGCATCGAGCCGCCGACGGGCGTGCTGTTGCACGGCCCGCCGGGCACCGGCAAGACGATGCTGGCGAAGGCCGTCGCCAACCAGACCGACGCCACCTTCATCAAGATGGCCGGCTCCGAGCTGGTCCAGAAGTTCATCGGCGAGGGTGCCCGCCTCGTCCGCGACCTCTTCGAACTCGCGGCCGAGCGGGAACCGGCCATCATCTTCATCGACGAAATCGACGCCATCGCCTCCAAACGGACGGAGTCGAAGACGTCCGGCGACGCCGAGGTCCAGCGGACGATGATGCAACTGCTCTCGGAGATGGACGGCTTCGACCAGCGGGGCGACATCTCCATCATCGCGGCGACCAACCGCTTCGACATGCTCGACCGGGCCATCCTCCGGCCGGGCCGCTTCGACCGCCTCATCGAGGTGCCGGAGCCGGACCACGAGGGGCGCCTCCAGATTCTCGACATCCACACCCAATCGATGAACCTCGCCGACGCGGTCGACCTCGGGGAGACAGCGGCCGACACCGAGGGGTTCTCCGGGGCCGAACTCGAGAGCCTCGCCACCGAGGCCGGCATGTTCGCCATCCGCGACGGCCGGACGGAGATCACCACCGAGGACTTCGCCGACGCCCTCGAGAAGGTCTCGACCGACGAGGCGCCGGGCAAACCCATCGCCTTCTACTGACGGTCCACCAACCTCCTTGTTGCGCCGCCAGGAACTCCGCAATCCGCGCGCCGGCCGAGACCGGGGCTACGCCAGGAAGACGTGTCGCGGCCGATCGGCGAGGACCTCCCGGCCCCACTCGACTGTGTCGCGGAACTCCGCCGACCGGAAGAACTCCATCGCGTCCTCCCTGGTGTGCCACTGGCTGGCAATGAACATGTCGTTCTCGTCTTCCTCATTGACGAACAGCCGGGTCTCGAGGTGGCCCTCCATCCCCGACAGTGCCTCGCCGACCTCGCCGAACGTCTCGACGAACTCCTCGCGGTAGTCCGGCTCGACGGTGTAAAACATCCCCATGGTGCCGAACCCGCTGTCGGTCTCCTCGGCCCGGCCCACGATTCCGGGAAGGTCCGAGAGGAACTCGGCGGCCCTGTCGGCGGCCTGCTGTGTCTCCCAGATTGAGACGACGGCCGTCCGGTGGCCGTCGCCGTCCTCGTCGCTGTAGACCGACGATTTGACGTGGCTGTCGTACTCCTCGAATCGCTCCCTGAAGTCCGACAGTTCCTCGCGGAGCGTCCCGGCGCCGGCCTCCGAGTACAGCACCAGCGCGTACACGTCCTCGCCGTGTGGCTGACCGGCGTACACGTCCAGTTCGGCCAGTTGCTCGCGGACGGTCCCGGTGCCGCCGTCGGCCGCCTCGCCGTCGGCCGCGTCGTCGGGGCCGCCCTCGGCATCATTCTCCCCGAAGTCGGCTCCCATTCCGGGGCCGGCCCCCGACAGTCCCGCGAGGAACCCGGAGGCGGTGTCGGCGGCCCGCTCGCTTGTCCATAGCGAGATGACGGCGGTGTCCCCGGAGTCGGCCCGGACCGTCGTCAGGACGTGGCTGTCGTACTGCTCGAAGCTCCCCCGGAGTTCGTCGACCTCCTCGACGAGTTCCTCGGCGACTGTCTCCGACCGGAACACGAGCGCGTAGCCGGCCTCGTCGTGTTCGGTCGGGTCGACGCCGAACCGGTGGACGAGGCGCCGGAACTCCTCGGTGCCGACCGCCTCGTGGGACGGGTCGCCGGGGTCGGGCCGGCCGCCAGCACCGCCGTCGGCTGGTTCGTGGTCCACGTCGCCTCCGGCGTCCTCGCCGTCGGCACCCCCGTCGTCTCCGATTCCCTCAAGGTCGGCGCCGACGCCGTCCTCGACGCCCGGCAGGTCCGCGAGGAACCCGGAGGCGGTGTCGGCGGCCCGCTGGTTGGCCCACAGCGAGACGACGGCCGTCGTCGCGTTGTCGGAGCGGACGACCGTCCCGACGTGGGTGTCGTAGTGGTCGAAGTTCGACCGCAGGCCGTCGACCTCGTCGGCGACCTCTCCGTCCGGGGCGTCGCTCTCGAACAGCAGGCCGTAGCCCGCCGCCTCGTCGACGTCGACGCCGTAGGTCCCGGCGTGCTGGCGGAACGCCCCGGCGTCGACCTCGCGGTGGTCGGGTCCGGCGGCCGGCCGACCGCCGGAGTCGTCGTCGGTGTCCTCACCGTCCGGGGCCTCCCCGGTGCGGTCACTCGCCGGCGCTCCGGCGGCGGCCGCCCCGCTCTCGCCGTCGGTCGGGACCGTCTCGCCATCTAGGAGCGCCCCGAGGTCGGTGGGCGGGAACCGTCGGCCGACGTGGAAGCTCCCGAACTCGGCGAACTTTGAGGTCGAGGGGTCGAACCGCATCTCGTACAGCAGGCTCTTGATGTCGGTCGGGTCGTCGGCGAACAGCGTCACGCCCCACTCGTGGTCGTCGAGGCCGACGCTACCGGTGATAATCTGGGTGACCTGGCCGGCGTACTCCCGACCGATGTCGCCGTGGGCGGACATGTGCTCGGCCCGCTCCTCGAACGGCAGGTCGTACCAGTTGTGCTCGGCGCCGCGGCGCTTGTCCATCGGGTAGAAACAGATGTGTTCGGCGTCCGGTATCTCCGGATAGATGCGTTGCTGCATGTAGCTGCGCATCCCCTCGTCCTCGACATCCTCGAGACCGTCGGTCAGGTCCTCGTGCATGTAGCCCGACACCTCGGTCACCGACACGTAGGAGTCGGCCCGCTCAGTGTAGGCCGCGAGGTCGGTCGACTCGAAGCGCCGCTGTGCGCGGTCGAGGTACTCGAGCGTCGGCCGGAGGTGGAGTATCAGCAGGTCGGCGTCGTGGCCGACAACGGAGAAGACCGCCGACCCACCCTCCTCCGCGTCCTCCAGTGCCTCGTGGACCCGGAGGTACTCGGTGCCCTCCTCAATGGCCCGTTTGCGCGCTCGGTCCGGCGCCCCGCGCCACCCGTCCCAGTCGACGCGACGGAGGTCGTGGAGCGCGTACCACCCTTCCTCGGTCCCCGGTGGTCTGCGTCGTACCATGGGGCACCCTTCGTACGCGCCGACTATGGGGCTTTCCCGTCGGGCCGGCGCTGCTGCCGCCGGCGGGCCGTTGACCGTCGGACCGACCCCCGACCCGGCTTGACGCCGCCGGACCGAGACGAGCGGTTGATACACGCCGATAAAAATTCTAAAAATCTCTGCGCCACTCGTTAAACGTCCGTCGGCGCGGCGGCGCGGTCATAAAGAGAGCGAACGGCGCCGAATTCACCCCAAGGCTCTGCCGTTTATATGGGGGCGTGGGTGTATAGGTGTAATCGAGGAGAGCCCCCATGTCGACCGCCACCCGAACTCCACCGTCGCTCGACCCGCTCGGCGCAGCCGAACGACTCATCAGCCTCGTCACCCGTGCCGTCCGGGGCGTCGCCTTCTGGACGGCGGCCCTGCTCCCGCTGGTGCTCGTGGCGGGACTCCTGGCCGGCCCCGTCGGCGAACGACTGGAGGTCGTCGGCGGCGCAATCGCCCTCAACGCGGTCTGTGCCCTCGTCGGCCACGGCCACTCCCCCAGCTGAAACGATGAGTACGAACACCGCACCCGAGTCGGCGTACCCCTCTCCGAAGGCCGAACGGCTGGCCCGGTACCTCCGGACGGAGGCCGAGGAGAGCGACGGCGACCTCTACGTGAAGGGCAAGTTCATCGCGGACGACGTGGACCTCTCGCCGAAGGAAATCGGCGCGCTGCTCGTCCAGCTACAGGGCTCGGTTCCGGGCCTGACAATCGAGAAGTGGTCCTACACGTCCGCGACGACGTGGCGAATCTCGACGGCCTGACCCCCGCGGACTCTCCATTTTCGGCGCCTCAAGCCAGTAACTGCGGCAGGAACAGCAGTCCCAGCAGGCTCAGTATCATCGTCGCGCTTATCGCCGTGGTCACGGCCGTCGCCAGGACGGGGTCGGGGTCGCCCGGCAACCGGGCCAGCGTCGTCTCCACGCAGGACCGGAGGATGTGGCCCCCGTCCAGCGGGTACGAGGGAATGCAGTTGAACAGCCCGAGGTTGAGGTTGACCCACCCGGTCCAGAAGAGGACGTTCGCCAGCCCGAGGACAGCGCCGGCACCGAGCGGCCCCGACACCGCGTAGAACTCCATGATGGCGCCGTTGAACCCGGCGAAGTTGTAGCCGGCGCTCGGGAGGGCGACGCTGGGGCCGGGTAGGGGTCGACGCCGAAGTCGTCGACGACGACGCCGCTCGTGCCCTGCTGGAGGCCGCTGACGCCCAGGAAGCCGCCGTCGGTCCGCGGGTTGGCGTCGAGGGTTACCTCGTAGGTCCGCCGCTCGCCGCTCCAGGGGTCGTTGCCGTCGCCGTGGTAGGCGACCACCTCGACGGTCTCGCCGGGTTCGCGCCCCGCGAGAGCGTCCGCCAGCGCCTCCGGCGTCGGCGTCGGTTCGCCGCCAACGCTGTGAATCAACATCGGGGTGTCCGGCGCGCCCGCCTGCGAGAGCGGGTCGCCCTCGGGGACGCTACTGACGAAGACGCCGACCGGGAACCGAACGGTGCCGTCCTCGGTCCCTATCTCGACGACCTCTTCGCCCTCGAGGGCGGCCTCGAAGGCCGACTGGGTATACACCTGCTCGCCGTCGACGGCCGTGACCGTCGTTCCGGTGCCGATTGGCGCGTCGACGACGGCGCGGGTCGTGATGAGGCTCCGCTCGACGGTGACGGGGCCGCCCTCCTCGCGCTGGACGGTCACCTCGCGGTCGGCGTCGGCCAGCGCCGCCTCGAACTCCTCTTCGTTCTCGACGGCCTGGCCGTTGACGCCGGTGATGACGTCGCCGCGCTCGAGGCCGGCCTCCTCGGCGGCCGACCCGGGCAGTGTCCCGCCGACTGCCACCCCCGGGACGACGGTGATGAGGCTTGCGACGATCAGAAACAGCAGGCCGAACGAAAGCGCCGTCACGAGGAAGTTGTTCGTGACGCCGGCCGCGAACATCCGGGTTTTGCCCCCCCGGTCGGCGCTCTGCTGGCTCTCCTCGTCGGGCTGGACGAACGCCCCCAGCGGGACGAACGCGAGCAGCGCGATGCCCATCGACTCGATATCGATGTCTTCGACCCGGCACAGCAGGCCGTGGCCCCCCTCGTGGACGACCAGCCCGATCAGCAGGCCGACGAGGATGTCGACGGCGGCCGCCCACGGGAGGAACTGGTTGACGCCGGGGATGACCAGCGCGTCCTGCGGGCGGGTGATGCCGCCGACCGCACCCGGGTCAGTCAGGGCGTTCACCGCAGAGAACAGGACGGCGAAGAACGACCCGATCATAATGACGATTGCGATGCCGACGCCGAAGTTGCCCCACGCCTGCCAGGCGCGCCTGGGGGAGGCGAGCCGGTCGAGGAACGCCCGGCCGCGCTTGGTGTGGACGGTGAGAAGGGGGCCGGCGACCCGGAGCGACGACGGCAACATGCCGCGTGCGTTGAGCGCCATCGCGGCGACGGTGTAGATGAGGATACCGACGAGCACCCACAGCAACGGTCTCATTGTCCCCCGTACGGGTTGGAGCCCTCAAAAGTGGTTCCGTCCCGGCGGGCCTTCACCCCGACCGGTCACTCCCGTCGCCGGAGCCGGCGGACGACGAACTCGGTGTTCATCGGCGCCAGGAACGGCCCAAGGCGGGGTCCCTCGGTTTCCTCGAGAAAGAGCCGGTAGCCGGCCTCGAAGAACGCCCCGACGTCGACGTCGTTCCGCTTTGCGGTCTCGTAGATTTCGCCCTGTAGCGTCTCGGCGTCGGGGTCCTCGGTCTCGATGAACCCGGCCAACTCCTCGAGGGCGGCTTCGGTGTTGGCGTCGAACTCGATGTCGGGTAGCTCCTCGGCCAGCCGGTAGTTGAACTCGTTGTCGGTCCGCTCGGCCCATGCGCGCGCCCGCTCGACCCGGGCGAGCGCGCCGTCGATTTCAGCCGGCGCGGCGTCCGCAGGGATGTGACCCGACCGCCGGCCCATCCGGAGGCGCAGCTCGCGGTTGTCGGTCATCCCGAGCACCGCGGCGAACCGGTAGGGCACCCGCACCGGCCGCCCGTCGGGCACCTCGTCGACGACCATCGGGTAGGCCCGCTCGGCCCGCTCGGCCTCGAGTTCGTCGGCCTCCGCGTCCCCGAAGTATGCGGCCTCGAAGCGGTCGAACTCGTCGACGAGCCGGTCGATGCTCCCGACGTCGAAATCGCGCTGTTTCTTCGGGTTCTTCGTGAAGAAGTACCGGAGCACCTCGACCTCCAGCAGCTCCAGCACCTCCTCGATGGTGATGAGGTTGCCGGCCGACGACGACAGCGCGTCGCCGTTAAGCGTGAACCACTCGTAGGCCATCGGCACCGGCGGCTCGGAGCTGAACACCTCCCGGGCGATGGTCTCGCCGGAGGGCCACGAGCCCTCGGCGTGGTCCTTGCCGAACGGCTCGAAGTCCACGCCCAGCGTCCGCCACTGGGCAGGCCACTCGAAGCGCCACGGCAGTTTGCCCTCCCGGAACGTCGCCCGTCCTCGATTACCGCACCCCTCGATAGTGCCGTCGCCGGCCTCGACGTCCGCACAGACGTACTCGACGGTCTCGGTCTCGAGGTCGACGCCGGTGACCGTCTCGGTCAGGTGGCCGCACTCGCCGCACTGCGGGAGGAAAGGGACGTACTCCCCGTCGACCTTGTCCTGGAACTCGCCGAGGACCTCCCGGGCAGTCTCGCGGTTCTCGAGGACGTGCCGGACCGCCGCGTCGAACTCGCCGCGCGCGTACAGGTCGGTGTTGGAGACGACGTCGATGGGGACACCGACGGCGTCGGCGGCCCGCTCCAGCAGTTCCGTGAAGTGGGCGCCGTAGGAGTCACAGCAGCCGAACGGGTCCGGGACGTCGGTGTAGGGTCGGCCGAGGTTCCGCCCCAGCGCGCCGGCGTCGACCTCGCCGAGGCCGACGACGTTCCATTCGAGGTCCGCGAGCTTCCGGGGGAGCTTCCGGAGCCGGTCGCGGTCGTCGGCCGTGAACACCTGTCGGACCTCGTGGCCGCGGTCCCGCAGCGCCTCGCTGACGAAGTAGCCACGCAGTATCTCGTTGAAGTGGCCGAGGTGGGGGACGCCGGACGGCGAGACGCCGCCCTTGATGACGATCGGTTCGGCGGGGTCGCGTTCGAGTATCTCGTCGGCGACGGCGTCGGCCCAGAAGGCCCGCTTTCGACCGGTGCCGGTCTCGTAGGGGTCACTCATCGGGAACCACTTCGGTGCCGTCGAACTTCCCGGCGACGGCGTCGGCGATGCGCTCGGGGTCGGTGCCGTCGAGCACGACCGCCCGGAGGCCGGACCGCTCGATGACCTTCGCCGCCAGCAGGTCGACGGGGGCGTTCGAGCCGGCGGTGGTCTCGATTGAGGCAATGGTCTCGACGAGCTCGGCCGGCGTCAGGCGGTCGTACCGCTCTGCGGCGTCCGCCTCGTTGGGGTCCGCCGAGTAGACGCCGGCGACGCTTGTCGCGTAGACCAGCAGGTCCGCCTCGACGGTCTCCGCGAGCAGCGCCGAGACGGCGTCGGTGGTATGACCCGGCACGGTCCCGCCCATGACGGCGACCTCGCCGCGGCGGAGGGACGCACGTGCGATCTCGGGGTCGTCGGCGGGTTCCGGAATCGCCGACGACGCAAGCGCCGCCAGGAGCAACCGGGCGTTCAGCCGCGTCACGTCGATGCCCAAGGCGTCGAGGTCGTACTCAGTCGCCCCCAGTTCGCGGGCGGTCCCGATGTAGCGGCGGGCGACGTCGCCGCCCCCCACGACGGCGGCGACCTCCACCGATAGAAACGACGACTCTCATTGGCTCTCGATAGCCCTGTTTCGGTCTTAAGGGTTGTCAAGCGCGGCGACACCTACAAGCCGGTCACGGCCGAATGGTGCCGGTATGTACGCGTTCGTGATCGCCGGCGACGGCGCCGAGGCCGGCCTAAAGCGACTGCTCGCCGAACTCAATGGCCGGGTCGGGGTCGTCCGGGAGACCGAAGCGACCGGGGACGGCGGCGTCGTCGCCGCAAGGGGCGACACAGAGTACGTCGTCGGCGACGGGTGGCGGGCGTCGGGCGAGGGGTTATCGGTCGCCGAGGCGATAGACCGTCTCGCGCCCGACCACGAGTACGCGGCGCTCGTCGGCATCGAGGATGTCGACGTACCGACGATAGCCGTCGATGGCGGGCCCGAGGACGCTACTGTCCGTGCCTCGCAGGCCGACGCGCTGGATGTCGGGGCGGCACGAGATGCCATCCAGGAGGCCGAACCCCACGAGACGCTGGAATCGCTGGTCGCGGCGGTCAAGCGGTCCGAGCGGGCCGACCGCGCGGGCGCCATCTCCACGTTCACTGGCCGGGTCCGCGAGCGGGACGGCGCGGACGACGAACCAACGGAGTACCTCGAGTTCGAAAAGTACGACGGCGTCGCGGAGCGAACAATGCATACCATCGAGCGGGACCTCGAGCGGCGGGAGGGGGTCCTCGACGTCCGACTCCACCACCGGACCGGCCGGATGGAGGCCGGCGAGGACATCGTCTTCGTCGTGGTGCTGGCGGGCCACCGCCGCGAGGCGTTCCGGGCCGTCGAGGACGGTATCGACCGCCTCAAGGACGAGGTGCCGCTATTCAAGAAGGAGGTCACCGCCTCGGAGACGTTCTGGGTCCACGAGCGGGAGTAATCCATCGGCGGCGCGCCCTAGCGAACGTCCCGGCCAGCGGCCGCAACAGCGAGCAAATGTTGCTGGTTTGACGCGCGAATCCGGCCGTCGATGCCGACCCGTCGAGAAGATACCCGATCGGCAATGGGAAGAATCAGAGCACTCGATAAAACGTCTGAAGCGTTTTGAGGCGCTCGTAAAACGTCCGTTTTGCATCTATTCACGTCGAATCGGACCGAAGCAACCCGAAGGTTCCACCCTTTATATACTCGTCCGGGGGGTACGGCAGAGCAAGGTGTCAGAGATGAGTGCCACGACGGAACCCACGACGGAGAACAAGGAATCGCGGCTCCGAAGCTATCTCCGCCAGCGCGCCGAGGACGGCGAGGTGTACATCAAGAGCAAGTTCATCGCCGACGACGTGGGCCTCTCGCCCAAGGAGATCGGTGCGCTGATGGTCAAACTGCGCGACTCCGCGGCCGACCTCGACATCGAGAAGTGGTCCTACACGTCCGCGACGACCTGGCGGGTCTCGCGGGCCTGACGCCGCCTTCGACTGCCCCTGTCACGGGATTTATCCCGGCCAGTCCCTTCTTATTCACCGATGAGCACTGCCGAACCGGGAGTGGACCACAACGGTCCGCCCCCGGAGGCACTCCTGCCGGCGTTCCACGTGACCGACATCGAACAACGTGACGACGGAACGCTCCGATACTACGGACAACCACGGACCGAGTACCGACGGCTCGAGCAGCAGCTGTGGCCGCTGTTCCGCGAGCACGGCTACGAGGTCCGCCTCGACGTCGTCGAGGACAGCGACCCCGACCCGATAACCGGCGTTGCCGTCACCCGGACGCGGCAGGCGCTGGTGGCCGAACCCCGGAGCATCGGCGTCGACGGCGTGCCGTGGACCAACATCGCGATGTTCTTCGCGACGCTCCTGACGACGCTGTACGCGGGCACGCTCTGGTACTACCAGCCCATCGAGGGGCCACTCGACCTGCTCGCGGGGTGGCCCTTCGCCCTCGCGGTGCTGGGCGTCCTCGGCGTCCACGAACTTGGCCACTACGTGACGTCCCGGTACCACGGCGTCAACGCGACGTTGCCGTATTTTATTCCCGTCCCGACGTACATCGGCACGTTCGGCGCCGTCATCAAGATGAAAGGGCGTATTCCCGACCGGAAGGCGCTGTTCGACATCGGGGTGTCGGGGCCGCTGGCGGGGCTGGTCGCGGCCATCGTCGTCGCCGTCGTCGGCCTCAATCTCGACCCGATCGCGGTCAACGACGCCGTCCTTCGGAGCCAGGAGACCATCGAGATAGAGTTCGGCTACCCGCCGCTGTTGCAGTTCCTCGCATGGACGACGGGCGAACGGCTCACCTACGCCGACCCCGGAACGGCGGCCAATCCCGTCATCTTCGGCGCGTGGGTCGGCCTGTTCGTCACGTTTCTCAACCTCATCCCCGTCGGCCAGCTGGACGGCGGCCACATCGTGCGGGCGATGCTCGGCGAGCGCGCCCGGACGGTAGCGGCGCTGGTGCCCGCGGCACTGCTGTCGCTGGCCGGCTACCTCTACCTGTTCACCGACGTCAGCGCCAACGCGCCGTTCCTGTGGACGTTCTGGGGGCTCATCGCCCTCGGCCTAGCCTACGTCGGCCCGACGACGCCCATTTTCGACGACCCGCTGGACCCGAAACGGAAGGCAATCGGGGCGCTGACGTTCCTGCTCGGCCTGCTCTGCTTCACGCCGGTCCCCATCGAGATCGTCAGTGCGTAAAGCCCCTGTCCGGCAGCGAATCGCCGTCCATCTCGACGCCGCCGTCGGGCCTCCGGGACGGTGAACACGAGTTCGAAGTCCTCGCCGAAGTGGACGGCCAGCTCCCGGCGGTCGGCGGCGTCCTCGGCGACGGCCTCGACGGCGGGGTCGACCGGCAACGCCTCCGCCTCGACTGCGAACCCGCAGTCGCTGGCGGCCGCCAGTTGGTGTAGCGACCGCGCCAGCCCGTCGCTGGAGTCCATCATCGCCGTCGCGTGCGGCGCCGCCGCCCGGCCGGCGCCGATTCGCGGGTCGAACCGGAATAGCTCGTTTGCCGCCTCGTCGTCGCCACGCTCGAACAGCTGGAGGGCGGCGCCGCTCCGTCCGAGCGTCCCGGTGACACAGACGGCCTCGCCGGGGGCGGCGCCCGACCGGCGGACCGGCTCCTCGGACCGCCCGATGGCGGTCGTCGCAACCGTGAACTCCTCGTTGCCGTCGAAGTCGCCGCCGACGTACTCGGCACCGACGGCCTCACAGACGTCGAGACACCCCGCGAGGAACGCCGACAGTTCGTCCTCGTGGAACTGGGGGGCGCCGTAGACGGCCACCGCGGCCGTCGCCTCGGCGCCCATCGCGGCGACGTCCGACAGCGACGCGCCGACCGCCCGCCAGCCGGCGGTATAGCGGGTCGTCCCCGCAGGGAAGTCCGTCGACTCGTGGAGCATGTCCGTCGTGACGACCAGTTCGTCGACGACCGCACAGTCGTCGCCCGCGCGGTCGACGTGCTCGCCGACCAGCGCTAGCGCCGCCCGCTCGTCCATGTCGGCGCCTCGGGCGCCGAAGGCAAATGGCCATCGCTACGTTCAAACGGCCGACGGTCAACGTGCCCGCATGCGCCTTGACCTGCGGGCCAGCGCCGCCGGCTTTCTCGGTGCCGCGGCCGTCCTCGGTGCCCTGGCGTACCTGGTCGGCGTGGAGGACCTCCTCTCTGCGCTCTCGCTGGCCGAGCCGTCCGTCGCTGGGGCCGTCCTCGCGGCCGCCGCCGTCTGGCTGACCGCCTGGGCGCTGGCGCTACGGACGGCGGTGTACGCCGGGGTGCTGTTCGCCAACAACGTCACCCCGTTCGGACAGGCCGGCGGCGAACCCGTCAGCGCGCTCCTCATCTCGGAGGCCGCCGGAACCGAGTACGAGACCGCGCTGGCGGCCATCGCGGGCGCCGACTCGCTGAACTTCCTTCCCTCGACGGCCATCGGGCTGGTCGGCGTGACGTACTTCTCGGCGACCGTCGCGGCCGGCGACCGCCTCCGGTGGGCAACGGCGGCGGTAGTGGCGCTGTCGGTGGCAATTCCGGTCGCCGGCGTCCTCACGTGGCGCCACCGGCGGCGCCTCGAGGCGGCCGTCGTCGGCCTGCTGGCGCCGCTCGTTCGTGTCGTCGGCCGCTCCGTGCCGCGGCTGGAGGCGCCGCCCCGGTCGTCGGTGGCGGCCCGCGTCGGGGGGTTCTTCGAATCCGTCGAGGTGGTCGGCACCGACCGGCGGACGCTGGTCGCGGCGGTCGGCCTCTCGACGCTCGGGTGGCTGGCGCAGGCAACCGCGCTGTGGCTCGCGCTGTACGCCGTCGGCGTGGTTGCGCCCGTCGCGGCCGTCCTCGTGGCGGTTCCGGTCGGGGCCATCGCCGGCGTAACGCCGCTGCCGGGCGGCCTCGGCGGTATCGAGGCTGTACTGATCACGCTCTTAGTGCCGCTGGCCGGCATCGGCGCTCCGACGGCCGCCGCGGCCGTCGTCCTCCATCGGGGGGCCATTTACTGGCTGCCGACGCTTCTCGGCGGCGGTGTCGTCTCCGCGCTTGGCGCGGCCCGCATGTGAACCGCTCTCGCCGCCGAGGCGGGCGATACCAACAGCGTTAAACGCGACCGACGGAAACTGAGAGGCAATGACGACGTTTTACGACGTGCCTGCCGAGGACCTCATCGAGGCGGTCGCCGAGGATATCGCCGACGAACTGGACCAGCCCAACTGGGTCGACTTCGCCAAAACCGGCGTCGGCCGCGAACTGCCCCCCGAACAGGAGAACTTCTGGGCCCGACGGGCCGCCAGCCTCCTCCGGAAGGTGGCCGACCAGGGTCCGATCGGCGTCGAGCGCCTCCGGACGGCCTACGGCGGGTCGACGAACGGCTCGACCCGCTACCGGGTCCGCCCCGAGAGCAAGACCGACGGCTCCGGCAACATCGTCCGGACGGCCCTCCAGCAGCTCGAGGACGCCGGCTACGTCCAGACCCGCGAGGGCCGCGGCCGGACCGTCACCGGCGAGGGCCGGGCGCTGCTCGACGACACCGCCGAACAGCTCATCGAGGAGTTCGACCGCCCCGAACTCGAGCGCTACGCCTGAACCTTTTTATCGAGAGGCGGAGCTCCGTCTCGACCACGTCGCCGAGCCCCGGCCGACGGTAGCGTTCGAGGCGGCCCGGCCAGAACGATACGAGACGGAATCGCGGCAGCCGGTCTTCCTCGCAGTCCGGGCGGTCGGGTGAGGGGGCCGTTCGGTCGAAACGGTTTTTCAGGTCCGTTGGTAATGAATGGACATGAGCAGCGACCCGACGGACGAGGAACTCGAGGAGCTCCGGCAGAAGAAGATGGAACAGCTCAAGGACCGGCAGGGCGGCGAGGGTCAGGAGGAGGCGGTGGAGGCCCAGCGCCAGCAGGCCGAGGCCCAGAAGGAGGCGATGCTGAAGCAGGCGCTGACCGACGGCGCCCGCAAGCGGCTCAACACGGTGAAGATGTCGAAGCCCCAGTTCGGCGAGAAGGTCGAACAGCAGGTGGTCGCGCTGGCCCAGAGCGGCCGCCTGCAGGGCCGCATCGACGAGGAGAAGATGAAGGACATCCTCGCCGAGATGAAACCGGACTCGAAGAGCTTCGATATCAAGCGACGGTAAATGGAGTGCGGACTGCTGTTCAGCGGCGGGAAGGACTCGGCGCTCGCGGCGCTACTGCTCGATAGCTTCTACGACGTGACGCTCGTGACCGCCCATTTCGGGGTCACCGACGACTGGCGACACGCCGCCGAGGCCACCGACGCGCTGGGCTTTGCGTTCGAGGCCATCGAGCTGGACGAGTCCGTGGCGGACTCGGCGGCCGAACAGATGCACAAGGACGGCTACCCGCGCCGGGGTATCCAGCAGGTCCACGAGGCGGCGCTGGAGGCCGTCGCCGCCGGGTACGACGCCGTCGCCGACGGCACCCGCCGGGACGATCGGGTACCGACCGTCTCGCGGGCGGTCGCACAGAGCCTCGAGGACCGCCACGGCGTCGACTACGTCGCGCCGCTGTCGGGGTTCGGCCGCGGCGCCGTCGACCGACTCGTCGAGACGCACTTGGAGGTCCGCTCCGGCCCCAGCGAAGAGGTCCCGAAGGGCGACTACGAGACCGAACTGCGGACCCGACTCCGCCAGCGGTGGGGTGCCGCCGCGGTCGCGGAGGTGTTCCCGGCCCACGAGCAGACGCGGGTCGTGGGCCGGAGCGGCTCCCCGGCCGCGGGCGGCGGGCGGCCGGAGCCGTCCGGGGGCTCCTGAGCGGACCCGTCGCTGCGGGCGCACACCTTTTTGACCTGTCGTGTTCTATCACGGCGTATGAAGTTCGTCATCGTCGGCTACGGTCGCGTGGGGATACGCACCACGAACATCCTCACCAGCGAGGGACACGAGGTCGTCATCGTCGAGCAGGACGCTAAAAAGGCCCAGCGGGCCCGCGACGACGGGCTGGAGGTTATCGAGGGCGACGGAGAGGACGAGCGGGTCCTCGAGCGGGCGGGTCTGGAGGACACCGACGCCTTTGCGGCGCTGTCCGGTGACCTGAACGTCAACTTCACGGCCTGTATGGTCGCCAACGACTACGGATGCCGGACGGTGCTACGCATCGACGAGGACTACCGACAGGACATTTATGAGAAGTACGCCGCCGACGTTGACGAGGTCATCTACCCCGAGCGCCTCGGCGCGGCGGGCGCCAAGACCGCCCTGCTGGGCGGCGACCTGAACGTACTGGCGGACCTGACCGAAAAGCTGACGGCGACGACCATCACCGTCCCCGAGGAATCGCCGGTCGTCGGCAAGCGGGTCGTCGAACTCGAGTTGCCGGAGGGCGCCAGGCTGTACGCCCACGGTCGGAGTCGCGAGCCAATGACCGTCCCCATGCCGCGGACGGCCATTGAAGAAGGCGACCGAATGGCGCTCATCGCGGAACCGGCGGTGCTCGACGAGGTTCGCGGGACGCTACAGGGCTGACGAAGGGGTTCGGAGGGTCGGGCGCGCGATGGGGAGGATGGGGAACGTTTAGATCGTCGATGCGCGCCCATCGGGTGGCATGACGAGGGAGCACATAAATCCGCGTCAGACGGGCGCGTGACCACCCTTCGCGTGCCGGCCGACCCCCGGCGGCGACGCTCCCGCAGATGTTCGCCGTCTTCCAGATAGTGTGGAGAACGATTTACGGCGTGCCGCTACTCGTCGAACTGATGAAGACGCTGGCCAGCCTCGCCGTCGCCGGGGGGCTGTACGCCGTCCTCGCGGTCGCCTCCGGGTGTTCGCGGCCTTCCCGATGGCGATTCCGGGCGTCCTGCTCGTCGTCGCCGCCTCGCTGGCCCGGGTGGCCCTCGCGTCGACGGACCGGCCGCTGTTCGTTGTTGGCGTCGGCACGCTGGCGATGGCGACGAACATCGGCGCCGCCTTCCTTGCGGGCGCCATTTGGTGGCTCGCCCGGACGCGGGGCTTTAGGTGAGCCGGCGCCAACCATCGGACATGTCGTGGCGGGAGCTGTTCGAGCGGGCCGACGACCGCGAGGACGTGCTCGCGGCGGACCTGCTGGTCGGCGGGTCGGCCCGCGAGGCGCTGGACATCGTGCGTCGGCACTCGTGGCTCGAATCCGTCGTCACGGACCCGCTCCTGAGCGATGCCGAGGCCGTCGTTGCGGACCTCGCCGACGACGGGTTGGCCGCCGACTGGCGACGCCTCCTCGAGGAGCGTGCGGTCGTGGTCGAGCAGCCGGCGGGCGACCACCCGGCGCTAGCGGCGGCCTACCGCGGTAAGGCGGCCCACCTGCTGTCGCTGGACGGCCGCCTCCGGAGCCCCGAGGCCGGCACGAACCTCCGGGGCGTCATGGATGTCAGCGTCCGGTCGCCGGACGCCTTCGTCTCGGTGTTCGACCCCGCCGCCGTGTACGAACTCCTGTTCGAGGAGCCGTACCCGGGGCCGGACCGCGACCCGCGGGCGTAGCGCGGACCCCCCGCCCCCGCCCGTCACTCCGCCGTGTTGAGGTCCTTCGCGGACTTCCGGGTGAATCGGTTCGGCAGGACGTTCGAGAGCTTCGTCAGGAGCCTGTACTTCCAGCCGGTGACGACAACGGTGTCGCCGCCCTGGAGGCCGTCGTAGCCGGCGCGGGCGACCATTCCGACGTCCTGCATCTCGCCGCTCCCGAGCGGGGTGTCCTCGTTGTCGGCCCGGCCCTGGAACTCGGTGTCGACCGGCCCGGGACACAGCACCGTCACGTCGACGCCCTCCTCACGGAGCTCCTCGGCGACCCCCTCTGAGAAGGTCTTCATGCCGCGGTCGGCCATCTCGCGGCCGTAGATGTGGGTCAGCTGGGTCGGCGTCACCACGTTCAGCTGGAGCTGGTCCAGCTCCCGGCCGAGGTCGTTCTCTACAAAGGCGCCCTGCGTACCGATACCGACATTGTTCACGAGGACGTCGACCTGAACGCCCCGCTCGTCGGTCGCCGCCTTGAGCTCGTGGGGGGCGTCGACCGAGGCGAGGTCCTGCGCGATGACGTGGGCCCTGATGCCGTGCTCGTCCTCGAGGTCGTTCGCCAGCGCGTTCAGCTCCGTCTCGCGGCGCGCCACGAGTACCACGTCGTGTCCGTTAGCGGCGAACTCGGCGGCGAGCGCCCGCCCGATGCCGGCCGAGGCGCCCGTCACCAGCGCCGTCCCGTCGACTGTCATGACTCCGTATGGAGCTTCGATGACTTATCAGTACGGTCTGCCACGGAACGCTCGGTCCCGCTGATATCACTCTGATGACGGTTTGATTGACTGACGACGGTGGTAGGTATAGTTGTTAACCCGACGCATGGTCAGAGTTGTCACCGAACATACGGCTTCGTCTGCCGACTCCAGCAACTGTCAGTGCATCTCCGAAGGGTAAGAGCCCCCGCTGGAATCTCGACGTTTCGAACCCTCACTTCGTTCGGCCTCGAAACCACCGGTAGAGCGAAGCTCTCCCGAGGTATGCCTCGCTATTGCTCGGCGTACTTCCGAACGACGGTCCCGCTTGCCTGCCGACTGTGCGGGCTGCGTCGTTCAACGTTTCGAACCCTCACTTCGTTCGGCCTCGAAACCACCGGCAGAGCGAAGCTCTTCCGGGATACGCCTCGCTACTGCTCGGCGTACCACTCCCCAAACGACGCCAGCGCCCGCCCGCGGTGGGAGACGGCGTTCTTCTCGGCCGGGTCCATCTCGGCGAAGGTGGCCCCGTCGTGCTCGAAGATGGGGTCGTAGCCGAACCCGCCGTCGCCGCGCGGTTCGACGATGCGGCCCGGAACGGACCCGGCGAACAGCTTCACCGGCAGGCCGCCCTCGGCAACCGACTCGTCGGTCGCGGCGAGTGTCGACCGGTTCCGGCGAGGCCTCGAAGCGGTCGCCGTCGCAGTAGGCGATGACACACCGGAACCGCGCGCGGGTGGCGTCCTCGCGGCGGGCGAGCCGGCCCACGCGCTCGACGCCGAGGCTGTCCTCGACGTACGCGGAGTACGGCCCCGGGAAGCCGTCGAACCCCTCGATGAAGAGGCCGGCGTCGTCGACGATGACCGGGGCGTCGACGTGTCGGTAGGCGGCGCGGGCGCCCTCGGCGGCGACGGCCTCGATGGAGTCGGCCTGTATCTCCGGGTAGTCGTACTCGAGTGCGGTCACCCCGTCGCCGAGGTACTCCTCGGCCTCCCGGACCTTCCCCTCGTTCGTCGTCACGTAGCGGAGCATGGAGTTGCGTTGCGGACGGCGGGAAAAAGCCCCACCGATACCGGGGCGACCCGGAGGCTTATGCCCGTGTGAACCCAACCCAGGGCAAATGACCGACGCGGACGACGACGGCCTCCGGGAGGTGTTGTTGGACTACGTCGAGGCGATGCGAGCGACCAACGGGACGCTCGCCGTCGTCGCCGACGACGGGGCCGCGGACGTGTACGCCCGCTGGAACGGCCGCGGCGGCCGCTTCGAGCACCTGACCATCTGGCCGCCGTGGTCCATCGGCGGGTTCGACCACAAGGACGGCGCCCGCCTCGCGGAGTTCCTCGACGAGAAAGAGGCAGTCCGTCCGACCCTCCACGGCGCCACCCCCTTCGAGGACCAAGAGGTGCTCGCCAGCCTCTCGCACCGCATCTGGCCCTGAGACACCCACTTTTTACACGGCCACTCGCCGACGGCGAACGGCCAGCAAAAACGTTGGGGAAAAATATGCGCGCGTGCTCCTGCCGCGCCCTCCCGTCGAGCGCGTTAGTCCACGCGCGCTACCGGAGGTGGGGCGCCTGCGGCGCCCTTGTCCGGCGACCCGCGCCGCGCTCCGCTCGGCGCGGACACCCGTTGTCTACTCGCCGACCTGCATCGCCCGCTCGACGACCTCGGCGCTGTACAGTTCCGCGAGATCGTCGTGCTGGTCGGGGCGGCTCTCGTAGACGTCTTGGAACAGGTCGATCGGCGTCTGGAGCGCCTGGTAGGTCGCCTCGTCCCACATGCGGTCGGAGGCGACGTCGACCTGCACGCCGTCGATATCGACGGTGGCGGCCCGGGTCATGGCGATGGCGCCCTTGCCGGCCGCCTTCGCGGCCTCGAACTCCTCCATGGAGTCGACGACGTCGTCGAGGCTCGGCACGTAGTCGAGCAGGTCCAGCAGTTCGTCGACGAGTTCCTCCTCGGTCTCGACGAACAGTTCGTCGCCGCCGACCTCGAGTTCGTAGCCGCCGTCGGCCGCCTCGAGCCCGATGCGCTCGCCGGTGTAGACCTCGACGCCGTCCCGGCTTTCGAGCTCGACGGTGCGGCCGTCGGCGTCGACCGTCCAGTAGCCCTCGGCCGGCGGCAGGGGACTCTTGTTGGCCTCGACGACCTGCCCGGGCGTGAGCGACCAGATGCCGAGCATGCCCATGGCGTTGTTGGCGGTGATGCGGTCGTGGTAGCCCTCGACGTCGCGGATGTCGTCGTAGGGGCCATCGATGGCGATACAGCCGGCCGCGGAGGCCGCCCGGGAGGTGTTGTGCCGCAGCTCCTTCCACTCCGGCAGGCCGCCGGTGGGGGTGATGGCGCGCAGGTCCTTCGTGTAGTCGACCTCGCCGTCGACGAGCAGGAACAGCCGCTCGAGGTTATTGGACGGCTTGCCCATCTCCTCGCGGAGCTTGCCCATCGCCAGTTCGGCCGACCCGGACTCGACGATGACGCTCATCGCCAGCGACCCCTCCTCGAGGCCGTACTCGTTCTCGACGATGGTGAAGAACTCGTCGGCCTTCTTCCAGTCGTCGACGTCGCCGACCTCGGGAATCACGAACCCGTCGATATGCTCGACGGCGCCGTTTGACGGGTCGGCGATCTCCAGCATGTGCTGAAAGCCCCTGTACCGCGTTGCGGGGCTGTCGCGGTGCCAGACGACGCGGGGGTGGATCTCGCCGGGGAAGTCGGCGCCGCCCTCGGCGACCACCTCCGCGATGTTCTCGGCGCCCTCGTCGCGCATGTTCGGCGCGGTGGCGTCCTCGTTGTCCGGCACCCAGACGTCGGGTGCCTGCATTCCGCGCAGGCCGATGGCACTCCGGAGCTTCTTCGCGGAATCGGCCTTGCCCTGCTCTGCGGTCGGCGTCGTGAAGAACTCGTCGATTGCGCTCATCTCGCCGGAGGGTTATCTCGGCGAGTATTAAAGCTGGTCGAAACGGCTCTATTGGCGGTAGACGGCCTGCTACGCGGAGTTGCGACTAATCGGCGAGAAGGAAATCCGGGCCGCCGCGGCGCGTCGGTCAGTCGTCCTGCTCGGACGTGAGCGGCTCGTTTTGGTCCTCGGTGAAGCCCTCGCTGGCCTCCATCCGTGCCTTCGCCTCGGGGTCGTACTGCGCTTCGATGTCCTGGAACCGCGAGACGAACGACAGTTCGTGGTGGCTCTCGGTCTCGTGGCCGAGGTAGCGGCCCTCGAGGTCGAACTGCGCGCGCTCGTCGTTCTCGGCGAGGCGCTTCATGTCTTCGTAGACGGCGTGGGCACCGGAGTGCAGCGCGTACAGCGTGATGAAGATGTACTGGTAGCCGAGGTCGCCCAGCTCCTGGAACGTGAGCGGGTCCTCCTCCTCGCTCCAGGCGAAGCTGGAGGAGTAGTTGAACGCGAGGTCGACCTCGGGGTGGGTCTCGTGGAGTGCCTCAGCGTAGGCGACCGCGTCCTTGCGGGAGGGGTCCGGCATCTCGGGCCACACGAGGTCGACGCCGCAGTCGGCGTACAGTCGGCCGCGTGCGACGTGTTCGTCCCAGTCGCCGTTGGCGGAGCCGTAGGCGTCCGTCCGCGCGATGACGATGGTGTCGTCACTCTGCTTTGCGTCGACGGCCGCCGAGAACCGCGCCTCGGCGTCCTCGCGGGAGACGATCTTCTTGCCGGCGATGTGCCCGCAGCGCTTCGGCGTCGTCTGGTCTTCGATATGGACGGCGGCGACGCCGGCCTTCTCGTACTCGCGGACCGCTCGCCGGACGTTGTGGATGCCGCCGTAGCCGGTGTCACAGTCGGCGACGACCGGCAGATTGGTCGCCTCAACGATACGCTTTGCGTTCTCGACCATCTCGGTCATCGACACCATCTCGAGGTCCGGGAAGCCGAACTGGCCCAGCACCGTCGAGTAGCCGGACATGTACGCCGCGTCCAGGCCCGCCATCTCCGCCAGCCGGGCGTCCAGCGCGTGGTACAGGCCCGGCGCGAACGTGAAGTCCTGCTGGTCGAACTTCCGGCGGAGTTCTCGGGCGGCGGGGTTGTCGACGTCTCGGGTAATCGATTCGGTGTTCTGTACTCTACTAGCGACCTTGTCCTCTCCGTCGTTGTCGTGTGCCATAGTTGCCTCGTAATTTGCCGACGCCGGGCGCCGATCCGCCCGGACCGTCGGCGATCCCTGAGCGAGCACAGCCGGTCCCGTCGGCGTCGCGTCGGCCGGTTCCGGACCGCGTCTGTGGGTCGCCCATCGTGTGCATTCGACCGGAGCAGCGATGGCTACAAAACCTTTATGATTTTTAATGTTAATACTCGTTAGACTGTTTTCAGTCCTTAAGGGAGTGAGAATCACTAGCACCACAGACGGGGGCGGCCCGGGAGCGAACCGCAAGACTGCGACGCCCCGGCCGCTCAGTCGGCCGCGGCGGGGTCGTCGTCCAGCGCGACGAGTTGCTCGACGCTGGGGACGTCGGCGTCGGCGTCAGTGATGATGTCGATGCGGCGGGTGAGCTTCTCGCGGGCGTACTCGACCAGCGGCATCGGGTCGACCACCTCGTCGGTCACGCTCACCGTCTCGGCGACGAACGGCATCAACTCTTGGAGGGTGTCCCGGACCACCTGCTCGTCGACGCCGTCCTCCGCGAGGTGGGCCTGGACCTGCTGTATCCCGAACCCGACGTGGCGGCCCTCGTCGCTCCGGATGTAGGAGATGCCCTCGACGAGGCCCTCGAGATGCGGCAGGTCCCGGGTGGCGACGTCGTCGTCCCCGCGGGGCGACATCGAGGAGGTGATGCCGTAGTAGCCGGTCTGTGCGAGGACGGACTCGACGACGAGGTGGTAGTGGCA
>PXSL01000023.1 GCA_003022815.1 Halobacteriales archaeon SW_5_68_122 | reverse complement strand
GGTCGGCGGCGGCGAGGCGCCCATCATCAACATCTCCGGCGGCACCGAGATATTCGGCTGCTTCCTGATGCCGCTGCCCGGCCAGCCGCTGAAGCCGTGCACGCTCGGTAGCCCGGGCCTCGGCATGGACATCGACATCGTCGACGAGACGGGTGTCTCGGTCGAGGAGGACAACGAACGCGGCTACCTCGTCGCGCGCGATTCGTGTCCCTCGATGACGAAGTCGCTGTGGAGCGGCGACGACCGCTACCTCCACGAGTACTGGTCGTCGTTCACCGAGCCGCCGATGTGGGACCACGGCGACTGGGCGCAGGTCGACGCCGAGGGCTTCTGGTACCTCCACGGCCGGGCCGACGACGCGCTGAACGTCGCGGGCCGGAAGGTCGGTCCCGCCGAGATAGAGGGCGCCCTCATCGAGCACGAGGCCGTCAACCAGGCCGCCGCCGTGGGCGTCCCCGACGACACCACCGGCACAGCCGTCGTCACGTACGTCGTTCTGGAGCCGGGGTACGAGGAGACCGACGACCTGCGCGAGGGGTTGCGCGTGAAGGTCGGCGAGGAGCACGGCAAGCCGTTCCGGCCGCGGGAGGTGCTGTTCGTCGACGAGTTCCCCAAGACCCAGTCGGGCAAGATTATCCGACGGGCAATCGGGGCGACGTACACGGGCGAGGACCTGGGCGACATGTCCTCCATAGAGAACCCGGGCGCGCTCGAGGAACTCGAGGACGCCCGCTGAAAGCAGACTGAACTCCGACGTGACAGGTTACCGGCTTACACGGGACAGGTTACGGTTGCGGGACGGTTCGACTCGGGCGTGTGGCGTTCGAGTACGTAGGTCACCACCTCCAACGGACTGTGGTATGAATTCACATGACAAGAATCTTGTGGCCGTTTCAATTGTCCGATTCGCCCCGGACGTGCTCGTCGAGGAACTCGACGACCCCGGCGTAGGCCTCGATGCGGTTCTCCAGTTTCGTGATGCCGTGGCCCTCGTCCTCGAAGATTCGCTTGCGGACGGGGACGCCCTGCTCGGCCGCGCGGTCGGCTATCTGTTCGGCCTCGCCGACCGGCACGCGGGGGTCGTTGGCGCCGTGGAGGACGAACAGCGGCGCCTCGATGGCCTCGATGTCGTTGATGGGCGAGATGTCCTCCAGCAGCTCGCGGTCCGCCTCGAGGGAGCCGTACTCGGCCTCGCGCAACTCGCGGCGCCACGAGCCGGTGTTTTCGAGGAACGTCACGAAGTTGGCGATGCCGACGATGTCGACGCCGGCCGCCCATAGCTCGGGATACTCGGTGAGCGCCGCAAGTACCATGAACCCGCCGTAGGAGCCGCCCTTGGCGACGACCCGGTCGCCGTCGACCGCGTCGTGGTCGGCCAGCCACTCGACGGCGGCCCGTATGTCGGCGACGGCGTCGGTCCGCTTCTCCACGTCGTCGAGGTGGGTGTACGCCCGCCCGTAGCCGGTCGACCCCCGGACGTTCGGCTCGAAGACGGCGTAGCCGTGCGCGAGCAGGTACTGCTTGACCGGCGAGAAGGAGGGCCGCCGCTGGCTCTCGGGACCGCCGTGGATGTCGACGACGACGGGCGCGCCGCCGTCGGGCACTTCGCGGGGCACCGAGAGGAAGCCGGGTATCTCCCGACCGTCGAAGCTCTCGTAGGCCACGGACTCGGATTCGACGAACGTCTCCGGCGGAATGCCGGCGGTGGCGGCGTGGGTCCACCGCTCGGCGGCGCCCGTCTCGACGTCGACGACGTACACGTTCGTGTTCTCGGTGTCGGCGGTGACCGTCAGCGCGAACCGCTCGGCGTCGTCGTCGAAGCTCACGCCGTCGGCGACGCCGTCCGGCAAGTCCGGGTCCGGGTAGGTCTCGACGGTCTCGGGACCGGCCAGCTCGCCGACCGTTAGGTCGGTGTAGCCGCCGACGTTCCGCGAGTAGACCAGCCGGCCCGTCCCGTCGTCTAGCGCGATGCCGTCGAGGTTCCACTGTCCGTCGGACGCTGACGCGCCCGACGACGTTCGCGCTCCCTCGCGCTCACCGCCGCCCTCCTCGACGGTCGTCGCCGCGCCGTCCTCGGCGTCAAGTCGGGCCAGATACAGCGTGTCGGCATCCAGGTCCGTACAGCAGTAGACGCCCTCGCCGTCCGGCCCCCACGAGAGGCTGCTGTACCGGACCTCGCTCGCGTCGTGGTCGGTCAGGTGGGTCGTCGTCTCCGTTTCGATGTCGAGGACGTACACATCGTGGTCGAAACTGGAGCGGGCCTCGTGGACGAGCAGTCGGTCGTCGCTCGGGCTCCACCCGCCCAGCGAGAGCCAGCCGTCCCCCTCGAGCAGCATCTCGGCGTCCTCGTCGTCGCGGCCCTGGACGTACACGTCGAACACGGACTCGTCGCGGCGGTTCGAGGCGAAGGCGAACCGGTCGCCGTCGTGGCTCCAGCCGCCCCACCGGTGTTTGGCGTCGGCCGGCGTCAGCGTCCGGACCGTTCCATCGGGGTCCAGTCGGAACAGTTTCTGTCGCTCGTCGCCGCCCTCGTCCATCCCGAAGGCCAACTCGCGCCGTTCCGGCGACCAGGAGGCGAACGTCACCCGCTCGTCGTAGAAGGTCCGCTGCTCGGGCCAGGCGCCCGGCTCCTCCAGCGTCCACACCTGCGGCGTCCCGGTGGTGTCGGTGCGGAACGCGAGCGTCCCCTCGGGGCCGAACGACGCCCCGAACGCGCTCCGGATGTTCAGGTAGCGCTCGATGTCGTACACACCCCGAACACGGACGGACGGCCTAAATCGGTTCTGGGGGCGCCGTCCCCGCCCGGAGGGGGCGGTCGCGGACCGAGCGCGGTAGCAGTCCTCCGGTTTGCGGTCAGTCCCCGCCCGGCACGAAACTCGGCAGGTGGGCGCCCTCGAGGGTCTCGTCGACCTGCGTGACGACGAGCACGAGCGCCGCGAGCGCCAGCGCCGCCCCGAAAGCGAACGGGACGACGAAGCCGAAGCCGAACAGCAGTCCCGAGGCCAGCGGGCCGACGGCGGTACCGAAGCCGAACGCCATCGTCAGAACCGAAAGCGTCGTGCCGGACGTGCCCTCCTCGGCGAGGTCGCCCGCCACCGCCAGTGCCGGTGCGAACACCATCGCCACGGAGACGCCGTGGAACAGCCGCGCGACGAGCATCGTCCACGGCGAGGTGACGAGTCCCTGCGCCAGCACCGCGGGCGCGAGAAGCACCAGCCCGCCGACGAGGAACGGCTTGCGGCCGACCCGGTCCGCGGCCCGGCCGATGGGCACCTGCAGGACGACGTTGGCGACGACGACGGCGGCGAACTGGACGCCGAACCACAGCGGGCCCTGGTCCAGGCGCGCGTTGACGGGCTCCTGGAGGGTGGCGTACAGCGCGATGCTGACCGCCATGAAGAAGGTGCCGAGCCCGAGGACGAAGACGGGGTCCAGCAGGCGGCCCGCTTTCTCGCCGCGGACCGCAATCGAGAGGTCGTCGCCGGCGTCGGCGGCGGTGACGTCCGGCTCCTCGATGCGCACCAACACGAGCGTGAAACTGATCAGCGCTCCGAGCACCGCGACGCCGAAGGCGGCGTCGAACCCCGAGAGTGAGAGGCCCTCCGCGAGCGGGTAGGGGCCGCCCTTCACCACCAGGCCGGCGACGATGGGGCCGAACCCGAAGCCGACCAGTCGGAACGTGTTGAACACGCCGAAGTTGCCCCCGCGCTCGGCGTCGCCGCGGGCGAGGTCGTCCACCAGCGCGATGGTGGTCGGAATGACAAGCGCCCCGCCGAGCCCCTGGATTGCCCGGACGACGACCAGCGCCTCGTAGCTGTCGACCAGCGCGTAGCCGACGGAGGTTACCGCCAGCACGACCAGTCCGAGCAGAATGAACACTTTCCGGCGGCCAGTCCGGTCCGAGAGCCGGCCGGTCACCGGCTGGAAGGAGCTGTTGAGGAAGCCGAAAAGCGACAGCGCAAAGCCGATGAGCAATTCGACGGTCAGCGGGTAGCCGGCGACGGTCGCCCCCTCCAGCGTCGGCACTGTAAGCTCGCCGCTGGCGATGTACAGCGGCAGGACGATGATGAGAAAGGAGTTCGCAACGGCGTCGGCCATCCGCGCCAGCGCCAAGAAGACCACCCGGCGGTCCGTCCCGAACATTGTCGGCCGAAGGGCCGCCTCCGTCATCACGCTTCCGAAGCCGGCGGGCGCCGAACCCGACCGCTTAAGTACGCGCCAGGGCCTGCAACACCAACATGGAGTTCTGCGACGAGTGTGGCTCGATGATGCACGGGGACGACGGGGCCTGGCTCTGTGACTCCTGCGGCTACGAGAAGGCCCGCGACGCCGAGGCGGAGGCGGCGATGACGACCACCCAGGGACAGGACACCGACAGCGGCCCCGTCGACATGTCCGAGGTCGACGACAAGGACATCGGCCCGACGACGGAGGTCCACTGCCCCGAGTGCGGCCACGACCGCGCCCGCTACGAGATGAAACAGATTCGGGCGGCCGACGAGTCCGAGACTCGCTTCTTTACGTGCACCGAGTGCGAGCACAAGTGGCGCGAGGACGACCACTAAAAACTCACTTTTTATACGGGGCGTCCGCGGCGCCCCGGCAAAAACGTGGGGAAAAATTGCGAGGTCGTTCAAGAGAGCTTTGCTCCCTCGTGATGTCGTCAGAACGCGAAGCGTTCTGACTGCAAGCAGGAAATCTTTGATTTCCCGCAATGACGAGAGACGCGTCCCGCGTCTCTCGGATCACGGCGAAGCCGCCTCGGTACGTTGGATAGAGCGGGACCGGCGGTCCCGCGGACCATGCGAGCGGGTACGCCCGCGAGCAGACGGCGCCGGAGGCGCCGTGAAACATAGCGCGTGCTCCTTCCGGCGACCCTTCAGGTCGCCTCCAGTCCGCGCGCGCTACGGCGACTCGGCTTCCGGCCTCGTCGCCGGGAACAGTCTCGGAGGCGTTCTTCGAACGCCCCGCTCGGCGGATGCTGGGTTCCAGTTGATGAATCGTTCAATATAAGCAATAGAACTAATCCTCCAACGTTCGACTTCGGCAATATGACCGACATAGTGTTGACGAAGCAGAAAATAGAGAACGGGGAGACGCAACAACTCAGGGAGTGGATGGATGAAGTTAGTGAGAGGGAGGAGGAGGCGATTGAAACACTGAAGAGCGAAGGAATGCACTCGGAAACAACGTTTATCGAACATACAGACGAGGGCGATTTCCTGGTTTATTACATGAAAGCGGACGACATGAAGCAGGTGTCCGAATCGTTTGCGGACTCATCCCATGAGATAGATGAAGAACATAAGCGGATGATGGACAATGTACTTGAAAGCGGAGAAAATGTCGGTGATTACGAACTCCTCTATCACTTGGATAATCCCGAGCACTCGTAGTAGCACGTGAAGTTCGCAGGCCCAATGCTTACCAACCACACCGGCCGATGGCATCCGGGCTGATGGGGTTACGAGCGACGTGGGATTCGCCTCGCCCCCGTCCAGTCGTAACTCGGTTCGACATCGGCCGTCCGGTGCGACCGGACCGTCCAGCGACGGGATTCCGCCTCGCGGGGTTTGAATACCCTCGCGCCGGACTCGTGGGTATGGACCCGCCGACGCCCGACCCCATCCGGCAGGCGGGCGGCGAGGACCGCGTCTGGCGGTTCTTCTTCGCCTCGCGGCTCGACATCACGCCGTCGCCGGGGTTCGGGATGGCGTCGGCCGCCCGGCCGTACGTGGTCCGGGAGTCGAAGAAGACGTTCGCCGAGGAGCTCCGCGAGCGCGGCTTCGAGGACATCACCGACGGCGACACCGAGACCGTCGAGCTTGGCGGCCGCCGGGGCCGTATGACGCCCCACCGGGCGCGGCTCTCGACGGCCGGCGGCGACGTGGGGGTGCTCGGTGCGGTCGTGGTGTGGCGCGACGGCGAGTTCCACGTCGCCGGCGGCGCCTACCCGGCCTCGGGGCTGGAGGCGCTGGTCGATGTCGACGCCGACGCCTACGAGACGGAACTGCTCGAACTCATCCGAGCCGTGGCGTGAGCCGGGCGAACGTCAGGTAGCCGGTGTGGCCGACGCCGGCCGTCGAGGGGCGGGAGCCGCGCTCGTCGAAGTCCATCTCCCGCTGGATGGTCTCGAGGCACTCGACGTCCGAGAGGCCGGCCTCGTGGGCCGCGGCCACGCACTCGCGGGCCGACTCGACGAACGGCGTGTAGGCGGCGACGAACCCGCCGAGCGCGAGCACTTCCGGCGCCCGCTCGATTGCCGCCGCGGCGTCGGCGGTGTCCAGCGTCAGCAGGTCGAACGACCCCTCGATGTCGTCCAGCGCCGCCAGCAGGTCGCCAGTCCGGACCTCCACCCGGTCGGCGACGCCCGCGAGGTCCATGTTCTCCCGGGCGACCTCGGCGAACTCGGGGTCCCGCTCGTAGGTGGTCACCCCGAGGCCGAGGCGGCCGAGGTACGCCGCCAGTACGCCGGTCCCGGTGCCGGCGTCCAGCACCCGGTCGCCCGAGGCGACGCCGGTGTGGCCGACGACGAGACCGATATCACGGGGCATCATCGGCGCGCCGGTCCGCTCGAGGTGGTCGAACAGCTCCGGCCCGCGCAGGCGGCGCACCTCGAACGGTTCGCCGAGGTGGGTCTCGACGGTCGTCCCCGGCCGGACGTCCTCCGGCAGTTCGAGAACCCCGAGGTCGGTCTCCAGGGTTTCGCCCGGTTCGAGCAGGAACTCCCGGCCCTCCCGAACGACCAGCACCCGGCGGTCCCTCATAGCGACTGCCGTGTCGGCGTGCCAGCGGAGCGGGACGCGCTCGCGTGATGGATACCGAACCGGCGAACGGCGGGCACTATCACTCGTCCTCGAGCCGCTGGACCGCCGCCGCCAGGTCGCCGGTCTCCTCGAGGGCCTCCCGAGCCGTTGACTCGGGGACGCCGGCCCGCTGGGCGACGATCTCGACGTCTTGCTCGGCGACGTCGGGCACGTCGCCGCCGGAGTCGGTCTCGTCGGCCTGGTCGGCCTCACCGGCCTCGATGGCCTTGCCTCGCGGCCGCTCGTCGGGTTCGCCGACCACTTGGTAGGTCTGCTGGCCCTGGGCGTCCATCCGCTGGACGTCGGCGTCGTGGAACACGTACTCG